>JBNAWC010000016.1:0-24774 GCA_049700035.1 Candidatus Bathyarchaeales archaeon
CCTTATGGCCCTTATAGTGGACTTTTGTGCACACGCAATTTGGTGGACCGGGGGGGATTTGAACCCCCGACCTCCTGAGTGCAAGTCAGGCGTTCATACCAAACTGAACTACCGGCCCATGATGTTTCTATTGAATAGGAGTATGCTATTTCATTTAGATGTTTCGCCGTTTTCTCTTGTCGTTTTCTTTTCATTTTGCCATTCTTATTAGGTTTTGGTTCTTTTGAAGTTTGTCGTTGATTTGATGGTTTTGGATAAAGGCGGCAAATTCCTAATATACGCCTGCCATTTTATGTTGAGGTTATAAAGTGAGGCTTGAATGGGAAAAGTCGGTGCTGCTGCAATGTCGGCGTATGCTGGTTGGAGGAAGGTTTTCTTTAATTTGAGTCTCTTTCAGTTTCTAACTTTTGTTAGGAGAGGTGTTTTTTACACGTTTATGATAAATTATCTTTACGCGTTGATGGGGACGGTTACGTCTACGGCGGCTCTTGGGACGCTTAACATGTTTGCTTCTGGTTTGGGGCAGAATTTGCTTTGGGGAAAGATAAGTGACCGTTACAAACTGAGGGCTAGGCTTATTATTGCTGGCGAAACTATAGCGGCTTTTGCCTACATCACGGTTTTCCTAGCGCATAGGTCGTTTATTGACGTTGGAGACAACTTTGCCGCTGGCTTAACAATAATTTTTGGGTTATCAGCCCTAGAGTTCTTTTGGTCCATGTCTGATGTTGGGTGGGCTGCGCTTTTAACAGATGTTACGACACCAGATATTCGTGGGAAGGTTGTTGGAGCATTAAACTTCATTGCTTCGTTGGGTAGGATGGTTGGCATCCTTTTTGCTGGAAACTTGTACTGTGAAGGCGAAGGCTTCAAGAACGGAACAATATTCTTTGTGGTTACAATTTTGCTGTTCGTGGGCGCAGTAATAATGGCTTTGATTTCTAGACAAGAGAGAACAAAAACTACATCAAACGTTGCCATTGAAAAGCAGGAAAGACATAGCGACAAGTTTAATGGTGGAAACGAGAGTGCTTACAAATGGTTCTTGGCATCCCTAATAATTATTGTTTTAGGCATGGCGTCGATAAACCAAATATTCCTTATATTCCTAGAGCTTCCAGAAGGTTTAGGCGCACAAGACCAAGAAATGAGTTTAATACTTGCCGCTTGGACGATTGGCGGTATGATTGCAAGCCTAACCTCTGGAAGCCTAGCAGACAAGGTTGGAAGAGACAAGGCAATAGTTTTGGGGCTGATTTTAGGCATTTTCACGCCAATATTTTATGGATTTGCAAGAAATGCGCCTTTAATGGCCCTTATTTATGGCTTGAATGGCATTGCATTTTGGACTGTTCAGACAGTCGGTTTCGCTCTTGCTGGCGACCTAATTCCAGAACAAAGGAGAGGACGCTTGTTTGGGCGTTACAACACGGTTATGGCTTTAAGCTGGGGACCAGCTGGACTTTTTGTTGGAGGACCATTCGCGGATCTACAAGTTAACATTCTAGGAATGCCCAAAAACGTGGCTTACATCAACGCTTTTTATCTCTCTTCAATAATTGTTGCTTTAGGCACCATGCTCTTTATTGCCAACATAGTATTTAAATCCAAAACTGCGCAATATTAACAGAAAAACTAGAGGGGGGTAGAGGCTATTGGAGTTTCGAACAGTCAAAATTGATGTTCCAGAAGGCTGCAACGTTATTCTGGGCATGGCGCACTTCATAAAAACAGTCGAAGACCTATACGAGGCGATGGTTAACGCTGTTCCAAACGTGAAGTTCGGAATAGGATTCTGCGAAAGTTCCGGCCCATGCCTAGTTAGGCACGAAGGAAACGACGAGGAGCTTAGGCAGTTGGCAGCCAAAAAAGCCTACGAAATCGCATGTGGACACAGCTTCATAATATTCATGAAAAATGCTTACCCAATAAACGTCTTGGACAAGATAAAAAGAGTGCCAGAAGTGTGCACAATATACGCTGCAACAGCAAACCCGCTAGAAGTTATAATAGCGGAAACAGAACAGGGAAGAGGCATAATAGGCGTAATAGACGGCTCAAAAAGTAAGGGAATAGAAGGCGAAAATGACATAAAAGCGCGAAAAGATTTTCTGCGCAAAATAGGCTACAAACTTGGTTTATAAAAGAAAGACTTTGCAGGGTGAAAGTTGCCCTGCGAGGTTTGGCTGTATCAAGAGCCTACTGAAAATTGCGTTTATCTGCGCAATATTAACTCGTGCTGAAACTCTATGGGAGATTTCTCTTTCATTTTGATGGCTGCGTAGGCGACTAGTTTCTTAAATTGTCTTTCGCTTAGAATGTTCCGCGCCCGCGACAAAATGTCTAGGCAAACTTCCTTAAACACGAGGTCTGCACATCCAGCCTTTGCATCATCAATAAGTTCTTTGCAAGCTTGAAGGATTTGCTCGTTCAAGGCAACTTCACCCTGCAACAGATAACTTAACTCAAAAACATTAAAACACTTATGAATTCAAAAACAATATTGCAGATTAATATTTTACATCAAAATTGATTCCGCTAAAGGTTACCTCACATTTAACTGCTTGAAAAGCCTTCTGCCTTTGTTGATCGAAGCAACGACAAGTGTAGTGAACATTAAAGTGAGAAGGATGAACCATGCTTCCGAAAATTCTGGAACCGAGCAAGGAACTTCGTAAAGGGTTTGCCAATAACTCCAAATCGCCTTTTCAGTTCCATTTTTATATCGCAATCCAACAAAGTCATTTGGCTTAGCGTTCGGATCCGTTTCCTCATCAACTGCACGGAGATCATATAGACACAACCAGCTGACAATTTCAAGAGGCATGCCCTTTGTGTATTCTAAAAACCACAATAGAAATTCAACTTGCTCTTCTTCTGATCCCCCTCGCAGTAGTTCGGAGCTTGTCCATCCTATTTCGCTAAAAACAATCGGTTTTTCTCCAGTATAATTCATTATTCGCGTGTAATAGTTATTGGGCATATCGCTTGGTTTTTCATACAGCGCTGGTCCCGGATAGCCAAGCATGTATGGATATGATGTGAAGCCAAAAAGGTCAATTTTGTCTTTGTTAAATTTTTCTATAAGAGACCAACCGTCATATGAGTCAATTGTGTCAAGCCTAAAAACTATGAAGACTTTTGTTTCTGGAGACACTGCCTTTACTGCATCATATGTTTCGCTTACAAGACTGACATAATTATCAAAATCTGCTTGACTACAATTCCAATAATAAGTGTCAACTTCATTTCCAATACAGAAATATTTTGGCTGATAATCCCGCGAAATGTTAACGGCTTGCTCAATCCACAGTTGACGAAACTCAAGTGTTCCAAGATTCGTCGTATTAGAATCCAGATATGGCGGAATTTGCAAAATCACCTTCCCATCCACGATAGTCCAAAAGTTCAATTCAAATATAGGCGTCAGCCCACTTGAATTTATCAACCCTAAAAGCCATTGCGTAGCAGGCTTTTTCACATGCTCTGTTGTGTTATACCATGGTACATTTACAAACCAAAGGTTCATGACGTCCGCAACCGCACCAGCTGTTCCATAAATCTCTTCAAGCGTACCGTTCAAATTTGGCGTGGGAGTTACGCCAACCAAAAAGCTTCTAGAAGTGATAGGCAGAGAAACCCCTTCACAACTAACCGCATTAACATTATTGAAAACAGCACAGAGCGTTGTGACAAATAAGAATATTAGAACAAAAAATGTAGTCTTACGTTTCATAACGACATCCACATTAGATTTTAAATTTATCCACATGATTTACATATTATAGTCTTCTGATGTCACTCCAGTAACAGACTTTAACCGAAACGATGCATTAGCAGCGGAGTTGCAGATAATCAGATAACCCTAGATGCCAGACAAAATTATTTTCTATTGTTTCACGAGTTTCATTGGTTTTCCACAGCAAACCAGTGTCCCCTTTCCAGCCTCGACAACTTTTACTTTGTTTCCGCATATTTCGCAAAGGTAGATTTCTCCAACCTTAGTCAATTTTCCACCTCCATTTTTAGCTAACCTAAAACTATTTAGTGAAGCCCAACTTATTATAGCCTACTACAACAATGCTGGTGCTTTAATGGGCACAACGGATGAAACACGCATAATCGAAGCGAGAAGAAAACAAATGATGGAGCAAATGGAGAAACTCAAAAACAGAATGGAGAAGGTTAAACATAAAATTGCCGTCATAAGCGGAAAAGGCGGTGTAGGAAAAAGCACAGTCACAGTAAATTTGGCTGTAGCCTTCGCCGTTCACGGACACGCCAATCGTGTTGGCATATTAGACGCAGACATTCATGGACCAAGCGTACCAAAGATTTTAGGCTTGGCTGGCCAAAGATTGCAAGCTGGTCCGCCAGGGGTTTTTCCAGTTTTGGGCTCTTTAGGCATAAAGGTTGTTTGCGCGCGCGCGCAAACTGGTCGTAAGCGGCCTAGACGCCATCGAAGGTTCGCCAATAATAGATATTAAGCCCTACATTCCGAGGGCAGACGCCATTCCGAACGCGCGTGTTCCAGAATGGACTCGACAAGGCCCAAAAACCTAATGGATTAACGCTTTCCCCCACAAGTTTGATTAAAGTGGTAGCCCGGGAGAGATTCGAACTCTCGTCGGCGGGTCCAAAGCCCGCTATGCTTGTCCGCTACACCACCGGGCTTTTACTGTTATTCAGCTTTTAAATGGTTCTTGATTAGTGTTTTCCTTTCTTGGCGTATTTCTGTTATTATGTTTCGTGCTTTTTCTGTTGTTTCGATTGCTTTTTGTTTGTCGATTTTGTTTAGTTCTAGGAAGTCTGTGATGTTCTTGTAGTTTTTTGGGGTTTTTTCTTCTAGGCGTTCTAGTGTGCGCATTAAAGTTGTGTAGTCTATTCTTGTTTTTTGGATTGTTGATTTGAACCATGCGTAGTTTTCGATTATGTCTAGGAGAATGTTTCGCAAATAGTTGTAGGCTTCGCCTGTTTTCTTTTGCTCGATTAGCGTGGTTGTTCGTAGTATTGTGCCTTGTAAGAATGCGTTGTTCAAGTAGTAGCCAAGCTTTTTCTTAACTTTGAAGTGCGCCGCCTCTAAGGCTTGCTGGTTGTTTGTTATGTTGGCTTTTGCTTCCTCCCAAACCAGCTTGAACAGTTTAAGTTTGTCATTAACTTCTGCGCTTTCTAATCCTTCTAGACCAGCAATTTCCAAGTATTTCTTAAACGTTTTTTGCATTCCAAGTTTTGCCGCTGCCTTTTCCAGCTTCTCCAGGAATCTGCTGTTTGAGAAGGGTTCTAGGGATATTTCAAGCAAGACCTTCAGTATGTTTTGGATGGCTACTGTTGCGAATATGTAGGCGCTTTGGGGGTCTTCTCTTGAAAGGGCGGATGTTGCACGGCTTAGGTAAATGTCCGACTCTATTATGTGTGCTTCCGCTCTAATGTCGACTCTTTCTGGCGAACAGTAAACTTTAGTCATCAAAATTTTCGTGTTTGCCAAGCTCCAATCTCTATCGTACAAGATTTGCATTTCATACAGTTTCTGGTCCAGTTCTGGAGGTATTGGGCCGTTTAGCCAGCTCTTTGGCACATGGTCAAAGTCTAGGAACAAGCCTCCGGCTTCCGTCCTTTCAACATACTCGTAATTTGAGTTGCTTTTTTCAAGAATTAGGAGGTCCACGTCGCTTGACGATGCTGCATCATTTCTGCTCCAGCTTCCGAACAATCCGACGCCATAGATGTTTTCTGTTGTGCGCAGTTCGCCGACTATTTTATCTAGGGTTCTTCTGATTTTCTCTGGAAGCCTTATCATAGCTGACATTTAACGCTCATAAATAATTATTGCTTTTTATTATTCAAAATTTGTGGAGTTGATACTTCAAATAAAACCGCAAAATTTATATATTAAAACATTTCATCTAATTAGGCTCACCGGGGCCGGATGTGCTCTTTCTCCGATAAACGATGAGGGATATGGAAAGGTAACGGTTCTCGAAAAACATATAATGGGTGGGTGAAAGTTGAGCAATAAAGAAAGCGGGGCTCGCCAAAGGTTAATCGACAAATGTCCAGAATGTGGTAGTGTAAACCTTGTTCATGATTATGACACTGGAGAAACCATATGCGGAGACTGTGGGCTTGTCCTCTACGAGCAGATGATGGATAAGGGACCAGAGTGGCGCGCTTTCACGCAAGAGGAGAAAGCTTCAAGAAGCCGCGTTGGAGTGCCAACATCCTACTCTGTTCATGACAAGGGCTTGTCAACAGCCATAAGCCAAGTTGACAGAGACGCTTTTGGAAGGAAACTTCCACTTTCAACACGCTTGCAAATGTGGCGCTTGAGAAAGTGGCAGATACGCTCAAGGGTGCATTCCTCAATAGACAGAAACCTCGCTCAGGCGATGGCTGAGCTTGACCGCTTATCAGACAAAGTGTATATTCCACCGCCAATTAAGGAGAAAGCTGCAATAATATACCGTAAAGCACTGGACAAGGGGCTTGTGCGTGGGCGGTCAATTGCTGCCATTGCTGCTGCGGCGCTTTATGCGGCGTGCCGTGGAAGCGGGACTCCGAGGACGCTGCGTGAAATCGCTGAGGCAAGCCTGGTTGACAAGAAGGATGTGGCACGTTGTTATAGGCTGTTGCTTAGGGAACTGTCCGTTCAGATGCCCATAGCCGACCCACTAACGTATGTTTCAAAAATTGCTGAGAGAACTGGAATTTCTGGTAAGACGCAGGGCATCGCCATACAAATCCTCAGAGAAGCAAGAGAGAAACGGGCTGTTGCGGGCAAAGACCCGATGGGTTTGGCTGCGGCTGCGCTTTACATTGCATGTTTGCAGAACAACGAAAAGAAAACGCAAAAGGACATTGCAGAAGCGGCTGGTGTAACAGAAGTCACTGTGCGAAACCGCTACAAGACGCTGAAGAAACAATTAAACCTTGAACTTCCAGATTAAAGTTTAAGCTTTTAGCCTTCCTCTTTTTCAAGCTCCATCACTATTGGACCTTTGTATCCGCAGTTTTCACAAACATACTTTTTTGGCGTCAACCAGTAATCTAGGCTGCTTGATAGGCGTATGTTTGGGCTTCCGCATCTTGGACAATATATTTTTGCTGGGCCTCTGTGTTTCAGCGACCCGAATACTTCTTTTAGGTTTTGTATTAGTTTCATTTTGGGCTTCGTCCTTTGCGGTTTGTTTTATTGTACTTCTATGTTTTCTTCTGGGTATCCAAGCTTTATAAGGTATTGGCGAACTTTTTCGCGGTGGTCTCCTTGAAGCATTATCTGACCATTTTTCGCTGTTCCACCACATGCGCAGAAACTTTTTAGTTTTTGAGCTATGTCCGCTAGTCTAGTGTTTTTGTCGTCGTTTATGCCGTCGACTATTGTTGTCGGTTTGCCAAACTTTCTTGTTTCAAGTCTTATGCGGATTCTCTGTTGTTCCTTCTCTATTTCGCCGCAAACACACAAATCCTTTGGAAGCCCGCATGTTGGACAGATTTCAGCCATGACGCTCAAACTTACAATTAACATGGCAGTATATAAGATTTTCAAATTCAAAATCCATAATCACGCTTAAACGTTTAAAATTGCATTGCCGCTTGGTAAAGCTTTAATGAAGCAACGCTTAATTAGCGTTCATGAAAGTGCTGATTGTTGGCTGCGGAAACATAGGCGCCGTTGCAGCGGAAGACCTCGCTAAAAGCATGCCATCCGCCAAAATTGTTTTGGCTGACAAGGATGAAGAAAGGGCTAAGAGAGTGGCTCAAAAAATAAGCGGAGAAAACGTCTCTTACATGCAGTTGGACGTTTCGAATGTGAACAAAAGCGAGATTGTCCGTTCGCTTAAAGGCTTTGACTTAGCCATGGGCTTTTTGCCCGGAAATCTGGGTTATAATCTGGTTGAGTCGTGTATTAAAGCGAAAAAAAGACCTTGTAGACGTTTCTTACATGCCCCAAAATCCTTTGACTCTAAACGATGAGGCAGTTAAATCAGACGTAACCGTTATTCCAGAATGTGGACTTGCTCCAGGAATAAGCAACATCCTCATTGGGCATGCCGCCAGCAAACTTGATAAGGTGCAGAAAATCCACATATTGGTTGGAGGTATTCCAGAAAAGCCAGTGCCGCCTTTAGGCTATGTTGTGACGTGGTCTCCTGAAAACTTGATTGACGAGTACACGCGGAAAGCCCGCATAGTTGTTGATGGAAAAGTTGTTGATATCGAAGCCCTAAGCGGAATAGAAGAGGTGGATTTTCCAGGATTTGGTAGGCTTGAGGCGTTTTATACTGATGGTCTTCGTACATTGCTTAGCACTTTCAGTGGCGTTAATGAGATGTGGGAGAAAACCCTTAGGTATAAGGGGCATGCTGAAAAAGCGCGTTTGCTTAGGGATTTGGGATTTTTTGAAGATGAAGAGTTGGATGTTGACGGCGTTAAGGTATCGCCGAAACGCTTTACGGCAAGGCTTCTTCAGAAGAGGCTTCACATGCCAGAAGTTAAGGATGTTGTGGCGTTGGAGGTTGAAGTTTTTGGGTTAAGGGCTGGGCGCAGGGCTGGATACATTTACCGTTTACTAGACTTTTATGATGCTAAAAATGGAATAACAGCAATGGCTAGAACAACCGCTTATCCAGCTTCGATTGTTGCGCAGATGCTTCTCAAAAAGGAGATAAAGATGAAGGGGGTTGTTCCCCCAGAAAAGCTTGGAACGGATTACGGATTCTTCCGAAATTTCCTAGGTGCGTTGGAGAGGCGTGGAATAAAAATCGTTGAGGAAGAGGTAACAGTTTAAAGCATCCGCTGCAAATTGCTTTATTTAATAGCAGAATACTCATGGAGGAAAGAAGACACGGTTAAACGTGAATTTGACTTTGTAAGCGCTTCTGACATGAGCATGCTCACAGACCTTTACGAGTTGACAATGTGTGCAAGCTACTTTGACAATAAAAGGAACGAGCTTGCAACATTCGACTTGTTTATAAGGCGGCTTCCGCCAAACAGGTCCTACTTTGTTTTTGCTGGTTTGGAGCAAGCCTTGCTTTATCTTGAGAAGATGCGTTTCACAGAGGAGCATTTGGAATATCTCCGTAAGCAAGGCTTTAAGGAGGATTTCCTTGATTATCTTGGAAAGTTTAGGTTTAGCGGCGAGGTTTGGGCGGTTCCAGAAGGCACAATAGTTTTTCCAAACGAGCCTTTGATTAGGGTTACAGCCCCAATAATTGAGGCTCAAATTGTCGAGTCTTTCCTATTAAATACTGTTAACTTGCAAACAACAATTGCAACCAAAGCGTCAAGGGTTGTGTGCGCCGCAAAGGGAAAACCAGTAATAGAGTTTGGTTTAAGACGGACACATGGTACTGACGCTGGAATGAAGGCGGCTAGGTGCAGCTACATAGCTGGATGCAGCGGAACATCAAACGTGCTTGCTGGATTGCGTTATGGCATACCAGTTTTTGGGACTATGGCGCACTCCTTCATACTATTTTTTGACCGTGAAATTGAGGCTTTCCGAGCGTTCTCCAGAACCTTTCCAAAAAGATCCACTTTCTTGATAGACACATTTGACGATGTTAAGGGCGCGGAAAAAGCGGCGATTGTCGCTAAGGAAATGGAGAAGCTGGGCTTTAGGCTGAACAGTGTAAGAATCGACAGCGGAGACCTTGTCGAAATAAGCAAGAAGGTTCGCGCAATCCTAGACAAGGAAGGCTTAGGCTATGTTAAGATTTTTGCCAGCGGAGACCTGGACGAGTATAAAGTTGAAGAACTGCTGCAAAAAGGCGCGGAAATAGACGCTTTCGGCGTTGGAACAAGGATGAGCACGTCGGAAGATAGACCATATGTAGACGTCATTTACAAACTTTGCGAACACATGAACAAAAGCGGCAAGATGATTCCAGCAATGAAGCTGAGCAAGGGCAAACTCACCCTTCCAGGAAGGAAGCAGGTTTTCAGAGTTAAAGATGAGGATGGTATGTTCAAGAAGGATATTATTGCCCTTCATGACGAGGAGGTTGAAGGCGAACCGTTACTTGTAAGGGTCATGGAGAAGGGCAAGATAGTTTACGATTTGCCAACGCTTGATGCCATTAGAAACAGAGCCTTAGAAAACCTTTCTAGGCTTCCAGAGAAGTATAAGAAGCTTGAGGGTGCGCCCCAATATCCAGTTGAGTTAAGCCCAAAACTGAAACGTTTAATAGAGGAGTTAACTGTTAAGCTGCAGAAGGAGAACGTTGAGAATCCAAGTTCATTCTAGCTCAATGTGGATGCAAGTAAGTTTATGAATCCAACTTCTATTGCAGCAGCAACCAAAAATATGGAATAGATGAAGATTAGGTCTTTTGTTGACATTCTTCTGCTTAATGTTTTGCTTATTGTTAAATAAATGCCATAGCCCTCCAAAATCCCAGTCGGAGCGCTTATCAACAAAATCTGTGGCAAATACGCGATGTCTATTTCGCCATAGGTTAAGCTGCCAACACGTAGGATACTTAGGAAAAGCACGACAAATGTGAATACTGCGGCGAAGATTCGTGGATGCTGAAGCAGAATGTCCGCATATTTTTCCCTCCTAAAGAAATTTAGTAGCACCAGGTTAACGTAGAAGGTCATGCCGAGCAGAATAAGCGAAATTGCAAGCGTGTTATGCACAAAAAGCATGAGCATAGCAAGAAATTGATTGCTGAAAAAGTTACCCACAACCTTGTAGAACATTATGTTCTCAAAATAGGCTATAGCAAGGAAAGCCACAAACACAAAGCCTAGCAGAGCAGTCTTCTTCTTTAAATCCAAATTAATGCCTCCTGTGTGAGAAAACTCCTAATGCCATTCTAATAATTGAAATTATCGGCTACGCTTTTTCTCACGCTTTATTTCAAATATAACTGTTCCACCGCTCGTGTAAGGTTCTCCAGGGTCTAGACATTGTACGTAACCCTTGTCTGCCTCCTCTTTTGCTAGTCCTAAGTCTTTGAAGCTTATTCCTTTGCTTAATGGAATAATCATTGAAAGCATTGCGCCCAAAGCGTGAACGCACAAATTGTCTGTTTTCTCTAAGACTATTTTTGGTTGTTCTATGACTATTTTGTCTCCAACATTGAAGACTGGACATTTTCCGCGTATTTTCTTAACCGTTATTGTTAAGCGATAATCCTCTTTTTGCATTTTTCTCGCCAATAGCATGTATTCCCTATGGAATTATGAGTTTTTCGTGTCCGCGAAATAGCAAACACTTAAAAGTTTTAATGAAAGGGATAATTGCATAACTGTGAAAGGTGCAAAGTGCAAATGCCAAATCGTCCAGCAATAGTTGCTGTTGGAAGAACAAAATTTGGGGAGCACTACGAGAAGGAGCCAGAAAAACTTATTGAGGAAGCGTGGCTTAGAGCTTCTGAAGATGCGGGTATAGAACGCAAAGACCTTGAAGCATGCTACCTATCCGATTACTTTTTGCCAATAACAAACAAGCTTGGACTCGAGGAGGGTTTCCTCTCAGAACTCACCGAGCTCCATGTCCCAATGGAAGTTACACGTTCATTCAGCTCAGCTTTATCAAACGCTTGTAACGCCATCCAAGCTGGAAGATACAATGTTGTTTTGGTCGGCGGTATAGAGAAGATGACTGACCGTTGGGACAAGATTCGCGATGACCTAATGCTTTTGGAAGACCCTTGGAGTTATTATGCTGGATGCACTCCAGAGGCAAACCACGAGCTTATGCTAAGAGCCTACATCAAAAAGTATGGAGTTAAAGGCGAAGATTTGGAAAAGCTGGATGTTGCTTTGGCGCAGATTTCCGTGAAAAATCATTTACACGCGACAAAGAATGAGTATGCTCAGTACCAGAGAAAAATAACCGTTGAACAAGTTTTAAATGCACGTAAAGAAGCTCGGAAACCTTTGGGGCTTTATGATTTTGCACCAATTTCCGACGGCGCCTCAGCCCTAATTCTCACAAGTGCGGATGTCGCCAAAAAGTTTACAGAAAAACCAGTTTACGTTTTAGGCTTTGCCTCAGCTACTGACTACCTAACCTTTCCAGCAAGGCAAGACTTGACACGTTTTGCTGTCAGCGAGATTGCCATGAACGACGCGCTTGGAAGGGCTGGAATAAACCTTTGGGACATACAAGTTTTGGAGGTTTACGACCAGTCAACAGTTATGGAAATGGTTTCCCTAGAGGATTTGGGCTTCTGCAAACGCGGAAGCGCTTGGAAAAGCATATACCAAAGCTGCCAAGACTATAAGGGATACTACGAAATTGACGGTAGAAAGCTTTTCGTAAATTTGAATGGCGGTTTGAAGGCTGATGGAAACCCGCTTGGAGCAACTGGAGGCGCCCAAATCTTCGAAGTCGTTAAACAGTTGAGGGGCGAGGCTGGCGAACGCCAAGTCACAATTGATGGAACGCCAAAATATGGCTGTATATTGGAGTTGGAGGGTTTTGGAACTAAGGGTTACGTTTACATTTTAGGAGGGACTGGCCCATGAGCAGTGAACCAATAGAGAGAAGGGTCTCCTATCTGGGCGATAGGTTGAAGGGTTGCCGCTGCCTTATATGCGGAAAAGAGTATTTCGAAATAAGAGATTATTGTGGCTCATGCGGCAGAAAAAGCTTCGGAAAAATGGCCAACATAGACCTTTTCTATGACAAGGGCGTCCTCGAAGTTTGCACACTTGTAAATGAACCCACAAACAAGTTCACAAAACTTGGCAGCTACGTTTACGGCATAGTTTCTTTCCATAATGGAAAGATTCGCGTTCCAGGTAGGCTCACAGATCGAATGATAAGACAAGGCGAAGAAATAGATTTTTCAACATTCGAGGGACGTGAGGTTGTTCCAAGGTTCAGGAGACGCTACTCAGTTGATAGGAGCGACATAATCCCAACAATCTCATTGGCATTCACGTTTGCGGACGAGTATTACCCACATCAAGAATACGCTGTTGTAAAGCCGAATAAGGAGTACGACGCGCCTGGAATAGTTGGCTATGGCGTTTACACTTCAAAGTTCAGAATAAAAGAGGGAAACATAACCCGTTCAGTTCCATTCGTCGATGAGGACGCCATAACAGCTGCGGTTGAAGCTGGAAAACTTGCACTTATTCATTCTGGCATTGACAGTACGCTTGTGGGCAAAGTTTACGTGGGTTCAGAGTCAAACCCATACGCTGTTAAACCCATAGCCTCAAAAGTTGCCCAAGTCTTAAAGCTGGGCGAGGAGGACGAGGGCGTACAAGGCGTGGATGCTGTTGACACGGAATTCGCATGTAAAGCTGCAACAAGCATGTTTAAGGACGCCGCGTCGCTTGTCACCTATCCAAAAGCAAACATTCAATACGCCATGGTTATAGGCGCGGATAACTCTCAAGCAGCGCCGAGGGATTGTCCAGGCGGCGAACTAGACCTTTTCGTTGGCTTTGGCGGATGCGCCTACATATTCGGAAAAACAGACCTAATAGCAGAAATAGAAGGCTGGTATTCATGCACATCCGACACGCCTGACTTCTGGCGCCGAGATGGCGAACCATTCCCAATGCATGGTGGACGGTTCACTGGAGACCCAGCCTATTTCAAGCACATACGAAAAGCCGCAAAGAAGCTTATGGAACGGTTGGGCTTAAAACCAAGTGACGTAAACTATTTTGTTGCACATCAGCCTAACGTTCAATTTCCAGTGCGCATAGCAAAAGAGCTTGGGTTCAAGGAAGAGCAGTATCTGCCGTCGCTTCAAGTGGCAAACTTTGGCAACACTTATTCTGGGTCTTCGCCAGTAGGCTTAGCAGCGGTTCTAGACATAGCCAAACAAGAAGAACGCATCCTAATCGTAAGCTACGGCTCTGGAGCTGGAAGCGACGCTTACTCGCTTATGACAACAAGCCAGTTAATTGAAAAGCGGAAGCGCCAAAAAATGTCAGTCGCCTACCAAGCCCAAAACCCATTCCTAGAGTACGTGGACTACACAACTTATAGGCGGCTAAAACTTGGAATGTAGAAACCATTAATAAAAGGAGAAAAAATGATGGCTGCGGAGAATAGAAAGGTGTCTGCCTACAACATATTCAAAGTAGTATACGCTCCACAAAAGGCTTTCAAGGAAATCGCTCAAAACCCAAAATACATCGGACCAATACTCATAATGATACTTTTCATAGCTGGAAACACAGCTTTCATTTACATGTTAATTTCAAAAACATATTTTGAGCAAACAATACCATATGGAGATTCTGAAAAGAAGGATGAATGGACAGAAAACGCGACATTATGGATGACAACACAGATGTCTGGGATAAACATAACAGAAAATTATGCAGATTACGTAAACAGCATGCCGGGGATAATCCCAATATACCTCACAATATACAGCGGCAACAAAAGCATACAATTCTCAATAAACGAAAGTACGACAATATGGGTGCAGTTGGACAATATAGGACCAATAGACTGCTCAGAATCGGGTTATAACAGCACATCGCTGCGGATAAAAAGCTTAAGTCCAGAAGAGAACGCGACGAGCGCGACGATATACCTATATTCCACAGGAACAGATTACTTCAGCTACGATTTCACCAGTAAACTCGATTTCGCAAGTGCTCAATGGAATAATGTGACGCTTCCTCTTAGAACACAAGAGTGGCAAGAAAGCGGCAACGCAAACTGGAGCAACATAAATGCTCTAAAACTGGAATTCACGTGGAGTACACCTAAAAACATAACTTTGCTTGTTGATGGGTTATTCTTCCACGGAACCTTCAGTTCTCCATCAGAGCATATCTCAGAATACTTGTTCACTTATTCAATAAACTCTTTCATGCAGTTCACCATCAACTGGGTTGTCTTAGGTGGTTTAATATATATAATGTCAAAGGCCTTCCGCGGTAAAACAGTGTGGAAAATCTCATTAATCATGGCTGGGTTTGCCCTAATAACGCTCTTCATTCAATCGTTAATTTATCTTGTCATCTTCTCAAGTTCACCAACAATTTATTATAGGCTTGAGATACTTGGAAAGGTTGCAGGCGAAAGCGAAAAAGCGTATGACAACTTCGCGGCTGGCATGTGGATTTTCTCCACAATTTATCAGTACGCCTCCATCGCAATATCAATATGGACTGTTGTCTTGTGCGCAATTGCCACACGCGTTGCAAACGAGTTTTCATGGAGCAAAAGCGCCCTAATAGCCGTAGTAGCCTACTACGCAACTGTAATAATCATGAATTTCCTTCTATCATAACGACATCCATAATTTTAATTCTGCTACTCATACCTTAAGGCTACTACTGGTGGTATTTTTGATGCTCTATAAGCGGGGAGGACCCCTCCAGCCAATCCTATGAGGATTGTAAGCGTCAATGTTTGAATTACTAGGTATGGTGTTATCAGCGGGCTTAATCTCAGGGTTAAGCCGCTTTCGCCTATGCCACCTATTGTGAAACCGCTTGATGAGAGAATATGTGCGCCTAATACGCCCATTGATATTCCCGCCGCACCACCGACTAGGCTCATGACTATTGATTCCATTAGTATTAGTAGAAGTATTTGCCCGTTCGTGTAGCCTATTGCTTTCATAACTCCTATTTCTCTTGTGCGCTCCATAACCGACGTTATCATTGTGGCTGCTACTCCAGCAATTGCAACTGCAAACGCCGAAAGCGATGTTGAAAAGTTTATGAAGTTTATTGCGCCAGTAACGCTGGATATGGCTTCGGCGATTGAGCTGAATGCTATTATTTGGGCTTTATCCTCGTAATGTTGCCTTAAGGTTGAAACTATCTGCTTCACATTAGCTGGGTTGTTTGCTAAAACAAGTATTCCAGACCACTTGTCCAAGCCTAACAGTCTCTTGCCAGCATCTAGGCACATGAAGATTGTGGAGTCTGGGTCAACGATTAAAGCGCCACCGTACTCTTTAAGGATTGCGCCCACGCGTACTCCTATTGTCTTTTTGCCAGTTATCCTTCCAGCTTCAATTTTTGGCACAGTTATAATTAAACCGTCTTCTAAACCATAGTATTTTGTGTTGTCTTTGTAGGCGATTTTTCGCCCTATTATTGCATATGAACGTTCTGAGGGGATTGTGCCCTCGTCGATTTCTAAGCTTCCTATTGCCTTAAAAAGAAGACTGTAATCAACCGCGAATATTGACACCTTAACGTCTTCTGTTCCCATTTTCACTATTCCTTGTGTGTTGTAGAAGGGTTCAGCCCTTTCAACGGCATCGACTGTTTTAATGTAGTTTAGGTCTTCTTCGTCAAACCAGTAGTTTTCAGACGGGAAAACGGCGATGGCATTTTGCCCCAGAGAAGTTATCCTTTCCAGTATGTAGCTTGAGTAGCTTCCAACAACCGAACTCATCATGACAAGCACTAACGGACCAATAGCAATACCTATTATAGTGAGGGCTGCTCTTGTTTTTCTTTCACTTAAGGCTTTCAGCGACAACCTAACGAAGTCAATGAGCATTTAAGGTTTCACCAACACTTTTTCAAGGGTTGCTGCCTTCAATTTTCGTTTTCTTCATCATTCTATAAATTAGGATTGTTGCCACTGCGAGAAAGACAAGCACGCCGGCTACGATAATCCATCTTTCAATTGGAAACTGTTCAGCTTGGGTTTGTGGAGTTGCGGGTGCTTCTTGCAACGTTACGTTGATGCTTATTTGCTTTGACTCCAGTTTGTTGAAAGCGTCGTAGTATTTCACTGTTAAAATGGCTGAACTCTCATACTTGTTTATGTCTACTCTGAAGGCAGCCTCCGAGCCAGGGTCAATATCTTCTATGAAGGATGATTCCGTGTTTTCGCCTATTGTCAGTTCTACCTCAACGCGATAGGCTGTTGATGAGCCATAATTGATGATGCTTCCAGTCACAGTTGATGATTTGCCTGTGCTTGTTGCTTTAACATTTTTTAGCACTAGGTCTATGAAGGGTTCAACAACAACCACGATGGAATTGTTGAATACTTGGGAGTAGCCGCATGAATCCTTGTAAAAGATTGATATCATTAGGGGAACTGGGCCATAAGTTACGGCGGAAACTCCGCCAGTTTGTGAGTAAAATCCTATAGGATTATAAGCTAGTGATAAGGGGATTTCGAGGCTTTCTTCTGGGAGTATCCTCTCAACGTAGCTCACAGTTGGTGAGGCTATTAGTATTGGCATTCCTTGGTAAGGCGAAACCACAACATAAGCGTCATACACTGGCGAACTACCATAATTTATCAGCATAAGCGAAGTATTGACATAGCGGCTTCTCACACTGATGCTTTCATTCATGATCAATCCAATGTACCCCACCTTGCCTAGTATAGCCACTGGAATTACCAATGGGATTTCTCTGTTGCCGTTCCAAGCGTCAATATAAAAAAGTTGTCCATCAAACATGTAGCTTCCAACTTCCACATCGAAAAGGTTGAGGCTAAACATGAAAGTTAAGATGTCTCCTCTACCGTAAACTTGCGCTGTGCTAGCTTGCTGCGCGCTCAAAAAGGCGTTTAGGATTTCGGCGAGGTTCTGCGTTTGTAGTGGCAGTTGCAACTGCACCGAAAGTGGCGCAGCACTAACGCTACTTGAGTTGTCTGCTGAATTGTAGATGCCGTCTGGCAATTCAAGTTTAAGCACAGCGCCGTGAAGTCCATCAACGTAAACATTCCTAACCAGAATTATCAGGTGAGCACCATACGTGTTAGGTCCAACGGAACCTTCATACCATTTGGTATCCACAACCTCCAAAGCAAACATATCATTATTAACGCTTATTTGTACCGCGAACTCTTCGACACGTCTAACACCAGGTCCACCAGAAAGCAAAATACAATCAACAGTCAACTCCGCATCATAGATTCCAGGAGACACGTCGCCGACTGAAACTGTAAATGAAGCTGTGAATGTGGCTAGACTTCGCACTGGGCCTTCAATGTATGCCGTTGCCTCGTCAAGTCCCTTTGAACTCATCCCAGAGGGAAGGCGCAGTTTCAGATTTACTCCGCTTATTTGGAATGGCGCCCTGTTCGCCAATGTTACTTGAAATGTTGCGTTGCTTGTTCTTGGAAAAACGTTCACGTTGTTTTGCCATCCAGCACCAACAAGCGCCAATATGCTCTCTGACGCTGGATAACTTTCAACTGGCAGAGACGCTGTGAAATTCCTAAACACGTTGATGTAAGTTCCAAATTCAGTAAACGTGTAATCTACGCGAATTTCTACTGGAACGTTTAGTGCATCCGTGCCTATATCAAAGTAGAGTACAGCCGTGCAAGAGCCTCCGCTCGCAACAGCAACGGCGATTGCATCGGAATCCTTTATAGGCGTGAGGTATGGTGACGAAGCGTTTATGGCAACGCCGTGAATGTCAAAACGTCCATTATTGACAAGCCTAATTGTTAAAGGCACATACCTTGAAGTGGAGTATGCAGGCGCTGGGTCTGGATAACCCCAATAAGCCTCAACAAAAGCCAACTCAGATAGATAACTGTGCGCGCTCTCCACGTTTACTGGAAAGCTTACAGTTTGATTCATTAAGAAGGAAGACCCTGAAACAATTCGCAAGTAGGTTATGTCCAAAATGCCCACCGCCAAGCCTACGTCAGTTTCTGGGTCAACGTCCAAGGTTAAGTCGACATAGCATGTTCCGCCCGGCGCCATCCCGTTAATGTATGTTCCTGAAACGGCTCTGACAAAAATTCCACTTGGAAGCATAGCGTTCACGGACATAGTGCTTATGGTGTCTGGAAGCCTGTTGATAAGGTATATTCGCGACACGATGTTTCTGGCTGATGGAAGCAGTGGCGCTGGGGCACCGTTGTAAAGTGTGTTAACATTTGCAACCATTATTGGTTCTTCTGAAGGTGGTTCCTCTACGCTGGCAAAGGCTTCGATGACTGTTGAGCTGCTGTAAGTTACTCCGTCCTCTGTTCTCGCGCTACAATCGGCGTAAATGGTGATGTTGTATGCGCCAAGACCAGCGTTTAATGGTATTGTTACTCCTGTAAAAGCTAATGTGAATCGGTCCCCAGTGTCGACGAATCCAACGTTTGCCCTTGGATTTCCAATAGTGAAGTTTTCTGGAAGTGTGACATTAAAGTTCGCAGAGTTTATGGCGCAGCTGCCATTATTCTCTAACACGACATAAAGGTTTGTATCAATTGACCCTGGATAAGAGGCTGGAGAAAAGTATGCGTAAACAACCCTCAGCGAGATTGTTGGATAAGGCGAAACTGCAATGTTTACCGGATAAACTTCAAAAACGATGCTGCCTTCTTTCATGTAGGTTATGTTAAGCGTCAGTTCATAATCGCCCGGCTCTAGTGAACTGTTTATGTCAAGCAAATATTCAAACGTCACATGAGTGTTGAGAGTAACGTTTTCTGCTATACTGCCATTAAGGAGTTTTGCTGGGGAACACGCACCGCTTTGGGTGCTAAATCCTATGCTCGCAGTTGTTGTATTTAGCCATCCAACAACATCTTGAGCTGGAGTGATGTTCTGGTATGCTGCTTCAATTTTCAAGTTCACCCTACTGCTGCCCGGATAGATGTACGCAGTATCAGCAGAAGACCTAACATTGACATTCTTGATTGCAAAGTCTACAGTTTCTCCGAAAGCCACGTTTTGTATAAGAATGGGTATGCACTGGAGAACCAGCATCATAACCAATATGGCGGATGAAATTTTCTTTAGGGCCTTCAAGCTCATCACATATCACGCCCCTAACAGTTGAGTTTTATGCCTTATTAATAAGTGCCTCTGCCTTATTAGGCATAAATTCTCCTACAATCGTTCCATCCCTAATAACATATATTTTTTCCATGCAATTCGCCACCTCTGAATCATGTGTCACAACTATTACCGTGTGCCCAGCCTTGTTAAGGTTAAGGAAAGTTTCAACAACAACTTTTGCCGAAGCCCTATCCAAATTGCCTGTAGGCTCATCAGCTAAAATCACAATGGGCTTTCCAACAATAGCCCTTGCAATCGCCACTCGCTGCTGTTCGCCTCCAGAAAGTTGAGTTGGCTTTTTATTGAGCCACCTTTCATCTCCTCCAGCTTTAGCCAGCGCTTCCTTGACCATTTCAACCCTCGCTTTTCTCGGGATTTCTCTGGGAATTAATGGCAATTCTATGTTTTCAAGAACTGTAAGTCTGCTGATTAAGTTAAATGTCTGAAAGACAAAACCCAACTTACTATTTCTTAGGTCAGCGAGAGTTTTATCATCGAGCTTTGAAACATCAAATCCGTCAAAGAATACGAAACCCCTTGTCGGTCTGTCCAAGAGACCTATCATGTTCAAGAGCGTTGTCTTCCCAGAACCAGAAGGTCCCATTATGGCGATAAGTTGTCCCTTGTATATTTTGAAGTTTACACCTTTTAAGGCGCTTGTGTAGGCGGTTCCAACCCTGTATTCTTTATGCACATCTACAAGTTGGATTATTGGTTTTGTTTGGGTTGGTTGGTGCAAGCTTAATCCTCTTAATCATTAATTCAATAAGTTTCCATAAAATAACCAGTTTCTATTCATATTTAACTCTTCAACAAATTATTCTAGATTAAAATCGTGAAGCACGTTAGCAATCTTTATATTATTGGAATCCTCTCCTTGTTGTAGCCAGCTTAACCAAAACTCAGTGTCATCAACGACACCTGAGCTTGATGGTTGTAGGCTGGTTCCGCGGTAAGGACGAAAAATTAGTATGCCAAGAAGGCTGCCTGAAAAAACAAGAAATGCCCAGAGAAGACCTAGAAGG
Source organism: Candidatus Bathyarchaeales archaeon (assembly GCA_049700035.1). Classification (GTDB taxonomy): domain Archaea; phylum Thermoproteota; class Bathyarchaeia; order Bathyarchaeales; family Bathycorpusculaceae; genus JAVZLQ01. Next base: position 20,732 of record JBNAWC010000016.1, read on the forward strand.
TTTGGAAGCCAAAGTAGGTTCCGACCGAGCAGACCATTTTTCCAGTCATCGCCCGTGAAGGAAAATCAAGAGCTGGAGGTTGTCATAGACGACATTGGAAGCAGAGGTGACGGAATAGCCAGAATACAAGGTTTCCTAATTTTTGTGCCGAACAGCAAAATAGGCGAGCGCGTGAAGGTTAGGATTCTTTCTGTCGGACAAAAGTTTGCAGTCGCGGAGAAAATAGCCTAAAGAAGGTTTGGATAGTTGAAGATTAGGGATCTGCGGAATGGAATGAAAAACGTCACATTAGAGGCAAAAGTCATAGAGAAAACAGAGGCACATGAGGTTCTTTCAAGGTTTAAGGATGAAACCTACAAGGTTGCAACAGCCATAATCGAAGACGAAACTGGAAAAATAAAGTTGACTCTTTGGAACGAGCAGATAGGCATAGTGAAGGTTAACGACAAAATCAAGCTTGAGAAGGGCTACGTCTCCTCGTTCAGGGGCGAGCTTCAACTGAACGTTGGAAGAAACGGTGTGTTAACGGTTATCTAGCCGCGGAATTGAAAAAGGGGACGAGAGGTGAACTTATGGAAGAAAGAAAAGGCTTCGGCGCAAGAAGAGGGTTTAGAGGCAGAGAAAGGGGAAGCAGATTTCCGCCAAAACCAGTTGAAATTGGAAAGGAATACGAAGTTGACATACAAGAAACAAGCAGACGCGGAGAAGGCATAGCAAGGATACAAGGATTAGTCATTTTCGTGCCAAAAACCAAGCCTGGAGACCACGCGAAAATAAAGATAACCCGAATAAGCCGAAGGTTCGCAGAAGCCGAAGTTATAACATAAACTGTCCATGCCGCTGCATTTCTAATCATCGTTATTTGTTATGTTCACTTCTTTTTAAAGAAAAGCCAATTTTTCTCATTCCTAAACCTTAATAACACGTATGTTCCACGCAGTTTTTCGCCGTGAATTTCTATGACAAGCTTATTTGGTTTTCTATCCAAAAGCCTATACGTGCCCTTATCCCAAATCTCCACAGTTCCAGCACCATACTCGCCTTCTGGAATCACGCCCTCAAACCTTTCATATCCAAGTGGGTGGTCTTCAACTTGAACGGCAAGCCTTCTAACGCCGTGGGTTGTTGGGGGTTCTTTTGGAATTGCCCAGCTTTTTAGGACGCCGTCCATTTCAAGGCGTAAATCATAATGCAAATGCGTTGCCGCATGCTTCTGGATAACGTAAACTTTTTCTTCAATCGACACCATTGAGCTTGCTCCTTCAAATTATCGTACTATGGCAGTTCTTATGGATTAGAAAATGTTAAAGGTTTAGAAAAATGGGGAGTATTGCACTGTTTACTTTAAGCCTTCCGCTAATGTTGTGAAGATGTCGTGATGCTCTTCCTCATCTTCAAGTATCTGTTTGAAGATGAATGCTGTTGTTACGTCGCCTTCTTTTTGTGCTAAATCAATTATTGTCTTGTAAAGTTCTATGGCGCCTTCCTCGTCCTTAATGTCACGTTGAATCATTTCTTTTAGGGTTTTTCCAACAAAAATTGGCTCAGGTTTCGTTGTTGGTGTCCCACCGAGGTAAACTAGCCTTTCAGCAATTTTTTCAGCGTGCTTCATCTCGGTTATGGCTATTTTCTTCAACTCTTCTTGCACTGCAAATCCGTTGACTCCACTCCATTGAACGTGCTGCCACATGTACTGTATTGCAACCTGTAGCTCTCGCGCAATCGCCTTATTCAACATATCCAGCAATTTCTTCGAAGCCAAAATTTTCCACCCACAATTTCACATTAAATCAGCATTTATAACATTCTTATTATATTAAATTTTCCTAAAATCACAAAAACAAGCAAGACGCGTGAAAAATTGGAGTTTACATACCCAAAAAAGCTCCGCTTCAAATGCATAAAATGCGCCTTATGCTGCGGCGACACGGAAAATAGGACAAGAACAATTCTAATGCTGAAAACTGAAGTTGAAAAAATAGCCACAAAAACAAAAATGCGCCCAGAATCTTTCGTGGAAGAGGTTAAAGGCTTTGAACCATACGCCTACATGATGCGGAAAAACGCTAATGGAAAATGCATATTCCTAAACAAAAACAGATGCACAATATACGCTTATAGACCGCTAATCTGTAGGTTTTATCCATTTGAACTTAAGGGAACAAGCAATGGCGCATACACCTTCAACTACACAGAAGAATGCCCAGGAATAGGAAAGGGAAATCCACTTGAAAAAAGCTTTTTCGAAAAACTCTTTAAAAGATTCGGGAAAATGATGGCTAAAAATACGCAAGTATGAACTTGAAACATTCACATTAGGCTAAGACTGCTGTGGACTTGGAGGCGCAACCGTAGCTCCAACGGTTCTTCTGCCAACTATCGTTACAAGCAGCATCAAAGCAAAAAGCACAGTTGTGACTAGAAAAACATACATCATAAGCACAGTGTTATTATGGGCAGCCTCAAGATTTTGCAACTGCTGCTTATACGGCGATTCCACGTATATGAGCAACTCGTAAGTAGGATTGTCCGACTGAATCCACCTTTGCGTTAAAGAATTCCATATCTCTGTTTTTGCCCGCACATTGACTCTCCCATATCCAGGAGCGATATTCGAAGGCAACGTAAATGGAACAGAAAGCGATGTCGACTGTCCAACAGCAATTGTAACTGGAAGCGTACCATTTGAGTAAAACGTTTGCGTATACTGCGTTCCCTCAGCATAAAAATAATTCACCGTCGCAGACACTTCAGTCACCCTGATGACATCGCCTTTATCATTATACACCGTAACATTGACATATCCAGAACCGCCTGGATAATACACACTTTTGTCAAGCCTACACGCAGCAATCTCAGCAGCATAACCCACAGAAAAGCTTACAGCTAAAGCACAAAGCAACAGCAACAAAACAGTAACAACCTTAACATGCATCCTCAAATATTCCTCCCTTTTTCATTGTTGACGCGTCTCTAATTTACATACAAAAGTAAAAATGTTATGAAGTCAGAATCCAAATCCAAACTAACGATAGTGGTGGGGTAGCTGGGATTTGAACCCAGGACCGCCAGCGTTCTGGACTTTGGACTTTGTTCCCCAGGCTGGTATCCTTGACCAAGCTAGACGACTACCCCTCTGGGATAGTTGAGTACCCCGTGGATGTTTATTTTCTTTTTCTGAACAGTTTGCTTCCATCCATTTCACAGACATATTCAAACCCCGCTTCTATCAAGCTTTGCGCTTCCTCCAATGTTTTAGCAGCTTTGCAGACATATTCGTTTTCATTGAAGTTTACAAGTTGAGTGTAGATTAACGTGTTTTTGATGTTTTTATGTCCAAGCAATTGCATGACATGTAGTATGTCCTTGGTTTTGGCGTACTCCATTGTTGCTTTCCAATGGCGAAACGTGTGAAAATGAATCTGGTTTATCCTTGGGTTTCCAAGTTTGAAAGCCACTCTTTTACGCATTTTCAGAAACGTTTTTCTCAAATAGAACTTACTCTTATATGAGAAAACTTTATCGCTTTTCTTTGGAAGCCTTGCAAGCATTGAGGCAAGCTCGTTTGAAATTTTAAACATCCGCGCGTTGCTGCCTTTTTCAGGCGTTATTCTAACCGTGTTCGCTTTGAAATCCACATCTGTCCACTTCAGGTTAAAGGCTTCTCCGTACCGCATGCCTGTTTCTTTGAGCAGTTTAAGGAAGGTTGCCATTTGAAAGCTGCATCCAGCAATAAGCTGCTCAAGCTCTTCCTCGGTTGGAATGAAAGGCAACTTAGACACAGGCTTATATTTTGGCGGTGTCCATTGCAAATTGAAAAGTTTAGCAAAGGCTGAATAGGCTTTAACAGCTTGCCACTTCCGCGTGTTGCTCCAAGACTCAATTGCAGCAAGCGTTTCCTTAACTGTTTCAGGCTTGAAGATGTCCGCGCCTCGCTTAGCTAAAGCCTCAATGATGTAAACATAGTCAGTTATTGTGCCTTCAGCATATCCTTCACGTTTAAGCTTCCATGCGAAACTGACAATCGCGCCCTTAACGTCTTG
>JBNAWC010000017.1:0-21749 GCA_049700035.1 Candidatus Bathyarchaeales archaeon
AAAGCGCGTCGGCCTTCTAAGCCGGAGATCCCGGGTTCAAATCCCGGCGGGCCCGTTTTGTGTTTGTTTTTGAGCGGAAATTTTAAATTAGTAGTGCAATAATAATTGGTAAGCACTTTGATGTTTAACTGGTCAGTGTATAAGGGATTGTTATGAATACGCATGTTGATGAATTGAAGTTTCGTTTGATGACTATTGAGATGCTTAGGACAGCCAAGTATAAGCGGAATATAACCTATCGCGAGTTAGCCTCTAAAACTGGTTTGCCCGTAACTGTTTTGAGTAGATACGCTAAGGGGCATGTTTTGCCCAACACTGCTCGGGCTAGGCAACTTTGGAAAGTTTTGACTAAGCTTGTTGGTTTGGAGAGCGAGCTTCGTAATAGGATAAGGTTTGATGAGGAAGGATACTTTGACAACACGGACATCATCGGCGATTTTAACATTCTTCAGCAGGCGGCTAATCACGCGCTTGCAAATTTCGCTGGAAAACGTGTAACAAAGGTTTTGACCGCTGCTGTTGACGGGATTCCGCTTGCCACAATGGTTGCAAACGCTTTAGGCGTGAATCTTGTAATCGCCAAGAGGGGCAAAGAAGTCGGCGTAAAAGCCTTTCTCGAAGAAACTTATGCGCTTAGGGATTCAGGCGTAACCATGTCGCTTTACATTCCGAAGGATAGCATAAAAAAGAGAGACAGCGTCCTAATAGTGGACGACATGATTAAGACTGGGGAAACCCAAGCGGCACTAGTTAATTTGGTTCGGAAAGCTAAGGCGGAAATTTCAGGAGTTTTCCTACTCATTGCAGTTGGTGAAGAGTGGAAGAGGAAGTTGAAGCTTTCTGGAGAATGCCCAATCGAAGTTATAACTTACATTAAGGCGCCTCAGGGCTTAAGCACTCAGCCTTAAAAGGGCAAACGGCGCATTTTCTTTTCCTGCAATAGTCTTTGCCAAGCCTAAGCAGTGCTGTCTCAAAATTTACAAAGGATTTTCCAGCCACACTGTTCTTTAACCAGAAATTCTTTAGGCTTTCAGCCGCACTTTTTGCTTTTTCTCTGATTATTCCAAGCTTTTCGGCTGCGAGAACAACCAGCGCTGTTGGTTCTGGTTCAGCTTTTCCCCATATTCCACGCAACTCTCTTAGGAAAATGCTTACCGTAACGTCGCCTATCCCCTTACCGAGGCTCTTCAGCTTTTTCGCCAAGTCCTCCGTGTTCTCTGCCTCGTTATGTAGGCGTTTTAGGCTTCCACCATAGTTTTCTATGAGATTTTTCATTGTTTCCAGAAGCTTGTCTGCAGTTTTGAAGTCGTATCGCGTGTAGCTTCCTTCATCCAAGATTTGGACAAGTCCATCCCAGCCCGTTTCTAGGATTTTTCTAGGTGTTAAAACGCCATATTTCTCGAAGCACTTGTAGGTTTTTATTGCGGCTTTTTCCGTTATTGGCGCACCGAACAAGATTACCGCAAGGAACCACTTGAACACTTCATTTTCTTCGCCTTCTGCGAGCTTTATTCCCAGCATTTCAGAATATTTTTTACCGAATTTTTCTATCAAGAGCTTCACGTTCTCGATTTTCATGGCTTCGCTTCCAACATTTTTTATAAGTTTGGCGCATAAACGGTTTACTGGAGTTGGGATTTGTGCTGAGGCGAACCATAGAGTGGCGTGATGGCAAAGTGCTTACAATAGACCAGACAATGCTTCCAAACGAAACCGTAATCCTTGAAATTAAGAGCTGCGTTGAGATGGCTGAAGCCATAAAAAGCATGAAGATAAGAGGTGCACCGCTTTTAGGGGCGGCTGCTGCCTTTGCTCTTGCCCTAACAGCCTACAATTCAAAAGCAAAGAGTATGAGTGAGCTTCTTAAGGAGTTGGAGTGGGCTGCAGACATTATTAGGGCGACTCGACCCACTGCTGTAAACCTTTTCTGGGCTTTGGATAGAATTCTTGCAAAGGCGAAGAACTTTCACGGAAACGCCAAAGCGCTTGCCTCTTTCGTGGTTGAGGAAGCCAAAAAAATAGCCGACGAGGATGTTGAAGCAAACCGTATGATTGGCAAACATGGCGCGGAGCTTATTGCCGACGGCGACTCCATTTTGACGCATTGTAATGCTGGTGCTTTGGCTACGGTTGGCTATGGCACAGCTTTAGGCGTTATACGTGCAGCGTGGGAGCAAGACAAACGAATCAAGGTTTTTGTAACTGAAACGCGTCCAAAACTTCAAGGTGCAAGATTAACAACCTATGAGCTTAAGAGCGAAGGCATTCCAGTGACGCTTATTACTGATGGGATGGTTGGCTACGTGATGCATAAGCGCCTCGTCAATAAGGTTGTGGTTGGAGCTGACAGGATTGTTCGCGATGCCGTGATAAACAAGATTGGAACTTTCACTGTTGCTGTTGTCGCGAAGGCGCATGGAATCCCATTTTACGTGGCGGCTCCAAAATCCACATTCGACCTAACGCACACATCAACTGAAATTGTCATAGAAGAGCGTAGTCCAAGCGAGGTCACGCATTTCTGTTCGCAGCGAATAGCTGCAGAGGGCATAGATGTTTTAAACCCAGCCTTTGACATAACGCCCATGGAGTACGTAACTGCGATAATTTGTGAAAGCGGCATCTTATATAAGGAAGACTTTAAATTAAAGAGTTGAATGGGTTTGGTCTAGGATGGTAGTGGAGAAGGAGAAAGCTGTTGGCAAGGCTGAAGTCAAAGTTAAGGGTTTGCTAGTGGAGAAAGGCGTCAAAATTTCAGAAAAACAAAGCGTCAATGAGCTTTCCTCGAAAGGTTATGGCGTAACTGAGGACAAGTCGCTTATCCTAGCCTTTTACGAGGCGCTTTATCTTCTTGATAAAGGCTTACTCGAAGTAGAAGATGAAAACGGCAATGCTGTTGACTTTAAGAAGCTTTTGCAGTTTTATGAACGTGTTGACGAAAATGCATGGGCAAAGTATTTAGTTTACCGTGACTTGAGAAGCAGAGGCTACGTGGTTCGCGAAAGCTTCGGCTTGGGCATTGATTTTCGTGTTTACGAACGGGGCGATTATGGTAAGAACTCTGCAAAATACCTAATTTTAAACATTCAAGAGGGCAAACCCCTCTCAGTTGAGGATTTAACCCGCATTATGAGGCAATGTCAAAGCCTCAAGAAGGAGCTTGTTTTGGCAGTCATGAACCGTAGGGGAGAAACTGTTTACTATTCCCTTTCACAATTAACCCTACCATAAACTGTGGATGTGGCTGAAATGTCATCTTTCCAAACTGTCCGCGGAATGCGCGACTTCATGCCAGAAGAAGCCAAAATGATGCGCTACATCGAAAGCAAAGCGCGTAGAATAGCTGAACTCTACGGCTACAAGGAAATCATAACGCCAGTTGTAGAATCCTACGAGCTTTTGTCTGCTAAAGCTGGCGAGGAAGTTCGGCTGCGAATGTACGCCTTCAAAGACCTCGGCGGACGCATGGTAGCCTTAAGACCAGAATTTACGCCTTCTGTTGCTAGGCTTGTGGCAACAACACTTCGAAACGAACCGCGTCCTTTCAGACTTTTTTGTGTTGGAAGTCTATACCGTTATGACGAGCCGCAGATGGGTCGGTACAGAGAGTTTTGGCAGTCAAACTTTGAGCTGATGGGCTCAAATAAGCCAGAGGCAGACGCAGAAATAATCATGTTGACAAACGATTTGATGCGCAGCGTTGGGCTTAAGAATTATGTTTTCAAGGTTGGACATGTTGGTGTTTTGAGGGGAATATTCACTCAAGAAAATGTTGAAGAGAAAAATGTAAACGAAGTTATGCAGTTGATGGACAAAAAGGTTTACGCAGAAGCGGTAAAGCGAATTGAAGAAATTGGCGTTTCCAAAAAATGCTTAGAAACTGTTCAAAGACTTATTGAACTTAAAGGAAACGATACCCTCGAAGTAGTCGAGAAGATGCGGGAATGTGTCAGCGGCTATGACAGAGCCTTGGAGGCTGTGGAAAACCTAAAGGAAATTTTGAAGCTAATCGCTGAAAGTGAAAGCAAGATAACCATAACCACAGACGCTGGTTTTGCAAGGGGACTCGAATATTACACTGGTGCAATCTTCGAAGTCAACATTCCAGAACTCGACATAGCATTGGCTGGAGGCGGAAGATACGATAGGCTTATAGAGTTGTTTGGCGGCGAACCCACACCCGCTGTTGGAATAGCCCACGGACTAGACCGCATAATGTTGGCTATGCAAAAGCAAAACACCAAAATGGATGCCGCCGAAACCAAAAAGGTTATTGTCATTCCAGCAAAAGAAGAACTGAAGGCTGAAGCCTTAAAAATCGCCAACAAACTTCGAAGCTTTGGCATACCCGTAGAAGTTGAGGTCATGGGCAGAAAGATGAGTAAAGCGCTTGAGGATGCAGATAGACGTAAAATGGATTACACCATAATCGTTGGCGAGAGAGAGCTAAAAGAGGGCGCGGTTATTTTGCGGGACATGGCGAAGAGGGAACAGAGTAGCGTGAAAATTGGAGAACTTGTGGAAAGGGTAAAGGGTTGAGGTTCACTCTTCTGGATGCCTCCTCTCCCTTCTCAAAAAATCCCCAATGTCCAGAACGTTTTTAACCACAACGCCTTTTTCAACTGCATCTAAATCTTTGAGTATTATTCCAAAACCCAAACATTCACCATGCCTATTCAAAACCAGCGTGTAATCACCTCTCTTTCTTGAACCTTCAATTTTCGTTATTCCTCGTTTGAATATGTCTCTGCCGCAAATGAAAAGCCATGCGGAACGCTCATCAACAAAAACCTTGTTTGCTCCCTCTTTTTCTGCAATGATTTTCAGTAGGTTAAAGCTTGGAAGGAAAACACCATTTTTAACCATTCCGAGGTAAACGCCAGCATAGAAAAAGTCATTTCCAATTAAACCTTTAAGCCTATCATTTAAAAGGAAATAACGGTTCTCCTTCTCTACAATATTTTTCTCGTCAAAATCGATTTTTACGCCAAAACGCGCTGCAAAATCGCCTATAAATTTCATAGACTTTTTCACATCCTCTTAAGCTTACAAACAAAGAAGCCTTGAGTTTTTCCAGGCCAAATTCTTCTACAATTTTCTATTTGGCTGTTTAGCATTTTACCAAAAAATTTTGTCGGAGATTTCTCGCCGTAGCAGTCGATTTTTTCGACTCTTAGCCCAAACGTTTCCACTGCCCAGTCAATGTTCAACTCATTCTCTTCTGGTTCAAGTGAGCATGTGGAATAGACTATTTCTCCGTCTTCAGCCAAAACATTAACAGCTTCAGCCAATATTCCCCTCTGAAGGCGCGCGTTTCTCTGCACATCTTCGAATTTTCTATGCCTAAACCATTCCGCGTCTGTGGCGAAGTTTCCAGAGCATGGAACATCCAAAAGAATCCTATCAAACTTCATTTTAAGCCTTGAAGCCTTCCGCGCATCCAAATGGTACACAACCGTGTTTTTAACGTTGCACCTTTCAAGCTGGTTTGCGAGAGCAACAAGCCTATTTTTCTTAACATCCAAAGCGACTATGGCGCCAGTGTTATCCATCAAATCAGCCAGTTGAACGGTTTTTCCTCCAGGTGCCGCGCATGCGTCCAAAACTGTCTTTTCCCGTAAGTCCATGAATAGTGTTGCTGGGATTTGTGCTGCCGCTTCTTGAATTGAGTACATGCCTAAAAGGTATTCTGTCGTTGCGCCAACTGAAAATTTTGCTTTCCTAATCCAGTAGCCATTTTCAAGGAATGGGATTTTTTCAAGTTCTATGCCTAAAGCCTTCAGTCTTTCTGCGACATTCCAGCCTCCAGCGTTAATCATATTTACTCTTATTGCTTGTTTTGGCTTAACGTCGTGGTATTTCCAGCCAAGCGCCTCGTAGCGTTTTATAAAAAATTCTTTCTGCGACATCGATGCTTATGTGGAAAACTTTGCTCATAAACTTTAGTTTCGGCAAATTTTAAATGACTAAAGCCAGAGCATCTAGTAGCGTAGCGTGATTTAATGAAGGAAAAATACGCCTTTGTCATAATGGTAGAAGAGAAGTGGTGGCGCGAATTTCTCCGCCTACGCAACATGGGAAAAGAAATCCAATCCTATGTTCGAAGAGGATTGGCTCCGCCAAAAAACGCTTCGCTTATATTCTTTTATGTTACAAGGCCCATCTGCGAGATTGCGGGATACGCTGAATTTGTTGAACGTAAGGTCGGCAAACCAGAAGACTTGTGGAAGATGCATGGCGAAGAATCTGTTTTGGAGTCTGCTGAGCAGTACTTCCAGTTTGTTAAGGATAAAAATCCAGTTTCCTTTATAAGGTTCAAGAACCTTAAGGAAGCCGCTAACCCGATTCCGCTGCGAAATGCGCTTATGTTTTTAGGCGTGAAAAGGCTTGGGAGACGCGGCTTCTACATTGATAAGGAAATGGCTGAAAAATTTGTTGCCATAATGGAATAACGGGATTTTCATTTGTTGGCGTTCAACCAGTTTTGTTAGTATGAAACTCCCATCCGCAACAAAAAGTTAATAGGTGACTTTTTCACTTTCCATGTAGCCTAACTTAAGTGAACCCAAATGTTGTTTAAGGCAAAAAATGAAGCTATAAACTCTAATAAAACTCGATTAGTTAGCCAAGAGAAGGTTTAGGGTTATGGGACGTTATCGACAAATTGAAGAAATCGTAAAATTGATGAATAACCCAGAAGTGATAAGAAACACAAGCATCATAGCCCACGTTGACCATGGAAAAACAACACTTTCAGACAGCCTACTCGCCGCAGCTGGCATCATAAGCGAACAAACCGCTGGTCAAAAACTCTTCTTAGACTCTTGGGAACTTGAGCAGAAGAGGCAGATGACGGTTTTCGCCTCAAACATAAGCATGGTTCACACCTACAAGGGAAAAGAGCACCTTATAAACCTCATAGACACGCCTGGACACATAGACTTCAGCGGAGCAGTAACGCGCAGTTTAAGGGCTGTTGACGGCGCATTGGTGGTTGTCGACGCCGTTGAGGGTCCAATGACGCAGACGGAAACTGTTTTGATGCAAGCGCTCCGCGAAAGAGTAAAACCAATACTCTTCATAAACAAGGTTGATAGGCTCATTAAGGAAATAAAGCTGACACCAGAAGAGATACAACGCAAATTTGCAAAGATAATTGTCAGAATTAACAGCCTAATAGAGAAGTATGCGCCGCCGGAACACAAGAAGGACTGGCAAGTTAAAGTTGAAGATGGTCGTGTAGCTTTTGGCTCAGCGCTTCATAAGTGGGGTTTAAACCTTCCACACATGAAAGCCAAAGGCGTAACATTCCAAGAAATAATTGACGCTTATTCTGGTGAACCAGAGGAAATTGCCAAAAAGGTTGACGCGTTAAGCAAAAAGGCGCCATTATACGAGCCAATACTGGACATGTTCTGTGAGCACCTCCCAAATCCGCTTGAGGCTCAGCCCTATAGGCAGACGCAGATTTGGCCTGGGGACGTTAACAGCCCAGTTGGCAGAGCCATGGCGAAGGTTGACCCTAATGGTCCGCTTTTGATGTGTATAACAACGATTGAGGTTGACCCGCATAGCGGTGTTGTTGCCATTGGAAGGGTTTTCAGCGGCACTGTGGAGAAGGGTAAGGTTGTTAGGCTTATAAATAGTCGGCAGAAGGGGACAATTCAGCAAGTTTACATGAGTATGGCTGCTGACCGCGTGATTGTGGATAAGATTCCAGCTGGAAACATTGCTGCACTTTCTGGTTTACCCTCAATTCACGTGGGCGAAACAGTTGCCGAAGAAGGCGTTGAAACACAGCCATTTGAAGGATTAAAGTATGTTTCAGACCCAGTGGTCACGGTTGCCGTTGAACCAGAGGACATTAAAGACTTGCCGCTTTTCGACAAGGTTATGCACAAGTTAACCTTGGAAGACCCAAACCTGCACTTCACAATAAACAAGGAAAGCGGCGAATACCTGCTAAGCGGAATGGGTGAACTGCACCTAGAAGTTACAGCTTACAGAATGCAGGAAGCAGGCTTAAAGGTGAAGATAAGCAAGCCCATAGTAATATACCGCGAAACGATAAGCCACGACTACAAGGGACCGCCAATAATGGGCAAAAGCCCAAACAAGCATAACAGGCTTTGGGTTACACTTGAGAAGCTTTCAGATGACGTGATTGAGGCTATAAGGACTGGAAAAATTTCTGAAATGCAGACGCGGGATGAGCGCCAAAAGATTTTGACAAAAGAGTTCGGCTGGTCGACTGATGATGCACGCAACGTTATAGCCATTGAAGGAACAAACGTGCTTGTGAACAGAATCAAGGGAAGGCAGTACGTTGAAGAGGTCATAGACCATGTGAAGTCTGGCTTCCGCGAGGCAGTTCACACATGCGTGTTAGCCAAAGAACCAGCTTATGGGTTAAAGGTTAACTTGGAGGACATAATGATTCACGAAGACCCAGTGCATAGAGGTCCAGCCCAAATACTCCCAATGACTTGGCGTCCAATATGGTGCGCCTTCCTCCTAAGCGACCCCAAGCTTCTAGAGCCGCTGTTAAATTTCGAATGTAAGGTTCCAAACGAGTTCGTTAGCTCCGTAATAGCAATAGTGCAGAAGCGCCGCGGAAGAATCGTCGACATGGTGAACGAGGAAGACATGGTTGTAGTTAAGGCTGAAATGCCAGTTGCAGAATCCTTCGGTTTGGCTGATGAGCTACGCTCTTCAACGCAGGGAAGAGCGTTCTGGGCAACACAGTTCAGCCGCTGGGCTCCAGTTCCAGAATCCATGCAGGCGGAAATAATTAGGCAAATTCGTGAAAGAAGAGGTTTAAGTCCAACACCACCAAAGGCAGAGGAATTCTACGAAGAAGCGTAAACGATAAACTTGCTTCTCCCAACATTATTTTCTGGTGTCAAATTTGCCAGAACCAATAGACATTGCTAGGCTTGTCATCCCACTGGTGGTTGGCATAGTCATAGGCTATTTTTTGCGCAATCAGAAAAGCCTAAGCCTAAACCTAAGCAAGATTGTTTCTGGAACAATTCTCGTTCTAATATTTTCGTTAGGCTTCGCCATAGGCTCAAATAGCGATTTGTTGGCTATAATGCCAAACGTAGGATTAAGCGCCATAGTCCTACTGTCCACGACGTTACTCTTTAGCATAATATTTGCAAAGGCAGCGAGAAAGCTGATGAAAATATGATAAAATACATTTTAATTACGCTTGCACTTGGCTTAGCTGCTGGGTACATAAGTAACAACCTTGGAATGGCAGCAATCACCACTACTATATTCTCCGAACACCTATACAACCTATCACTAATCGCTCTGCTCTTCTTTATGGGCTTATTATTCGGCGCAGACAAAGAGGCTGTTGCTAACCTAAAAAAGACTGGAATAAAAGTCCTCGTTTTTCCATTCGCAATAGCCCTAGGAAGCATACTTGGCGGGCTTGTGGGCGGACTAATCCTCAAACTGGATTTAGTGGCTTCTATGGGGGTCTGCGCTGGCTATGGCTGGTACACCTTGGCTGGTCCGCTTGCTGGTCAACTTTTCGGCGTTGAATGGGCTGCACTCGGCTTCACGGTAAACTTTCTAAGAGAAATAACCACTATAATCACAATTTCGCTTACAAGCAAAATCGACAAATACGCGCCAATAGCCATGGGCGGCGCAACAGCAATGGACACAACCCTACCAGTAATAGTGCGCTACTGCGGACAAGACACGCTAATAACAGCATTCTCAAGCGGATTCACACTGACACTAATGGCTCCATTCACAATAACAGCAATAGCAACAATAGCACACTAAACCAAAAACTAGAGGGCCTAGCTCCTATTGGCGTTTTCCACAACCAAAAAATGTTGGTGCGGTCGCCGGGATTTGAACCCGGGTCGTCGGCGCGGGGGGCCGATGTCCTAGCCAGGCTAGACTACGACCGCATAATCGCATAATTAGTGTTTTTAGAATAGTTTTGTGGTTGGCATAAATTTTATGTTTTATGATAAAAGAAAGGGTGGAGTGGGTTTGGATGCTATCTTGATTTTGTTATGTGCACGTTCTTTATTAGTACGTATGGCGCCAGTGAAGGCGGGTCTGCTTCTCCCCACCAGTGCACGTGTTGGCGCTCTTTTGAAATCATTATGATGTTGTTTAGTAGGCTTAGTATGTTGTCGCTTATGCGTATGTCCTTCAGAGACTGTTTAATCTCGCCTTTTTCGATTAGGAATATGCCGTCTCTTGGAATTGTTGAAAAGTCGCCTTTCGCATAGTTCTGGAAACGCGTGTACCACGTGTTCGTTAGGTACAGTCCATGCTTTATTTCTTTGAATAATTCTTCTTTTTCCGCGTCGCCAGGCTCCATTTCAACGTTCCACGCTGTTGGAACAACCAAACCCGCATTTCCAGTGGTTTCAGTTTTAAACATTTTGGCCGTTGAATTGTTATGCAAGTAAGTTTTGAGGATTCCGCGGTCAATAATCACGTTTTCTCTCGTAGGCGCGCCTTCATCGTCAAAAACGCGGTTAGCCAAAGAAAACTGCGCTGCGTTATCCTTCAAAGTCACGATTTCAGGCGCCACTTTCTGCCCAAGCTTGTCAACGAACGCTGACAATTTAACCATAACCATGAAGGCTGAAGCCATAGAAGCCCACGTGGCAAGCAGCGAGCCCATAATCAAAGGGTCAAAAACAACGTCGTAAACGCCCTCTTCGCCAGCCTTAGGACCCTTAGCCAACCGTGCGATTTCACCTGCTTTTTTTCCAGCTCTTTCTGGCTTAAAATTCCTTAGTGTGGAACTGCATTCCACGCCATGTCCAGAGGCTTCCCTCTCCGCGAAAGCTCTAATGGAAAGTTCGATTGCAGAGCGTTTGTCAACGCCAACTGGGCCTTCAGAAGACACGAGGTAGACGTCCTCAAATTTTGTGAAGAGGATTCCGCCGCTCTCAACTTTTGAGTCTGCTTCTTTTTCTGCTGCGTTTATGGCTTCGAAAACGTAGTCGGTTGGGTTTTCAAGTTCGCTAAGTTTCGTGTCAGCGTTGCTTTTTGCGTATTTAAATTTGCCTTTGACGAAACCGCCGAAAGTTGGGTTTTCCTGTGAAATTTTGGCTAAATCCATAAGCTTCTTAACCGCGCCATCCACGCCCTCAAAGTTGTAAATTTTTGTCGCCACAACCCTTTTCTTCCAAGCCAAAGCCACATCAGTAACGTAATCATTCCAAGCAACAGAAATGTCCACTTGATTATTGCTGAAGCGCACTTGCCTATATCTTCCAAATGTTGTTTTCGCTAAAACCTCGTCTGCTCCAAGCGCCTTCGCTTTCTTAACAATTTCCTCTGTTTTGTTAAGTGCCTCGCTCATTTTATGTACACCCCCCTAAGCCTGATATGCGGACCACCAGTAAACACTGGAACACCTTGCGCAGGGTCACCCTTGCCGCAAGTTGCAGCTTCAAATTCAACGTTTTTTGAAACAGCGTCTACAGCCTTCCAGAACTTCTCAGTTGTTGTTTCTATTACTGGTCTTGCCAATGGATGTTTTATTTCGCCATTTTCTATTAGGTAGGCTTCTCTGCCCACGTAACGTTGGTTAAAGCGTTTATCATCTATGTTCCATTCTGTGAAGGATTTCATATAGACGCCGTATTTCACGTCTTCGATAAGCTCTTCTTCCGTGTAGTCGCCTGGGAGAACGAATGTGTTTGCCATGCGTACTATTGCTTCTCTGTCATAGTTAATTGACCTTGAGGAACCGTTGCTTCTGGTTCCAAGTTTTGCAGCGCTTTCGCGGTTATGCAGAAACTCGTTGATAACGCCTTCTTTGTATAGAAAGCGCCTCCTAGCCTTAACGCCTTCATCATCATACGCATAATAGCCATAACTATGCTCTATTGTAGGGTCATCAACTATCGTGACTGCGCTGCTTCCAATTTTAGTGCCAATCCAGTAGGGTCCACCCTTATAAATGAAAGACCTTCCAGCTTGACTCATTTCGCGTCCAAGAATCCTATCCGCCTCCATGGGATGACCGCAAGATTCATGAGCAGCTATTCCCGTGACGTTTGGACCACAAATCAAATCCATCACGCCTGGCTTTACAGCTTTGCTCTTTGTTATTACTTCTTTGAGAACTTTGGCGTCGTGAATGATTTTCTCTTCTATTTTCCACTTTTTGAAGGCTTCCCATCCGCCGCTGTAACCGAACTGTTGGTATGCTTGTTCAGCTTTTCCTTGTTCAATTACGGTGATGAAGGAGTGAGCGCCTATCCTTGGTATGAAGGAGTTTATTCTTGAACCTTCAGAATTCATGTAATATTTTGATATTAAATTCACGGTGCATGAGAGCATGGTTGCGGCAATATTGACGCCACATGAGGTTAAGGCTTTGTTAATTTCAGCAAACTTTGCTATTTTTTCTTCTGGGGAAAAGTTCTCCAACTTCTGTTTCTGCTCAACATCCCATTTCGTTTCAACGCTTTTTTCCTTTGCAAAAACTATCTTTTCGCTTCTCTTCGCAGCCTTCGCATGTCTAATCGCCAAATCAACTATTTCCCTCGCTTCATCTTTCGTCCACTTGTTTGTTGATGCAAAACCAATACCGCCGTCGGCTA
Organism: Candidatus Bathyarchaeales archaeon; assembly: GCA_049700035.1. Lineage (GTDB taxonomy): Archaea > Thermoproteota > Bathyarchaeia > Bathyarchaeales > Bathycorpusculaceae > JAVZLQ01. The sequence continues at coordinate 12,603 of JBNAWC010000017.1, forward strand.
TAACCCGTACACAAAAGCCGCTGTCAACAGTCCAAACGTAAGCCTCCAAAATGCCACTGCGCAGCATCAACGTCTCTTCAGTCTGTCTCTGAGCTCTCACTTCCGCATACTCAACGCCCTTGTCCATAGCGTATTTTAATGCATAATCAGCAATGTCCTCCAACATTTTCAACCGCCCTTTTTCCAACACTATCCATCTGCTACGATATAAAACCTTTTAGGGACGAAAACCGCTAGCGCATATATAAAAGGAGAAAAGCCCCATATGAAAATTAATTTCTGGCAAGGAAACGAGGCATGTGTTGAAGCCGCAATCATTGCCGGATGCAGATTCTTCGCTGGATACCCAATAACGCCAGCAAGCGAAATCGCCGAGAACATGGCAAAGAAACTCCCAAAAGTAGGCGGGATAGCAATTCAAATGGAAGACGAAATAGCCTCAATAGGCGCGGTTGTAGGCGCAAGCTGGGCTGGAGCAAAGGCTATGACGGCGACCTCTGGACCAGGCTTTGACCTTATGCAGGAAACAATCGGCTGGGCTTTCATGACGGAGACTCCATGCGTCATAGTGGATGTTCAAAGGCTTGGACCAAGCACGGGACAAGCAACAAAGTGCGGACAAGGCGACGTTATGCAAGCTAGATGGGGGACACATGGCGACTATTCAGCAATCGCGTTGTCGCCGAACTCCGTGCAGGAAATGTTTGAGCTTACAATAGAAGCCTTCAACTTATCCGAAAAATATCGCACTCCAGTCATACTTTTGGCAGACGAAATTGTCGCCCACATGAGAGAACAAGTGAAAGTGCCACCGCCAGAAAAAATAAGAATTGTTAACCGCAGAAAGCCAAAATCAAACGAAAAAGCATTTTTTGGTCTAGAAGAAGTTCCGCCAATGCCATCCGTAGGAGAAGGTTTTCATGTAGTTGTTACAGGCTCAACGCATAATGAGTATGGAATACGCTTCACAGCAGACCCTCTTGTGCACAAACGCCTCGTAGAGCGAATTAACAACAAGATAAAACACCGCGCGGAAGAAATTGCAGACACTGAAACCTACAAAATTGACGACTGTGAAATTGGCATAGTCGCGTTTGGATGCACATCACGGGCAATATACGAGGCTGTTGAATACGCAGAAGCTGAAGGAATAAAAGTGGGGTATGTACGCCTAAAAACAATATGGCCTTTCCCAGAAAAACCCGTCAAGAAACTGGCTCAAAAAGCAGAAAAAATAATAGTTCCAGAAATGAACCTAGGCCAAATACACTATGAGGTTCAAAGAGTTGCAGGTTGCTCAGCAAAAATTGTCGCGCTAAACAAGATTGGTGGCGGAGAACCAATAACGCCAGAAGAAATTTTCGAAAAAATTAGGGAGTGCATCAAAAAATGAGCAAGCAATTCTCCGCCAAAAAATATTTGAGGCCGCTTCCGTTGCCGTTCTGCGCTGGATGCGGCGCATTCACAGTTATGAGCGAATTTTTAAGGGCTGTACACGAGCTTGGTTACGAAAGCTTAGACAAGTTTGTTTTCTGCAGTGGAATTGGCTGTTCATCATGGATTCCATCACCATACTTTGAAGCGGATTCCATCCACACACTGCATGGTAGAAGCATACCAGTGGCAACTGGAATAAAACTCATGCGTCCAGACCTAAACGTTGTAGTCTTCGGCGGAGACGGCGACATAGTTGGCATAGGCTTAAGCCACTTCATCCACGCAGCCAGAAGAAACATGGACATGCTAGTAATAATGGTTAACAACATGATTTACGGAATGACAGGCGGACAAGTTGCACCAACAACACCACCAAAGACAAAGACAACAACAACGCCCTACGGAAGCTTCGAAAACCCGCTGGACTCTGCAAAACTCGCAGTAACGGCAGGCGCATGCTACGTTGCACGCTGGACAACAGCCCACCCAACACAACTCAAAGAATCAATAAAAAAGGCACTGAACGTCAAAGGCTTCAGATTCATAGAAGCCATAAGCCAATGCCCAACAGCCTACGGCAGAAGAGCCGGCTTCAAAGACGCTGCACAAATGCTAAAACGGTTCAAAGAAAACGCAGTTCCAATCGAAGAAGCAGAAAAACTAAACGAAGAACAACTAAACGGGAAAATAGTTATCGGCGAATTCATCCAACGAAAAAAACCAACACTTATCGAAAACATTTACAAAACAATAGAGGAGGCAAAGAAAGAACATGGGGAAAACTGAAATAAGAATATGCGGACTAGGCGGACAAGGCGTCGTACTCATGGGCCAAATACTCGGCAAAGCCGCAGCCTACGAAGGAAAAAACGTTGTACAAACACAAAGCTACGGCGCAGAAGCCAGAGGAAGCGCAGCAAAAAGCGAAATAATAATTTCAGACGGCAAGATAGGTTTTCCCTTCGTTAGAAAATGCGACATACTAATAGCAATGAGCCAAGAAGCGCTTGAAAAAAACATAGAAAGCCTAAAGGAGAACGGCATATTAATATTTGATAACAGCGCGATTAAAGATGCACCAAAAATCAAAGCGAAAGTTTATGCAATCCCAGCAACAAGCATAGCTGAAAAAAGTTTTGGACAAAAAATTTACGCAAATATGATAATGCTTAGCGCATTAACAAAGATAACAAATCTGGTTAAACGAGAAACCGTGAAAAAAGTGATAAAAGAGGTTGTGGACAAAAAAACTCTGGACAAAAACCTACGAGCATACGATGAAGGAGAAAAATTAGTTAACGAAAACTTGTAGAATCGCCACATGCTCAACCAGTTTTACCCTTTATCTGCACTGACACTTGAGAGAGTTAAATGTGCACGCCTTGACAAATAAGTTATGACTATTATGAAAAGAGTTGTTACAGCCAAAAAGGCATATGTTAAATTTCGAAGATTTTGTAAACTTTCATTATGCATTTGCAATAGCTCTTGATATAATTCATATAAACGTGTATAATTAATTTGAAGTTGAACATAACCACCCATTAACGAAGATAAATTGCTTAAAAGGTCGTAGTAAGAAGCGTTCAGCATTACAAATTTTTCTATCAACTGGTTATAATCATCTAAAAGCGTATCATACAAACTTAGCCATTTCGAGGAAATTATAGCGACAATGCGGGCACTGTGGCTGTAAGTGAAATAAACGCACCTACGCGATTCTTGTTGAATACTTAAAAATGTTGGAGCGATCTCCTCACCATCCACAAGTACAATAAGCGCGTAATTCATAACCCTAATAGGAATCAAAACCCTGCAAAAACCAATACTGTCATACTCACCAGCAACGCTAAAACTCAAAATCCTATTACCAGTCTCCTCTCCCGTCATAAAATTAAAATTTGAAATCGTTGAGTTGGAGATTAGAGCAATTTGGTATTCATCACCCCCAAAACGAATGTCATAAGAATAAAAAGGACCCATAAGAGGAAAATTATCATGGTTGTCCGCATTGATAATGTACGGTTCATCTCCAATTCCATCACTGCCAGTTTCATTTTTATAAAGCCCTATATAGAAATCTGAACCATTGTAATCGCTCCAATAATTACCTTCCCCTTCAAAATCCCAAGCATTTTTAATGTTAGTCCATGCTTGAACAGTGTTTTGAATGAAACTATTATGGTAAATAATGTTGCCGCTGGAGACATCTAAGTATATTCCTTCTTCTTTACTATCTTTAAGAGTGTTGTCGACAATGAAATTATTTCTCGAAAGGTATAATGCTATTCCCTTCATGTTTTTGTAGATAAAGTTGCCACAAAAAAGGCTATCGCGTATGGATACAGCGAAAATCCCAGGAGAACTGTTATTTTCGATGACATTACCAACAATTAAGTTACCAGTTGAAGAATAAAGACTAATTCCATTGTTATTCCTCATTATCTTATTATATCTTATTATAATTTCATCTGATGAATTAATGTATATAGCGCTGTCTGGTGGACGTTTACCGCTTTCAGTAATAGTAAAGTTTGTTATTTCAACATTATCTGAGTTTACAAAATTACGCTGTAATTGCCAAATCCTTTTACGATTGTTGTATTTGGGTCTTCTCCAATTAGTGCTATGCTTTTGTTGATAACAACGTTTTCAATGTAAATCCCGTTGCGTACAAGAATTGTATCACCGCTGGACACGTTTTCGTTTTTTATAGCTTCATTGATTGTTGTGAAGTTTCCTGTACCATCTTTAGCAACTATCCATAATTTTGGATTTGTTTCTGCACGTGTTTCTTTCAGATTTGTGAGCGTCAAGAGAATGGCGAGAAGCAATATTACGTTTAGGATAATGCAAGCTTTTCCTTTCATTATTTCACATCCATTGTTAAGTCACCATTTTGAAGGGTTTTTCCGAGTAATACGGCGAAGGTGACAGCTATGGAGAACGAAGGGATAAAAACTAATGAATTTATTATTGGTTGCATTAATGCCCACACGCTCAAGAAATAAGATGTGCATATGATTGCTGATAATGAAACTAGAATGCCCGTTTTACTCTTGCCTTTTTGGTTTTCACCTTGTATGTAATCTATTATTCCTTTAACTTGTCTCACTTGCTGGTCTGATGCGAAAATAACATCATTTTTGTCGATGTCTCGGAATTTAAAACTTAGTAAAGCATATCTTTGCAGATCCCATGGTTTTTCTTTTGGCAGTATTCGAATTAAACCGCTCTTCTCCATTTTTTTAAGGATTGTCTGAATCTTGCGCACGAATCTAATGTCGTCAGCTTTTTCTTCGCTATATAAACGCTTTATTATGTCCTTTACGTCTGGAAAGTGTTGTTCAAGCATAAATGATGCTATTGTTTTAGCCAAGTTGTATTGGTATTCTCCCTCTCTTAAGCGTACATTGGCGATTTTAAAATCGGCATTGCAAGTTTCTTGCAGAAATTTTATTTCTTCTGGCGATAGCGTCTTTTTTGACATTTTTGAACGCCTTTCAATGTTTTCAATTGAAAATAAGAATAAAAGTTTTGCCTACGCTTATTGTTGCCTTTCAATTTTTTCAATATATCCGAGAGGTTTCAGATACTTTCCTACAGAAAAAAGCCGTATTCTTTTCAAATGGGCATTAAAATTTGAGGGCACTATGGTAGATGTTAGCACAATTTAAACTTAAAACATATAGTTTCACTAAGTTTGACAAAAAGTATAGGGATGGATTTGAAATAGTAGCATCAATCCTTGAGGTTGCAAAAGACGGATATACCACCAAGTTTTCTATAGCTAAATACGCAAAAGCCAATTATGCACAACTGAATAAGTATCTTCAGTTTCTCGTTAAGATGTGCTTTATTGAGGCTCATGTTGTTGATGGGCGTGTCTTTTATAAAACCAGTGTCAAAGGAATTATTTTTCTAAAGCATTATAGCGCCTTATTAGATTTAATTTCAGATTTACGGGAAACGGGTGAGTGTGATGATATTGTAAAGGCGCAGTTTGCAACAGAAGTTACACGCAAAAACTGAGGTATTGAAGGTAAGGGCAAGCGGAAGATTTTGAGTTCTTTTATCTCCCTTCTCCTTTCGGCCTGCATAGATTCCGCTTGCCCCCTTCTGTATTTTGCTTTTGGATTTTTTTGTTGATGCGAAATTGCATATATAGTTCTGGTGTTCATTATATGTCTGTTTGCGTTTAGGAAGGGTGTTGCGGATGGTTCGTGAGTTTACTTACGCTGATGTTGGAGTTGATAGGCGGGTAAGGGCAGAGTCTAAAAAGTTTTTGACGGTTTTGAGGGATACCTATAAGTTTAGTCATTATGGTGGGATTATCAGCCTCCCTTATGGAAAAATTTTCCCTATAGGGAATGGTCGTTATTTAGACCTCGTTGTTGAAGGTGTTGGCACGAAGGTTCTTGTCGCTCAGTTGGCTGGTAAATATGATACTATTGGGGTTGATGCTGTTGCTTTGGCTGTCAACGATGTTATAAGGTCTGGCGCTAAGCCTTTGGCTATTGCAGATAACATTCACGCGCAAGTTTCCGATCCAAAATTGATTGAGGAGTTGTTAAAAGGCATAACCAGAGGCGCCTTAGAAAGTGAATGTATTGTACCGAGCGGTGAGATTGGTGATGTTGCGGAAGTTATACGAGGTTTGGTTGATGGTAAGGGTTTTGATTTGGTTGTTGCCACTGTGGGCGAAGTTGTAGAAGAGAAAATAATTCATGGTAATGACATAAGAGCTGGCGACGTTATAGTGGGTATGCGTAGTTCTGGCATCCACAGCAACGGCGTTACTTTGGCGAGGAAAGTTCTCTTCAAGCAGTGGGGTGGGAAATATGAGCCTTTTGACGTTCCTGACGGTTTTGAACGGGAGATAGTTTACGAGGTTCTTGAACCCATGAAAATTTACGTTAAGCCATTGCTTAGGGTTGCCGATAGTGTTAGGGTTAAGGCTGCTGTTCACATTACTGGAGACGCTTATCTGAAGTTTGGCAATTTGCAGAGGTTTTCTAAAGGCATAGGTTTCGAGTTCACCATTTTTACGCCTCAGCCTATTTTTGAGCTTATTCAGAAAACTGCTGTTGAGCTTGGTGGCAAAATAACTGATGAGGAGATGTTTAAGACTTTCAACATGGGTTGGGGCTTCGCCATAGTTGTAGATAAGGCGGATTTGGATGAAGCGATAGACATTTTGGATCGGGCTGGTGTTGAAAGTGAGCAGATTGGTTTCGTAACGGATTCTCGTGGAATCAGGGTTCACTATAAAGGTAAGAAGATAATTTTGAAGTGACATTTGCTTTTTTGATGATAAAAGTGTTTAAATCCCTTAATTTCGAAAGTTAGCGTATGAAATATCGTTTAAGAATTGAGGTGTGCCTAAAACCTGGTCACAGTGACCCTGAAGGCGAGACCACAGCGCGTTTGTTGAGGGAGCTTGGTTTTAACGTTGAAAATGTTGGCGTCAGCAAAGTTTACAAGGTTGTTCTTGAGGCTGGTTCGAGGCGGGATGCCATGTTAAGGGCTGATGAGATGTGCAAGCGGCTTTTGGCGAATCCAACGAAGGATGATTACATAATCCACGTTGAGGAGGAAAAATGAGAGCGAACATCTACATTCGCAAAGAAACAGCATTCCCACTTTTTGAAATAAACCTTCTGGGGGCTGATGACCAGCAACTTCTAACCGTAAGTCAAGAGCTTGGGATAGGCTTAAATCTGCAAGAGATGCGGGCTGTCCGAGAATATTTTAGGCGTAAGGGGCGGAATCCAACGGATGTTGAGTTGCAGGCAATTGGGCAAACGTGGTCTGAGCATTGTTTTCATAAAACTTTCAAGGGCAGAATAATATTCAACGGGAAAGAAATTAACAGTCTCTTTAAAACTTACATTGCGAAAGCCACGGAGGAGTTAAAGCCGCGCTGGTGTTTTTCGGTTTTTGAGGATAACGCTGGAATAATACACTTTGATAAGGGCTATGGTGTAGCCGCAAAAGTTGAAACGCATAACCATCCTTCCGCTATAGAGCCTTTTGGTGGCGCGGCTACTGGTGTTGGCGGTGTAATCCGCGACATTTTGGGTGTTTGGGCAGACCCTATTGCATGTACGGACGTTTTAGGTTTTGGTCCATTGGATTTTGATTATGAGCGCCTTCCGCAAGGGATTAAACATCCAAAATACGTGTTTTTGGGCGTCGTGGCGGGTATTGGATGTTATGGAAATAACATGGGGATTCCCACTGTTAATGGAGCCATTTATTTTGATGAGAGTTATGTTGGCAATGTTGTTGTTTACTGTGGATGCGTTGGCTTGCTTCCACTAGAAAAGTTTAAGCGAAACGCCAAACCAGACGACATTATTGTTTTGGCTGGCGGCAAAACTGGTCGTGACGGAATTCACGGCGTCACTTTTGCTTCTGCCGAGTTAACCGAAAAATCTGAGGAAATTTCTAGACCAGCAGTGCAGATTGCAAATCCGATTGAGGAGGAGAAGCTTAAGAGGGCGATAATCCAAATAAGGGATTTTGAACTGGCTTCTGCAATAACGGATTTGGGTGGTGGAGGCTTATCTTCAGCTGTTGGTGAGACTGCGAAAAGGTTTGGCTGCGGAGCCGTTGTTGAACTTGACAAGGTTCCGCTTAAGTATGCTGGTTTGGCTCCTTGGGAAATCTACATTTCTGAGTCTCAGGAAAGGATGCTTTTGGCTGTTCCTCCAGAAAACCTTGAAAGGGTTATGGAAATTTTCGCGGATGAAGATGTTGAGGCTACAGCCATCGGAAAATACACTGCTGACAGGATTTTACGGATTTATTACAAGGGCGAGAATGTGGCTGAGGTAGACATTCCGTTTCTCTTTGAACCGCCGATGGTTGTGCGAACCGCCAAATACACGCCCTTACATTGTGAAGAGCCAACGTTTCCAGAGCCAAAAGACCTGACAGAGATGCTTCTGCAACTTTTGTCTTCGCCGAACATTGCAAGCAGGGAAAGCGTAATCCGAACTTATGACCATGAAGTGAAGGGCAACACCGTTCTTAAGCCGCTGCACGGCAAGTATGGTGGACCAAGTGACGCTTCAATGATAAAGCCTTTGGAAAATTCTTGGAAGGGCTTGGTAATTTCATGTGGAATGAATCCTAACTATGGCAAAATTGACACTTATTGGATGGCAGCCTCAGCCATAGACGAGGCAATAAGGAATAATGTTGCTGTTGGCGGGAGACGCATAGCGTTGCTTGACAATTTCACGTGGGGCAGCCCAGAAAAACCCGAAAGGCTTGGCAGCCTCGTTAGGGCGTGTGAAGCATGCTACGATTTTGCAAAGGCTTTCCGAACACCGTTCATTTCTGGAAAAGACAGTCTATATAACGAGTCGCCTCTTGGACCTGTAACGCCCACGCTTTTGATAACAGCCTTGGGCATAATCCCAGACATACGCCTCGCAGTTTCGATGGATGTCAAAGAACCTAACAACGCGATTTATATTGTAGGTCAAACTTTCAAGGAGTTGGGCGGTTCGGAATATTATAGGCTGAAGGGCTTTGTTGGAGCAAGTGTGCCGAAAGTTAGGGCTGTTCAAGCCAGAAAAACGTTTAAAGCAATTTCTAGGGCTATTGACTTGGGTTTGGTAAAAGCTTGCCATGACCTTTCTGAAGGCGGCTTGGCTGTTGCGGCTGCAGAGATGGCTTTTTCAGGCGGTTATGGAATTG
>JBNAWC010000018.1:0-12395 GCA_049700035.1 Candidatus Bathyarchaeales archaeon
CGCCTTATTAGACCCCTACTTTCAAGTTTTAGGGCGATTCTAGAGCCTTCTCTACTGCTTGCACCCAATTTACGCCATAAATCTGATTGGAGAATGCCATCAGCGCCCATGCGCATTATATATTGTAAGGCTCTCTGCTCCAAATCATTATGTTTTGCCATTTCCAGCTCTTCAGCCTCACCATCTAATAATATATGAAACATTTTAAATAAAAAGTGTATGCTCAACACCAATCAAAAAGAAACATTGCAGAGGATTTAAATGAAAAGAAAATCCGCAGAACCAAATTATTGTCTGGGAATAGAATCTACAGCAGATGACTTCAGCGCAGGAATAGCAACATCAAACGGTGAAATCCTAGCAAACGTCATAAGCGCATACATGCCAGAAGAAGGTGGAATTCACCCACGCGAAGCGGCGAGGCATCACGCGGAAAAAGCAAACCAAGTTTTGGAAGAGGCATTCAAAAAAGCAGAGATAAAAACAGAGGATTTATCAGTTATAGCTTTTTCACAAGGTCCAGGTTTAGGTCCATGCTTAAGAACTGGCGCCACCATAGCCCGCGCCCTAGCGCACTACCTACGAATACCGCTTGTCGGGGTTAACCATTGCATAGCCCACATTGAAATAGGTAAACTGAAAACTGGCGCCCGAGACCCCGTTACGCTTTATGTTTCTGGAGGCAACACAATCGTCGCGGCTTTTGATTCTGGACGTTATAGGGTTTTAGGAGAAACCTTGGACATAGCCCTTGGAAACTGCATTGACGTTTTTGCGAGAGAGGCAGGCTTAAGACAGGAGGTGGGAATGCCCTTTGGTGCCGTGGTTGAAAAACTTGCAGCTAAAGGAGAAAAGTTGGTTCCTTTGCCCTACACTGTTAAAGGTATGGACACTTCCTTCAGCGGCTTGCTCACAGCAGCAGTAAACTTGCTAAAAAGCAAGAAGTATAGGCTTGAGGATTTATGTTACAGTCTTCAAGAAACAGCATTCTCCATGGTTACAGAGATAACCGAGAGAGCTTTAGCGCACACTGAAAAAAGGGAAGTTCTGTTAACTGGTGGAGTAGCAGCAAACAAGAGATTGCAGTCAATGATTAAAGCCATTGCAGAGGAACACAACGCAAGATTCTGTGTTGTCCCAAGCGAGTATGCAGTGGACAATGGAGCAATGATAGCTTGGACTGGAATGTTAGCCTACAAGCACGGCATATCTACGCCAATCGAACAAAGTTTTGTCAAACTTAGGTGGCGGCTTGAGGAGGTTGATGTGCCATGGGTGAAGTGAAACTTTACCTGATGAAGAAGGGGGCGGAGGCAAACCTTTACCTTACACGTTGGCATGGAAGAAAAGCCGTTATTAAAAAGCGTTTGCCGAAGAAATATCGCCCAGCACAGTTGGATGAACGAATCAGGATTTATAGGACGACACACGAGCCGCAATTAATGAGTGAAGCGAAAAAGGCGGGAGTTCCAACGCCTACAATTTTTCTGGTTGACGTAAATGAAACTGCAATAATAATGGAGTTCATAGAAGGAAAACAAGTAAAAACGCTGTTAAGTGAAGTTTCAAGAAGTGAAAGAGAAGACCTCTGCGTAAAAATCGGCGAATTAATCGGGAAACTCCATGAAAAGGGCATAATTCACGGAGATTTAACAACTTCAAACATGATACTAAACCGTGAGGGAAAAATTTACTTCGTGGATTTTGGACTTGGCGAAAAAATAACGGAACTCGAAGCTATGGGAGTTGACTTACATCTTATGAAGAGAGCTTTACAAAGCACGCATTTTCGCTTTAGTGAAGAGTGTTTTAACGCGGTGATAGAAGGGTACTCAAAAGTTTTGGGTAAAGGAAAAACAGAAAGTATTTTAGAAAAAGTTAGGGAGATAGAGAGAAGAGGAAGATATGTTGCTGAAAGGAGAGAGAAAACGGCGTGATTAAGACTGTTTGGTGTTTAACATTCTATGTTTCAGATTTGAAGAGGGCAAAGGAATTTTACGAGAAGATTTTGGGTTTAGAGAAGAAGTACGAGTATTCAAGCTACGTTGGTTTTGAGTGTGGTGGAGTCGAGATAGGTTTAATTCCAAAACTGGAAAAGGGACAAAAAGTAAGTCCCTCATCGCCTTCGGTAGAATTTCTTGTAGGCAACGTTGATGAGGCATATGGCGCTTAAGCAGAAGGGAGTTAAATTCATTAAGGATTTGCATGATGAACCTTGGGGTGGAAGACAGGCGAGTTTTACAGACTCAGACGGCAACATCTTAGAAATTGTGCAGGTAAACTGGGAAAAATATTTCAGTGTGGCTGCTGAAGGAGCAAGGAAAAGCCGTGAGAAACAATGAGTTTCCCATTAAAGGGTAAAGTAATATTCTTCGCAACAAACAACATTAACAAATTCAAGGAAGCACGCAGTGAACTAGCAAAACACAAAATTGCCGTCGGAATGTTAAGAGTCAAAACCTTGGAAATTCAAAGCGAGAATCTAGAAGAAATCGCAAAAGCAAGCGCCATAGACGCATATAAAAAATGTAAATTGCCAATAATCGTAGAAGACGCAGGACTATTTGTAGAAGCCTTAAACGGCTTTCCAGGACCATACGCCTCTTACGTTTACAAGACAATAGGCAATAAGGGTTTAATTCGTCTAATGGAGAACTTGGAAAACAGAAAGGCAGTATTCCGTTCAGTAATTGCGTATTGCTCCTCGGATTTTACTTCACCCATATGTTTTGTTGGAGACGTTGAAGGCGAAATAGTAAGGGCGGAGAGGACAGGTGAAAATAAATCTGGTTTTGGCTTTGACCCCGTTTTTAAGCCGTTAAACAGTACAAAGACTTTTGCGGAGATGAGCATAGCAGAGAAAAACATGTTTTCGCATCGTGCAAAGGCTTTGCGCAAGTTCGCAGAATGGTACACAAGCTTGGAAAAAAGTAAAGGATAAGACCTTAACATCAATAATTTTAAATATTCGGCTACCATCGCTCATACAGAGTTTAAAGGGATAAGAGATGCCAAAACAGGAAAAGGGAAAATCCCATCAAACAAGACCAGTCAGCAAAAGACCACCAAGCTGGTGCAAATACCAACCAGAAGAAGTGGAAGCCTTAATTATCAAACTTGCTAGGGAAGGAAACTCGCCAAGCCGCATAGGAACAATACTACGCGACCAATATGCAATACCACTGGTTAAACCCATAACTGGAAAAACCATAACAAAGATACTTCAAGATGCGGGACTTGCGCCTTCAATTCCAGAGGATTTAGGAAACTTGCTTAAAAAAGCTGAAAGCCTCGCTACCCACCTTGAAAAGCACAGGAAAGATTTGCACAACAAAAGGGCATTACAGCTTGTGGAGGCGAAAATCCACAAACTTTCAAAGTATTATAAGCGGGAAGGCGTCCTACCGCCAAACTGGAAATATGAACCAAAAATAGCTTCAGTCGCCTAAAACCATGTTTAACCCTTAAATAACCAGTTTTACTAGCCTTCTGTGATTGCAATGGGCATAGACGAAAAACAAATGTCAGAATTTTTGGATTCCACCAACCGCGCGGCTAAAACAATATTGGAAATTGTTAAAGAGGACGGCTTCATTCACGTTTTTTCACATTTAGACGCTGACGGTGTGGCAGCAGCTGGAATTGTTGGGAAAATGCTTTTCAGACTTGACGCTAGATTTAGGATTAGGATAACTCAGTGGGTTGACGAAAAAATTGTCGGCGAAATTCTTTCGGACAAGCCTCAGCTAATAATTTTCACGGATTTTGGAAGCGGATACATGAACTTGCTGAACCAAAAGCTTGCAGATTTCAAAATAGTAGTTTTAGACCACCACCAAGTCACCGAGAAGGAATCAATGAACTTTGTGCAGGTAAACCCGCACTTGTATGGAATAGACGGTGCACGCGATATCAGCGGCGCTGGAGTTGCCTACTTCGTGGCAAAAGCCGTTGACAAGAACAATGTGGATTTAGCGCCCATAGCCATAGTTGGAGCACTGGGCGATTTGCAGGACAAGTATGACCAGCGGATGCTCGGCGGAATCAACGCGAAAATAGTTGAAGACGCTTTGAATGCGGGATTAGTGACCGTTGAGAAAGACCTAATATTCTTCGGCAGAGAAACGCGTCCAATCCATAAAAGTTTGGCTTCAACAACAAACCCATTCATACCAGAAATTAGCGGAAGAGAAGACAAAAGCGTTGAATTTCTTGCAAACCTAAACATAAAACTGAAAAACGGCGAAAAATGGCGCGCCCTAAGAGACCTTTCTGAAGAGGAAAAAAGGACGCTTTGTTCAGCCATCGCTGACCACCTACTCTCGAAAGGCTTACACTACGAAATTGGAAATTTAGTGGGGCACGTTTACACTTTAAAAAATGAGGAATCTTGGACGCCACTTAGAGACGCAAGGGAATTCGCAGTATTGCTGAACGCAACTGGACGCATGGATAAGCCAAGCCTCGGCGTCTCAATTTGCATGGGAGATAGAGGGCAAGCCCTTGAAAATGCGATGAAAGTTCTTGAGGAATATAGGGGAACAATCAGCAAGTATCTTGGATGGGTTATGGAGAAGCCCGCTGAAAGGATGCGTGAAATGGATAACATCTACGTTGTTTACGGCGAAGATTTCATAGATGATAAAATAATAGGGGCTGTTTCATCAATCTTGTCAACGAGCCTTCCAAACCCAGAAAAACCCCTAATTGCATACGCGAATGTTGAAGAGGATTACCTTGCAAAATTCTCAGCGCGAACAATAGACATGATGGTGAGCAAGGGCATAAACCTCGGAGAAATAATGCAAATTGCAGCTGAAAAATGCATGGGAAACGGTGGAGGACACAATGTTGCGGCTGGCGCGCAAGTTCCAATAGAAAAAGTTGACATGTTCATTAAGATTGTCAATGAGCTTGTTGGAAAACAGTTAAGAGGCGAAAAAAATTGGAGGCTGAAATAACAATTAGGTACGCGGACAGCAGCGTGGCAAATGCAATAGCAAATGCTGTTTCGCCAGACAATTTTAAAACACCAAAGGGCTTGGTTATAAACACTTTTTGTGAAAATTCAAAAGTCGTCACTAGAATCAGATGTGATGGAAGATTTCATACTTTCATCTCCACCATTGATGATTTACTTTTTTGCATCTCAGTAGCGGAGAAAAGCCTGCAAGCATTAAAGAAAAGTGGGGAATAGCTTACTTCGTTTCTTCAACTGCCATCAAGGTTAATGTTGCCCTTACATTGTCAAGTCTTCTTATGCGCCAAGTCACAATTTCCTTAAGCTTGTCCATCGTGTTAGACTTCACCTTTACAATAATGTCGTAAGTTCCATAAACATTGAATGCTTCTTCGACTCCTTCGATTTTCTTCAATTCCTTCAATACATTATCTTCAGAACCAAGCTCAGCGTTGATCAACACAAAGGCTGTTGGCATAACATCACATCCAGAAAGAAGATGTTTACAGATATGAAGATAAAACACTTTCCGTATTCGCCATGTTTATATCGCAAGGTTAAATAGTTAATTCAAAATGTAAGTTAGAAGGCTGAAGGAAAGCCATAACTTAACTCTAACTGCGTGAGAAAATGCTTGACATTAAACTCATCCGCGAAAACCCAGAGTTCGTGAAAGACAACCTTATGAAGAGAGGAGAGCCCGAAAACATCAGAACATTGGATGAGTTAATTGATTATGACCGCAAATGGCGTCAACTGTTAACGCGGTTAAATGAGTTACGCCATGAAAGGAAAATGGTAACCACACAAATTGCGACGCTAAAGAAGAAAGGAGAAAATGCCGAGAAGGAACTTGCAAGGGCAAAGGAAATTGATTTAGAAATAGAAAAAATGGAAAAACAAGTTGCGGGTTACGAGGAAAAAGTGCACAATTGCCTTATGCGCCTGCCGAACCTCTTGCATGAAAGCGTTCCAGCAGGCAAAGATGAAAACGATAATGTGCCGATAAGGACTTGGGGAGAAATACCAAAATTCAGCTTTCCGGTCAGAGACCACATTGACATAGCGTTGAAGCTTGACATAATGGATGTGGAAAGGGCTGGAAAAATTGCTGGCGCCAGATTCTTCTGCCTAAAAAATGAAGGCGTACTTTTAGACATGGCGCTGATGAGCTTTGCCCTTGAAGAGATGATTAAGAGGGGATACAAGCCAATAGAACCGCCATTCATGATGCGGAGAAAACCCTACGAGGGCGTGGTTTCGCTAGGCGATTTCGAGGATGTCCTATACAAAATTGAGGATGAAGATTTATACATGATTGCAACTTCCGAGCACCCCATAGCCGCCATGTACATGGACGAAGTTTTGAAGGAGGAGGATTTGCCGCTGAAGTTTGTTGGGATAAGCACTAACTTTAGGAAAGAAGCGGGTGCACATGGCAAGGATACTAGGGGAATATTTAGAACACACCAGTTCAATAAGATTGAACAGTTTATATTCTGCAAGCCTGAAGACTCGTGGAAAATGCATGAAGAACTCATAAGAAACGCGGAAGAACTCATTCAAAAGCTTGGTTTACCATACCGCATAGTAAACGTCTGCACTGGAGACATTGGAACAGTCGCTGCAAAAAAGTATGACTTAGAAGCGTGGATGCCAGCGCAAAACGCCTACAGAGAAATTATCTCATGCAGCAACTGCACAGACTATCAAGCTAGAAGGCTAAACATAAAGTATAGGGAGAAGGAAGGAGCCCCACCAAAAGGTTTTGTGCATACTTTAAATTCAACAGCCATAGCAACTGGCAGAACCATGGTTGCGATACTTGAAAATTACCAGCAAGAGGACGGGTCGGTTGTAGTCCCAGAAGCGTTAAGAAAGTACATGGGCGGCATAGAGAAAATAGAGGCTAAACGGTAAAACTTTTAATACTTTAATGTGAATTTCAAAGCTACAACATGGAGGATAAGCTTGTCAACAAAAACGAAGAAAGTTCGGGATAAATGGCGAAGCAAAGCATGGTACACCGTACTGGCGCCGCCGTACTTTGGAAATGTGGAGTTAGGCTCGGTGCCAGCGGACGAACCAGAAAAACTCATAGGAAGGGTTATCGACTCCACACTTTACGATATAACAAATGATTTTGCACATCAATACTTGAAAATGTACTTTCAAATAACAGAAGTTGATGGAAAAACAGCTAAAACTATGTTTAAGGGACATGAGTATGCAAGAGACTACTTGCGCAGCCTTGTTAGAAGAAGAACCACAAAGGTTGATGGAATATTCAACGTTACAACAAAAGACGGATACAAGCTACGTTTGGCTACATCCGCCTTCACGCTTTCACGAATCAAGACATCACAAGAAAAAGCCCTAAGAGCAATTATGGAGAAAATAATCAAAGAAAAAGCAACAAACCTAACATTAGACCAGTTTGCCCAAGAAATAGTTCTTGGAAAAATAGCCTCAGACATATACAACGAAGCGAAAAAAATAGTTCCGCTTAGACATGTGGGAATAAGAAAATCAAAGCTAGTCACACAGGTGGCGCAACCTCAAACACAGAAGGCTGGGTAAACTAGCTTTTTAGAAGGCTTTCTCCATAATTATAGCCCATTTCAAACGCTTTAATGTTTAAATCTTCAGTTCCTTTTGGCACATTATCTTTAATGGCATTTTTCACAGCATCCTTGTCAATGATTTTAGTTATTGCCGCGAAAGCGCCAAGCATGACTATGTTAGCAGCAATTCTTCTGCCAAGTTCCTCGGCGATGCGCGTGGCAGGTACACGGAAAACCTTGACTCCGCGTAAATCTTTCTCGTGTGGAATCATGTCTGGGTCTAAAAGTATTGTTCCACCAGCTTTTACATTTTCTGCATACTCGTTGTAGGCGTGCTGAGACATTACAACTAGCACGTCTGGTTCAACAACCTTTGGAAAATCTATGTCTTCTTCAGCTATTACAACTTCGGATTTGCAAGCGCCACCTCTAGATTCTGGACCATAAGACTGCGTTTGAACAGCATTCTTGCCGCCGTAGATGCATGCAGCTGACGCCACGATTATGCCAGATTTTATTATGCCTTGACCGCCGAAACCTGCAAACCTAACCTCAACCCGCATATTCAAATCACCGCCACATTTTATCCTCGTTTATATGCGCCATCTTCTCGTGAAGAAGCCGCTCATAACTTATTTTATCTATATTCACAAACTCTCCAACAACTATCCTTTCTGGAGTAATTTCCGCCTTCGCAGGGTCAGAAAAGTTCTCCACAACAGAGCTTCTCCTGAACCACTCCATCATTTCAAGCCCAGTTCTCATCTTGTTGCGCCGACCAAAGATTTCGGGACACGGCGAAACAACTTCAATGAAGCCGAAGCCCTCCTTCTGCAAGAGCCTCTTAATCGACTGTGTTAGCCTACGCACATGAAGCGTTGTCCACCTAGCCACATATGTTGCTCCAGAAGCCGCTGCAAGGTGAACAAGGTTAAAGGGATGCTCAATGTTTCCATAAGGCGTCGTGGTTGTAAGCGCTTCAAGCGGTGTTGTTGGTCCCTGCTGTCCACCAGTCATTCCATAGTTAAAGTTGTTTGCGCAAATCACTTTTATCCCTATGTTTCTCCGCGCTGCGTGTATGAAATGGTTTCCGCCGATTGCAAAGAGGTCACCGTCGCCACTTATTACGACAACATCAAGGTTTGGGTTGGCAAGTTTCACTCCAGTTGCAAAGGCTATTGGGCGACCATGAGTTGTATGAAATGAATTCGTGTTTATGTAGCCCGCCGCGCGCCCAATGCAGCCAATTCCAGAAACAACCACAAGCTTGTCCAAGTCCATTTGCAACTCATCCACTGCGTGAACGAAGCAGTTTAGGATTATGCCGTTGCCGCAGCCAGAACACCATATGTGAGGCATCATAGCCTTTCTCAAATACTTTGAAAGCGGATGCTCAATCTCGGTCATCATGCATCATTCCTCCTAATTCCCTCCAAAATCTCCATAGGCGTATGCGGATCCTCACCCAACTTTGGAAGGAACGTAACAGGAGTTTCTTTTGCCATCCTTTGAACTTCGCGTAAAATTTGGCCGCAGTTCATCTCTGCAACAACTATTTTCTTCGCTTTCCTCGCAGCTTTTTCTACATGCTTCTCTGGAAACGGCCACAATGTGATTGGACGCAGTAAACCCGCCTTTATTCCCTCCGCTCTGGCCTTTCTTACGGCGCTTAACGCGGCTCTTGCAACTATACCGTAAGCAATAACCACGACATCTGCGTCTTCAAGCATAACCTCTTCAACCTTCACTATTTTATCCGCGTTTTTCCTTATCTTGTCGCATAGCCTCTTAACAAGCCGCTCTTGAACCTCCGAACTTTGCGTTTGTGGATAACCATGCTCATCATGAGTCAAGCCAGTGGCATGAAAGGCGAAACCTTCTCCAAAACAAGCCATGGGTGGAACAAGGTCGTCGTCAGGCATGAAGGGAAAATACTTTTCTGGTGGAACGTTCGGTCTTTTGCGATTAACAATCTTCAAATTTTCGGGTGGTGGAATCACCACTTTTTCCCACATGTGTCCGACAACCTCATCAGCTAACAATATCGTTGGAATACGGTACATTTCAGACAAGTTGAAAGCTTCAACCGTCAAATCAAACATTTCTTGAACCGAAGAAGGCGACAACGCGATGATCTCATAATCTCCATGTGAACCCCACTTAGCCTGCATTACGTCCTGCTGTCCTGGCAACGTTGGCTGTCCTGTGCTAGGTCCACCACGCATAACATTAACAATTACGCATGGAGCTTCCGTCATAACAGCCAAACCGATGTTCTCTTGCATTAGGCTAAAGCCTGGTCCAGAAGTTGCCGTCATAGCCTTTAATCCAGCGTATGACGCGCCTATAACTGCTGCTATTGATGCAATTTCGTCTTCCATTTGAATGTAGATTCCGCCCACTTCTGGCATTCTTTCTGAGAGGCGCTCGGCAATCTCCGTTGCTGGAGTGATTGGGTATCCCGCAAAGAATCTGCAGCCAGCCACTATTGCCCCTTCTGCGCATGCAAAGTCGCCGTTCATGAAGTAGGCGCCAGTCAATACAGCTTTCCGTTTAATCACGTTTGACATTTTCTTTGCACTCCTTTTTCTCAACTACAAATATTGCAAAGTCTGGACAAACAGACATGCAAAAACTACATAAAACACATTTGCTTTCGTCAACAACCCTTGGCGGATGAACCCCCCGCGCATTGATATCATTTGATTCCTCCAAAACTTTTTGTGGACAGTATTGTATACAAAAGCCACAGCCCTTGCATTGATCTTGAATTATATGAATTTCTGCTTTCGGCAGTTTTGCTTTCTCGCTGTCAAGGGGTTTGCGCCAAATTCTTTCAGGCATACATTAACTTCCTCCAAAAGCTTTTTTGGTGCGTTCTATTTCCTCAAGCGAAATTTTCTTTATCATTTCGTGCATCTCGCGAATTTTTGAGGCGATTCTTTCGCCTTCCGCTGCTGAAGCCCAAAGTAATTGAAGCCTTTCCTTATTCAGCCCCAACTGCTCCATCCGTTTCCAAAAACGTTCCACACGCTTTTGCGTTTGATAATTGGCGTTTATGTAATGGCAATCTCCAGGATGGCAACCAGCAACAAGCACCGCTGCAGCACCTCTGGCGAACGCTCTTTCAATGAATTTCGGCGAGACCCTTCCAGAACACATAGTTCTTATTATTCGGACATCTGGCGGATACTGCATCCTGCTTACTCCAGCGAAATCTGCACCAGCATAGGCGCACCAGTTGCAGCAGAAGGCAACAATCTTCTTGTGTGCTTCATGTTCTGTCACGGCGTCTATCTGTGCAAGAATTTGCTCGTCAGTAAAGTGTTTTTGGGTTAAAGCCTCAAATGGGCACTCAGCTGCACACGTCCCACAACCACCGCAAGCAGCTTCTATCACTTCAACACGCTTCAGCTCCTTAAGTAATGTTAAGGCATTGTAAGGACAAACTTTTGTGCAAAGCCCGCAAGCCTTACATTTTTCAGGAAAAGTCACAGGCGTTATTGCCTCAACAGCTATTTTGCCCTTAGACATCAAAATTCCAGCTCGAGCAGCCGCGGCACTTGCTTGCGTCACGCTGTCCTTTATATCTTTAGGAGCCTCGGCGCATCCCGCAAAAAATATGCCGCCAGTCGCGGCGTCTACTGGTCTAAGTTTTGGATGTGCCTCCAAGAAGAATCCATATTGTGTTCTGGAGAGGGAAAGTAACCGCTGTATTATTTCGCTATCTTTTCGCGGTTCCAAGCCCACTGACAGAATTACCATGTCAACATTTATTTTGTACAATTCCTTTTGCAGCGTATTTTCGCCGATAAGCCACAAGTTACGCGTCTTCTCATCCTCAATTATTTCTGCCGGTAGCCCACGTATGAATTTGACGCCTTCTTCTCTTGCCCTTCTATACAAATCCTCGAATCCCTTGCCATAAGCGCGTATATCAACATAGAAAACATAAATTTCTGTTTCAGGCCAGTGCTCCTTGATTAGTAGACTATCCTTAATCGTGTTCATACAGCAAACGTTACTGCAATACTGCCTCTCGTTTCTGTTTGAGCGGGAACCCACGCATTGAACGAACGCCACACGCTTTGGTATTTGCTTATCACTTGGCCTTATTAGGTGTCCGCCAGAAGGCCCACCAGCGTTAATGAGTCTTTCAAATTCCAATGATGTTATAACGTTTGAGTATTTTCCATAACCATAGTTTGGCAATGTTGATGGGTCAAAAACGTCGGCGCCAGTTGCTACGATTATGGTGCCAACATCTATTTCTACTGTTTCTGGTTTCATGTCAAAGTTTATTGCTTGTCTTTCGCATGCTCTTATGCATTTATCACAGACTATTATGCCTTCCTTGTTTAGGCAAAGGTTCATGTCTATAGTGTATGTGGCTGGGACTGCTTGCGCAAAAGGAGTGTAAATTGCGTGTCTCATTGCTAAGCCCGTGTCGAACTCGTTTGGGGCTGTAACTGGACAAACTTTTGCGCATTCACCGCATGCGGAACAATCCTTTGTGACATATCTAGGTTTCTTTAATATTTTAACGTGAAAGTTGCCAATGTAACCTTTCACATCCACAACTTCGCTGTTAGTTAACAGTTCAATTTTTGGATGATGCCCCACATCTGACATCTTAGGCGCAAGAATACAAATTGAACAGTCCATTGTTGGAAAAGTTTTGTCTATACGTGCCATCATACCGCCAATGCTCGGTTCTTTCTCAACAAGATAAACCTCGTAGCCAGTATCCGCAAGATCTAAAGCTGCTTGTATGCCCGCAACGCCGCCGCCGATAACTAGCACTTTTTGAAGTATTGGAACTTCGATTTCCTCTAAAGGTTTAAGAAGGGCGGCCTTTGCAACAGCCATTT
>JBNAWC010000018.1:12405-21705 GCA_049700035.1 Candidatus Bathyarchaeales archaeon
AAATCTTTAGCTTTTTCAGTTGCAGCCTCACGATCATACAGATGAACCCAACTACATTGTTCGCGTATGTTCGCCATCTCAAAAAGATACTTATTTAATCCAGCTTCTTCACAAACCTTGCGAAAGGTTGGTTCATGAAGCCTCGGTGAACAAGAAGCCACAACAACGCGGTTAAGTTTATGCTCTTTAATATCGTTTTTTATCATGGCTTGCCCTTGATCTGAACACGTATACCTATAGTCCTTAGCTATAACGACATGTGGAAGGGTGGAGGCGAATCTGGCTACTTCCTCGCAGTTCACAGAGCCAGCGATGTTTAATCCACAATGGCAAACATAAACGCCTATGCGCACCTCTTCTGAAGCCCCACCAAATTTTTGCCTTTCATCTTTAACCATCAATTTATGCCTCCACAGCCTTCAGATAGCTTTCAATCGAGTTGGCGGCACGCTTTCCGGCGCAAATAGCTTCGATAACTGACGCTGGACCAGTAACGACGTCTCCACCAGCAAAAACTCCGCGGATACTTGTTTCCATGGTTATGGGGTTAACCCAAATTGTTCCATCGCCATTAAGGACTATTTCCTTTGGTAAAAACTCTAAGTCAGGAGATTCACCAATCGCCAAAATAACAGTGTCTGCTTTAAAAACAAACTCTGAACCTTCTATTGGCAGGGGTTTTCTCCTACCAGACTCGTCTAATTCGCCTAACTTCACGCGAACAAGCTCAATTGTTGAAACATGTCCATTTTCTCCTAAAATTCTCTTTGGAGCTACCAGAAACTCCATTTTTACACCAGCTTCTTCCGTTTCTTTGACCTCCCAAGGATTCGCTGGCATTTCAACCTTTGACCTTCGATAAAATATTGTTACATTTTCCGCGCCGAGTTTTAAAGCTGTTCTAGCAGCATCCACGGCCACATTTCCGCCGCCGACAACTGCAACGTTTTTGCCAAGTTCAACTTTTGTGTTACTTCTAATCTGCCACAGAAAATCTAAAGCGTGCACTACACCTTTCAGGTCTTCGCCCTCAATTTTTAACCTATGACTTTTATGGGCGCCAACACCAACAAAAATAGCCCTATAACCTTCATCCCACAAATCATCAAAAATTAAGTCCTTACCAACATGCATGTTAACTTTAAACTCAACACCCAGGCCATCCAAAAACTGTAACTCATCGTCTAAAACGTTCTTTGGCAAGCGATATTCTGGTATACACTTTCTAAGCATCCCACCTGGTTCTGGAAGCGATTCAAAAACTGTTATTGGATAACCCTTTCGAGCAAGTTCATAAGCAACAGTTAAACCCGCAGGTCCGGAGCCTAAAACCGCTACTTTATATTTATCGTCTTTTATCGCCTTTTTTGTTTTCAGTTTAACACGTTCGGTTCGAATAGTTTCTAAAACATCCTGTGTGTTAAGTCCAGCGCGTTCTGGATGCAAACATACAAGCGTAACTATAAGGGGTAATGGAATGTGTTGTGCAACTTTTTGCATGGCTTTTTCCAGAGGATGTAGGTAACCTCGTTTTACAGCCATTTTTCGCACTAGAAGAAAGATCTCTGGAACTTCTAATGCTTGTGGACACCGTCTATAACATTTATAACACCATGCACATAACCAGAGCTCATACGCAGACAACGCGTCTTCAACATTTAAGAAAATTTTTTCAAGAAGTTCCCGTGGATTGTAATCTTCTTCAAGCAGTTCAGCCATTGAACAGCTTGCGGTACAAATGCCACACTCGAAACAGTGTTTAAGCTTTTCAATTTTTGGAAGCTTGATTTCTTCCTCATGTGTCGTGGCTTCTGCTGTTGCCAAGACTTGAGCCCTCTCATAGTTTGAGTTTTCTCATGGATATAAAGGTTTACAAATGTAAAGTTTTCTAAGCGATGTTATACTCTACAAATGTTGTAATCACATTTTATAAGCTAAAAGTAATGAAAAGAATATGGGAGACATAAATGCGAAAAATAAGGGTTATCCTGTTCGGCGTCGGCGCGGTTGGAACGTTAATCGCAAAATTTCTAGCAGAAAAAGATGGAGTAGAAATCGTCGGAGCCATAGACATCGCGAAAGATAAGGTCGGCAGAGACCTGGGCGAAGTATTAGGTATGAAGCATCTGGGAATAAAAATTTCAGACAACATAGATGAAACATTGTCCAAAGTTAAAGCAGATGTGGCGATACACACAACAACATCATATCTTAAAGATACGTACCCGCAAATAGCTTCACTCATAAAACACGGCATCAAAGTGATATCTACATGCGAAGAATTATCCTACCCATACTATGCCGAACCAAAAATTGCAAACGAATTAGATGCGTTAGCCAAAAAATACAACACCACAGTGCTTGGCACCGGCATAAACCCAGGCTTCTTGATGGACACGTTGGTGATAACGTTAACTGCAGTTTGCCAGAAAATCGAAAAAATAGAAGCCATAAGGGTTATGGACTCAGCAAAAAGGCGGTTGCCATTCCAAAAAAAGATAGGCGCTGGACTGACAGTAGAAGAATTTAAGCACAGAATAGAAAGCAAACAAATTACTGGGCATGTGGGACTTGAACAGTCAATAGCCATGATCGCCGATGCCATCGCATGGAAACTAGATAGAATAGTAACAGAGCCAGTTGAGCCAGTCATTGCCAAAAAGCCGGTGAAAAGCCAATTCATAGAAGTTAAAGCTGGCGAGGTGGCGGGGCTAAAACAAAACGCTAAAGGCATGATGCAAGGCAAAGAGGTCATAAAGCTTGAGTTTCAGGCTTATTTAGGCGCTGAAGAAGAGTATGATGCGATAACAATTAGAGGTGTTCCAGAAGTAAGGCAGAGAATACAGCCATGCATACATGGTGACATAGGAACTGTTGCGATGGTTGTAAATGCAATTCCCAAAGTTATTGAGGCGCGTCCAGGATTGTTGACGATGAAGGATTTGCCAGTTCCGTCAGCAACACTAGGAGACTTAAGAAAACACATTCGGGATTTATCATGAAATTTAAAGTAGACATAAATTGTGATTTGGGCGAAAGTTACGGCGCCTTCAAAGTTGGAAATGACGAAAAAATAATGCCACACATAACGTCAGCAAACATTGCGTGTGGATTTCATGCAGGCGACCCAGTTACAATCGCCCACACAATAAATCTGGCAAAGGAATATAATGTCGCTATCGGCGCACATCCAAGCTACCCCGACCTTCTGGGTTTCGGAAGAAGAGAAATGCGGTTAACTCCAGAAGAAATTAGGAATTATACGATTTACCAGGTAAGCGCATTACAAGGCTTCGCGTCAACAATTGGCGCAAATCTTCAACATGTTAAACTTCACGGAGCATTGTATAATACTGCATCAGAGGACAAAAAAACTTCCAACGCTGTAATCGAAGCCGTTCAAGCATTAAACCCAAATTTGATAATTTTTGCACCTCCAAAATCAGCATTGGCAGAAGCGGCGCGCAACACTGGACTAAAAGTTGCACACGAATTTTTTGCTGATAGGGCATATAACGCTGATGGAAGCCTTGTCTCGAGAAAAAAACCCAACGCGATTATCCAAGAAAGACAGAAGGTTGTTGAAAGGGCGATTAAGGCAGTTAAAGAACAGAAGGTCATTGCAATCAACGGCGACGCCATAAAAATAGGCACAATCCACACAATCTGCGTTCACGGCGACACACCAACTGCTGTTGAATTGGCAAAAGCGTTAAAGGAAGAATTGGCAAAAGCAAACATTGAAGTTAAACCTGTTGGAAGCTTTCTATAATCCTTCTTCGGTGCTTTACATTGGCAAAAGGGGAACGCCTGTCTGCAAAATACTTCCCGTTAGGTGATAATGCTATAGTGGTAGAATTCGGCGACGCGATAAGTTTAGAAATAAACAGCAAAGTTATCGCCCTAAGCGATGCAATTTCAAGAGCAAAAATCCACGGAGTCAAAGAACTTGTCCCAACATACCGCTCACTGCTCATTTGCTATAACCCATCAGAAACAACATACAAACAATTAAGCCTACACATCAAAACAATTGAAAAAGAACTACGCAGCACAAACGTTAAAGTTAAGGGCAAAAAGGTTGTAGTTCCAGTTGTTTATGGAGGAGAATACGGGCCAGACCTTACATATGTTGCTCAATATCACAACATAAGCGAAGAACAGGTTATCGCCTTACACTCAAAAACAGAATACCGCGTCTACATGATAGGGTTTCTGGCAGGCTTCCCTTATATGGGAGAAGTCCCAGATGAAATTGCAACTCCACGCCTAGAAAAACCAAGGCTTAAGGTGCCAGCAGGATCTGTTGGCATAGCAGAGAAGCAAGCTGGAATTTACCCATGTGAAGCGCCTGGCGGATGGCGAATAATAGGAAGAACTCCGCTTAAGCTGTTTGATCCTTATGAACAGCCTCCTGCACTTTTAAATCCAGGAGACACTGTCAAGTTTAAACCTATATCGGAAGGCGCGTTCAAAATAATTCTTAATTCAACCTTGAAAGGCATTAACCTAATTTTCCCAGAAGATGAAACAGCAAATGAAAGTTTTTAACGTGCTAAAACCAGGACTATTCGCTACTGTTCAAGATATGGGAAGGTATGGCTACCTCAAATATGGCGTGCCAATATCTGGGGCAATGGACACGTTTTCGTTGGTCACAGCCAACCTTTTAGTTGGAAACAACCCAAATAATGCATGCCTTGAAATTACACTTACAGGACCAGAGCTACAAGCTTTAGCTAAAACGCAAATTGCAATAACTGGAGGAGACATCTCTCCAAAAGTAAACAGTCAAAATGTTCCAATGTGGCAAACATTAGAAGTCAAAGAAGGGGACATAATTTCTTTTGGAAAAATGGAAAGCGGGTGCCGCGCATACATCTCTGTGAGAGGAGGGATAAACACACCAATTATTTTAGGAAGTAGATCAACGTGTGTGCGCGGCGGATTTGGAGGAATTAACGGCAGACAGTTAAAAGCTGGCGACGTAATCGAGGGCTTTAGTGCACCACCAATAGAGCATACATATTCACTTCCAAAAGAGCTTACACCAAAATTTACAAGCCCTTTCACGGCAAACGTCATACTTGGACCACAAAAAAGCATGTTCACAAAACAGGGAATAAACACTTTCCTTTCAAGTCAGTATAGGGTTACGGTTGAATCAGATCGCATGGGATATAGGCTGGAAGGACCAAAAATAGAGCATAAAGAAAAGGGAGAAATAGTTTCCGATGCGCTTTTGCCAGGCGCAATTCAAGTGCCGAAGGATGGACAGCCAATAATTGTTATGCGTGATGCACAAACTACGGGTGGGTATCCAAAAATAGCCGCGGTGATAACGCCAGATGTTTCTTTGCTTGGACAAGCTAAACCAAATGACGTCATAATTTTTTCTGAGATTTCAATAAGTCAAGCTCGGGAGAAATTCATTAAATTCCAAAAACTGCTCAGCAACCTTAGAAAATTTTTAAGGAAAAACAGCGCTGTTGAAAGTTAGTTTTTGGAAGGTTATGCTATCAAAATAACGCAGCGTCAATGTTTATAGGTCAGCCGATTATTTTTGTAGGATGGTTGAGTTGCCTATGACAGCAAAAGCGGGCGTTCATGAAAAAGGGGAGATCTCCATAACGGATATTATAAGAAAAGCAAAAAATAGTTGCGACTTTCAAAAGGTAGGGGCAATTGCACTGTTTATTGGAGTGGTTCGCGGAGAAAACGAAAGGGGAGAAAAGGTACAGAAGTTGAGGTTGGAGGCTTACGAAGAAAAGGCAAATGAAACCTTGTCGGCAATTTGCAACGATTTAAAGAAAAAACCAGGAATAGTGGACGTCCAAATTCACCATTTACTCGGCGAGTTCAGCGTAGGCGAAGACCTTGTTTACGTTCTGGTTGCTGGTTCACATCGTAAAGAAGTGTTTGCGGTGTTGGAGGAAGCTGTGGAACGATATAAGAAAGAGGCGCCCATCTTCAAGAAGGAATATGTGGCAGACGAGAAGGGTAAGGTAACAGCGTATTGGACAACTGAAAAATAGGAAACTGCCATTTAATGGAAAGCATATTTTGAGAAATGTTATAAGCACGCTTCAAAAATTATGGTAAAGGAGAGGTAAAATTGGAGAAGAGAAGCTACGCGTGGTTTGAAAGGCGCCGTAGAACAAAGGCGCTGGATTTGGCGCAAGAACAGATAACAAAGGCTCTTGGCACTGTGACCCTGCTCCATCAAGCGGTGAAAAACATTTCAGAGGCAAAAAAGAAGGAGGCGCTTCAAAGCATCGAAAACCTCTTTAAGATGGAGAAGGAGGTAGACGGCTTAAGAACCGAAGTTTTCAAGGAGTTGTCTAAGGGAGCAGCACTTTTCGCGGAGTATCGTGAAGATTTGATGCACCTTGTAAAGCGCCTTGACACGTTGGCGGATCATGTGAAGGATGTGGCGAGATGTGTGAGGATGCTCTCTGACTCCGATATACCGAAGGAACTTTGGGATAACACTGTTAGCATGACTGCTACGCTTGTAGAGTGTGCTGACGCGCTGCGTGGAAGTATTGAAAAGATTACGGCGAATCCTGCAGAGGCTATCCAAGGGGCGAAGAGAGTGGAGGAAATTGAACATACGATTGATGACGAATACTTGAAAACGAAGGCGCTATTCATCAAATATTCAGCGAAAATTAACTGTGGTGCCATGGTGATTTTCGATGATTTGGTTGAGTTCATTGAGTATGCCGCAGACATGTGCGCAGACACCGCAGACTACATTGTGATACTTGCAAGTCGGGAATAAGGCGCGTAATAAAATGTTGCTTGCTCAAATTTCGGATGTACACTGTGGTCCAATGCTGCGTAGAGAAGTCTTAAGGAAAGCTATCAAGGAAATTAACAGTTTGTCGCCTGATGTGGTGCTTGTGACTGGGGATTTAACTGAAAATGGCTTAATATCCGAGTTTACAGACGCTTCAAAAGAGTTGAAAAAGCTGAAAGCTGAAAAGGTGATATATCTAAGCGGAAACCACGATTACCGTTCAACTGGCTATTTGCTCTTCAAGGAGTTTTTCCCATTTTCACAAGTAACAGAAACCGAAGAAGCAGTTATCGTTGTTCTCAGCTCAGCAAGACCAGACAGAGACGACGGCGAAGTTGGACATAGACAGAATTTGTGGCATGAGAAAACCCTTGAAGAATACAAGGATAAAGTGAAAATAGTGACGATACACCATCACATTATTCCCGTTCCAGACACTGGAGCAGACCAAATCACGATTGTAGATGCTGGCGATGTCCTAAGAAGCTTAGTAAAGTCTAAGGTGGATTTGGTTCTCTGTGGCCACCGTCATAGACCATGGCGGTGGAAGATTGAGGACATGCTTGTGGTTCATGCTGGAAGCGTCTCATGTGAAAAGTTGAGGGGGTTCTTTTGCAATTCATACAACGTTATAGAGATTAAAGGTAAGAAGGTTAATGCCAAGCTGAAGATAGTGGATGGCGGTTATGTAGATTTTAAGGAAATTGTTAAGCGCAGAGAAATCTTACAAGCTTCTGATATTTCACAGTATGGAGATTCTCTCGCGCACTAAAGCAGAGAAAATAAAATTAAAGAAAAGTGAGGGCAATCGCTGTTTTAGGCTTATTCCATTCAAAGCCTACTTCGTAAGCGTTATTTCCATCGTTGAAACCATCCGCGACCTGTTTTGTCCCTGTTTCGGCGGCATCTCCTCAGTTCCAATAGATATCTTGCTTACTTTCAAGTCTTTTAAGAACCTGTTCCTCACGATTTCTGCAACGTCAACAGCTGTCGTGATTGCTCGTCCCCGCGCTTTGATTGTTATCTCTTTGGTGTCGGATGCTGAAAGGCTAGTGACGATGGCCAAGACATAGTTCATTGCAGGCTTTCTTCCAATCAATATTGTTTCAGATTTTCCAGACATGCTTATATCACCCCGCTTTTGTCGTTGTAGTTTTGTGTAACGTTGCCTCTGTTCTTAGCCCTCTAACAGCACAACGTTACCGCAATCCAAAATACGCAAACTTCCTTATAAATACAACGAAAATTAACATTTTTTGGCGTAGAAAACAACCAATAGCGACCTACCCCCTCTAGATTTTCAGTTAAAAAGTTCTTGCTTAGTCATCTCGCTTCTCATTTAAAAGGCTTAATGTATTCTTCGCCATTTTTGAAACGGCATGTAGACAAAAAGGAAAATTGCAACTGCAAAAAACATCCATATCACGCATGAGATTGTAGCAAGCGAAGTTAACTCCCAGAGGAGGAATAATAGGGGAAAAGCAAAACCAACCGAGAGAATCACAAGCACCACAAGAGCATTTGTAATCTTTGTTTGTATCGACAACTGGGGAACGCCTTCACAATAGTAGATAACTTCAATTGCGAAATGACTGGCGAGAAAAATGAGCAAGTAGAAAAACACAGTAAAAAAGAGAAGTATGAGCTGTGACTGCACTGTATTTGGATTAGAAAGTCGCGTAAGAAGAATGGTGACGACTGTAAATGTGAAGCCTGCGAGAAATAACATGCCGCTCATAAGATTCGAGAGATGCTTGACATAGTCCGAATAATTATTCCTGTCTTCAGTCACTCCATCGCACCCATATTAGATTACATGCTCACTATTTTAGCTTTATTACCCACAGAAAACCAGTCCGGAGGAATTATCTCCAACTCTTGACCAAAGATTCCATATCTGCAAGAGGTGCAACCGAAATTTATTCTGCCTTGAATCAAGTGCCACCAAAAAGTGCGGGGGTGGGATCACGCACAAATTTACCAATAAAATGCAGTCGCTGGAAAATCTAGGATTTTAATTAGTCGCTATTAACGGAAGCAATGAAATGCTGCGCCATAGAAAATAACATGACTACACGGTGAAAGTTGTCTATGGGGTTCAGGGAAGAAGATTTTTCCGCTAAAAATGGGAAAGAATGTAGCCACAACCGTAATAAGCTGACTAGAAGAATTTCAATAATACGGTTGCGGTTACATGAAATATACAAAACACGCAAAAGCCAGAGCAGCTGAAAGGGGTATAACTGAGGACGTGATTTTGGAGGCAATATTGCAACCATCCCAGACATATTATGACTTAAGCACGGGAACAACAATCGACTTCAAGAAGCTTGATGAGAAGCATCTTTTAGTAGCATACTCTAGAGAGGATAAGGAAATCAAAATTGTGACAACGTTTATAACATCAAACGCCCAAGAAAAATTGGCAGAAAACTGGAAAACAGAACATGGGTGAAGATTAAGTGAAAGTGGAATACGACAGAGAATCCGACATATTA
>JBNAWC010000019.1:0-20358 GCA_049700035.1 Candidatus Bathyarchaeales archaeon
GAAGGAGCGCAGATACGAACCTCCACTGGAAAAGCCTCACTTAAGCTTTGAGGAAGCGAAGGTTTATCTTGAAAAGCTGAAACGCGAAGCAGCTTTTGAGGCTTTCCGCTGTTTAGGCTGTGGACCGTGTGCAGAATGCCTAGCAGAACTGGACTTATGCGAGGGCGACAAGGCTGTTGTTGACGAAAACTTGTGTGTGGGCTGCAATGTCTGCGCTGTTGTATGCCCATTCGGAGCGATAAAGAAGAATGAGAAGGAGATTGCGCAGGTTAATGAGGAACTTTGTAAGGGCTGCGGAATATGTGCTGCGCGGTGTCCAGAGCAGGCAATTTCGATGAAGAAGCTTTCGAATGAGCGTATATTGAGCCTTGCTTTGCAAGTTGAGGAGGCGAAAGCATGAGTTCGAAAATTGTTTGTTTCATGTGTAATTGGGCTTTCTGCCTAGAAGAAATGGAAGTTCCAAAAAACGTTAACATCGCCCGTGTGATGTGCATCGGAAGGCTTGACCCAACAATCGTTTTGGATGTGCTTGCGAAGGGCTTTGATGGTGTTTTGATGGTTGGATGCAAACCGCCAGACTGCCACTATGTTGAAGGAAACCTTCAGGCGGAAAGAGCCGTAAAACTCCTGAAAAAGCTTATTGCACTTGCTGGTTTGGAGCCAGAACGCGTAAAGCTTGAATGGTACACGCCTCTGGAAAGAAAAAGCTTCATTCAACACCTAAAAGATTTTAACAACACAATAAATGCGCTTGGCGAGTCTCCGCTTAAAGAGTCTCCAGAATCAGAACTTATGCTAAACATTTTAGCTGCCAAAAGTGCTGCTTCCGATTTTAGGCTCAGAGTTCTTCTTGGAAGAGAAAAGGAACTAACAGAGGGCGTTAACGTTTACGGAGAGAAAATCTCGCAAGAAGAATTTGACTTTCTGATGGACGAAATTGTTAAGGAAG
Organism: Candidatus Bathyarchaeales archaeon; assembly: GCA_049700035.1. GTDB lineage: Archaea > Thermoproteota > Bathyarchaeia > Bathyarchaeales > Bathycorpusculaceae > JAVZLQ01. Next base: position 950 of record JBNAWC010000019.1, read on the forward strand.
AGTTTCTACGCCACAAAATTCACTTGTTGACCAAGACAAAGCCGCTTTCGGTTAAGGATTTGGCTAAAGCGCTTGGAATCAAGCCCGCGGATGTTCTCAAGCAGATTGTAAACATGCGTAGGAAGAACATGATAACGATAGAGCGTTTCGCCGAGACAACGCCACTTTACAAGGCTTTGGAGGTAAAGTAAAATGGCGGACAAAAACCAAAAGGTTGGAGCAGTTCTCGTCGTCGGCGGAGGAGTTGCTGGAATCCAAGCCTCCTTGGATTTGGCTGACGCTGGTTTCAAAGTGTACCTTGTTGACCAAGGCGCAAGTATCGGTGGTGTAATGGCTCAGCTTGACAAGACATTTCCAACAAATGACTGTTCAATGTGCATTCTTTCGCCGAAGCTTGTGGCTACTGGTAGGCATCCGAACATCACGATTTTGACTAACACGGAAATTTTGGGCGTTGACGGCGAATCTGGAAACTTCGAAGTGAAACTTCGAAAACACGCTCGTTACATAATCGAAGATAAATGCAACGGCTGCGGACTCTGCGCACAAAAATGTCCAATTGAAGCCATAGACCTCTACAACGAAGGCTTAAGCAACAGAAGCGCGATCTACGTGGACTATCCACAAGCCGTACCACTAAAGTACAAGATTGACCGCGAAAAATGCATCGGCTGCGGAACATGCTACGAAATATGCAAAGCAAAAGCCGTGGCTTACGACCAACAAGACAGCGAAGCCGTGCTAAAAGTAGGCGCAATAATACTTGCACCAGGATTCGAGACATTCGATGCGCGACTTAAAAGCGAGTACGGTTATGGACGTTACGCGAATGTTGTTACAAGCATGGAGTTTGAGCGCATACTAAGCGCTTCTGGACCCTACGGCGGCGTCGTGTTAAGACCTTCTGACGGCGAAATCCCGAAGAAAATTGCCTTTATCCAATGTGTTGGTTCTCGCGATGCCCAGCTTGGAAACAACTATTGTTCTGCAGCGTGTTGCATGTATGGAATGAAAGAGGCTGTCATCGCCAAAGAACACACGCCGACAAAGCTTGACGCTACAATATTCTTTATGGATTTACGTGCTTATGGGAAAGAGTTTGACGCCTACTACAACCGCGCAAAAGAAGAATGGGGAATAAGATTCGTAAGGTCAAGGGTTGCAGGCGTATCCGAAGACCCGCTTACTGGAAACCTCATCGTACATTATGTTGAGGATGAAACGCCGAAAACAGAAGAATTCGACATGGTTGTACTCTCCATTGGAATGCAACCGCCAAAAAATGTTGAAAAACTTGCTGAAGCGCTTGGAATAGAGCTTAACAAGTACAAGTTTTGCAAAACAAACACTTTCACGCCGCTAAAAACTTCAAGACCAGGCGTTTTTGTCTGCGGAGCATTCAGTGCGCCGAAGGATATTCCAGAAAGCGTTGCCCAAGCAAGCGGTGCAGCGGCAAAAGCCATGAGCATAATCGCAAGCGAAAGAGGAAAGCTTGTGAAGGTTAAGGAGTACCCGCAGGAAAGGGACGTAAGCCAAGAAGAGCCGCGAATAGGCGTTTTCGTCTGCCACTGCGGAATCAACATAGGCGGAGTCGTTAACGTTCCAGAAGTTGTTGAGTACGCTAAAAAGCTGCCAAACGTGGTTTACGCAGAAGCAAACCTATACACCTGCTCACAGGACACTCAGAAACTAATCAGAGAGAAGATTCAACAGTACAAGCTAAACCGCGTAGTTGTAGCCTCATGCACACCACGCACCCACGAGCCGCTATTCAGAGAAACCGTCCAAGAGGCTGGATTAAACCCATACCTATTCGAGATGGCAAACATACGCGACCAATGCAGCTGGGTTCACATGCACGAGCCGAAAGCCGCAACAGAAAAAGCAAAAGACCTTGTACGCTCAGTCGTTGCAAAAGCAAGGCTACTACAACCATTAAAGAAACCGCAAATAACGGTTACACCCGTAGGCTTGGTCATAGGCGGCGGCGTTTCTGGCATGACTGCAGCCCTAGAACTCGCAAAGCAAGGCTTCGAAGTGCACTTGGTAGAAAGAGAAAAAGAACTTGGCGGACACCTACGCCACATACACTATTTGCTTGAGGGCGACGAAAACCCACAGGAAAAACTAAAAGACCTAATAAGCGAAGTAATGGCGAACAGCAAAATCCATGTTCACTTGGACTCTGAAGTTGTCAATATCAAGGGTTTTGTCGGCAACTTTAGAACTAAGATAAAGCGGCACAGCGGCGGAGAAGTGGAAGTTGAAAATGGCATAGTTATTGTGGCTACTGGCGCAACCGAGTACGTGCCTAAAGAATATCTTTACGGTTCAGACCCGAGAGTGCTCACGCAAAGGGAACTTGAAGAAAAACTTGCAAATGGCGAGTTCAAAGCCAAAACCGTAGTCATGATACAATGCGTTGGAGCAAGAAACGAGGAGAGACCAAACTGTGCGCGGATATGCTGCGGACAAGCAATAAAGAACGCCCTAAAAATTAAGGAGTTAAACCCGCAAACAGAAGTTTACGTCTTATACAAGGATGTTAGGGCTTACGGCTTCAAGGAGGACTATTACCGTGAAGCAGCAACAAAAGGTGTACTATTCATAAACTACGGGGATGAAAGGAAACCACAAGTCGTTAGTGAAAGCGGAAAGCTTAAGGTGCGGTTCTGGGAGCCGGTGCTGAAAGAAGAAATCGAAATCGAGCCAGACCTAATCGTTTTAAGCGCAGCAACAATTCCAAACCCAGACAACAAACGCGTTGCAGAAATGCTCAAAGTTCCATTAACAAAAGACGGCTTCTTCCTCGAAGCCCACATGAAGCTTAGACCAGTAGACTTCGCAACAGAAGGCGTGTTCCTATGCGGCATGGCGCACTCGCCAAAATACATCGACGAAAGCATAGCGCAAGCCTGCGCTGCAGCGGCAAGAGCCGCGACGATACTGTCGAAACCGACGCTTGAGATGGAAGGAATTGTGGCAAACGTAAACGAAGATTTATGTAGCGGATGCAGAATCTGTGAATATCTATGCCCATACGGGGCAATAGAAATGAAAGAAAAAGACGGCAAACTTACAGCACACGTAATTGAAGCCCTATGCAAGGGCTGCGGTGCATGCGGAACCGCATGTCCAACAAAAGCCATCATAATGGGACACTTCACAACTGAAGAAATACTTGCACAAGTTAGAGCCGCTCTTGTGGAGGCAACAGCATGAGCGAAAAAGAAAATTTTGAACCAAAAATAGTTGGCTTCCTCTGCAACTGGTGCAGCTACGCAGGAGCAGACCTAGCGGGCGTAAGCCGAATCCAGTACCCACCAAACATTAGGATTGTTCGCGTCATGTGCAGCGGCAGAATCGACCCAATCTTCATTCTTGAAGCATTCAAAAACGGCGCAGACGGCGTTCTCGTGGCTGGCTGCCACCTACCATCAGACTGCCACTATATCAGTGGAAACTTTAAGGCTTTGAGAAGGGTAACATTATTAAGGAAAATTTTAAAAGAATTTGGAATCGAACCTGAACGTCTACGGCTGGAGTGGGTTTCCGCAAGCGAAGGAGACCGCTTCGCCGCCATAGTACGCGAGATGGTTGAAGAAATAAAAAAGCTTGGACCAAGCCCCCTAAAGAAAATGGAGGTTAAAGCCTAATGTCGCAAGCAGAAAAAGAACCGATAAAAGCTTCTGAAATCGACCCAAAATTCAAATATGAAATTGCAAGGCTGCCAGGTGGAGAAAAGCTCATGCGCTGCTTCCAATGTGGCACATGCACTTCCGACTGCCCCATCGCAAAATTCAGCGACACTTACCGCCCCAGACAAATTATACGCATGACACAACTTGGCTTGCGCGAAAGAGTCCTAAGCAGCGACACGCTGTGGCTTTGCGCCTCATGCTTCACTTGCACGGACAGATGCCCACAAGATGTTGAAGTTGCAAGCGTAATCCGCGTACTACGCAACCTAGCAGCCGAGAGGGGCTATATTCCACAAGTTTTCAAGGAGCAAGCCTCAAGCATTTTGGAGTCTGGATATGCCTACAAAATTCCAGACTTGCGAATAAAGAAGCGAGAAAGTTTAGGCTTACCGCCTTTACCGCGTGGAAACCCCGAAGGTATTAGGAAGGTTCTCCGCGGTGTAAGCTTCTTAAAGTTTGTTGAAGGTGAGAAAAGTGCCGCAAAATAAGTTCCTAATCTTCCTCGGATGCGCGATTCCGTATAGGGTTTCAGCTTACGAAATTTCAGCGCGCAAGGTTCTTCAAAAACTAGGCGTAGAACTCGTTGAGATGCCAGAATTCAACTGCTGCGGTTTGCCAATGGACCCGGTGAGCCATGAAATGATGCTTATCCTAGCGGCGAGAAACCTCGCTTTGGCAGAGCGTGAAGGACTAAACATTCTAACGCTTTGTCCAGGATGCGCTGGAACGCTTAAGAAGGTTAATAAGATGTTGAAGGCGGACAAGGCTTTACGCGAGGAAATTAACAAGCACTTGAAAGAGTCTGGCTTAGAGTTTAAGGGTACAATAGAAGCAAAGCACCTAATGCAAGTGCTCATTGAAGATGTTGGCTTGGAAAGGATAAAGAACGCTGTTGTGAAGCCTTTAACGGCGCTTAGGGTTGCAGAACACAACGGCTGCCACATCCTTAGACCAAAAGAATACATTGGGTTTGACGACCCAGAAGACCCGCAGACGCTTAAAAGGCTTGTAGAGGCTACTGGCGCCATATGCCTCGACTATCTTGACGAAACCGAATGCTGCGGAGCCCCAAGCGTAGGCGTAAACGACAAGATTGCTCTTCAGCTTGCACGTGACAAGCTTAACCACATAAAAATGGTTGGCGCCCAAGCCATGATTACGATATGCCCGTTCTGCCACATAATGTATGACACTAACGAGCTGCGCATAGAAAAGATGTTTAACGAAACTTATGGCATACCAATTTTGCATTACACACAACTGCTCGGTTTGGCTATGGGAATACCGCCAGAAGAACTTGCCTTCAACGAGCTTAGGGTTGATGCTTCAAAAATATTGAAAACCGCGTTAGAAGGTGTTGAAAATGAGTAAAAACAAGTTGAAATTCGCGTTTTACTGGGCTGCGAGTTGTGGTGGCTGCGAAATAGCGGTTTTAGACATAAACGAAAAAATCCTAGAAGTGCTTCAAATAGCCGACATTGTCTTTTGGCCAGTTGCCATGGACATAAAATACAAAGACGTTGAAAACATGCCAGACAAATACATAGACGTTTGTTTCTTCAACGGTGGAATACGCAACAGTGAACAAGAGCACATGGCTAAACTCCTAAGGCAAAAATCGAAGATACTTGTTGCTTATGGCGCTTGCGCTCATCTGGGCGGGGTCCCAGGACTTGCGAATCTGACTAACCGTGAGGAGATTTTTGAGAAGGTTTATGGAACGACGTTTTCAACGGCAAACCCAAACAAGACGGTGCCAAAGCCTAATGTTAAGGTTAAGGAGGGCGAACTGGACATTCCAGAATTCTACGACACTGTTAGGACGCTTGACCAAACCGTGGACGTGGACTATTATGTTCCCGGCTGTCCGCCAGCAGTTGAACGCACATTATACGCTTTAGAAGTCATAGCCAAAGGTGAATTGCCGCCAAAAGGCTCTGTGCTCGCACCGCTAAAATCGGTTTGCGACGAATGCCCAAGAAAGAAAGAAAACAAGAAAATCTCGAAGATTTACCGCGTATACGAGAAGGCTCCAGAACCCGAAAAATGCCTATTAGAACAAGGAATAATCTGCATGGGACCCGCAACAAGAGGCGGATGCGGAGCAAGATGCTTAAAGGCGGATATGCCATGCACTGGCTGTGGTGGACCATGCCCTAACTCGCCAGAACAAGGAGCCGCCATGATAAGCGCGCTGGCCTCTATACTTGGCTTGGAAGAGGAGAAGGAAAAGTACACGGAGGAGGAAGTGGAAAAACTAATCAGCCAAATAAAGGACCCGATTGGCACATTTTACATGTACGCCCTACCAGCATCGATTTTGCGTAGGAGGATTATGAGAAAATGAAGAAAATCGTCATCGACCCAATAACTAGGCTCGAAGGACATGGAAAAATAGCAATATTCCTAAACGACGCGGGCGAAGTAGAAAACGCTTACTTGCAAATTCCAGAGCTTAGAGGCTTCGAAAAGTTTTGCATTGGAAGAAAAGCTGAAGACATGCCACTTTTAACGAGCAGAATTTGTGGCGTATGCCCAGTTGCACACCACATGGCTGGGACAAAAGCTTTAGACGCAGCATTCAACGTTGAACCGCCACCTGCAGCAAAAAAGCTCCGCGAGCTCATGTACTGTGGCTATTACCTATACGACCACACTTTACACTTTTACTATTTGGGTGGTCCAGACTTTGTTGTCGGACCAGATGCTCCACCAGAAAGAAGAAACGTTATAGGCGTAATTGAAAAGGCTGGACTTGAAATCGGCAAAGAAGTCATAAAGCACAGAGCCTATGGGCAGAGGATAACCGAAATAATCGGTGGAAAAGCCACACATCCAGTCTGCGGAATTCCAGGCGGAATTTCCAAACCGTTAAGTGAAGAAGAGCGGAGCGAAATCGAGAAGATGGCTTCTTCAGCCGTGAACTTTGCAAAGTTTTCGCTTAAACTTTTCCACAACATTGTTCTTGGAAACAGCAAATACGTTGACTTGATTAAGAGCGACGCGTACACGCTTCGAACTTACTATATGGGTTTGGTTGACGAAAACAACAAGGTGAACTTTTACGACGGCAAAATAAGGGTTGTAGACCCGAACGGCAAAGAATTCATCAAATTCGAAGCCAAAAACTACCTTGACCACATTGCAGAACACGTTGAAGAATGGACTTACGTAAAGTTTCCATACCTAAAGAAGATTGGCTGGAAAGGCTTTGTTGACGGTCCAGAAAGCGGAGCGTACCGTGTTGGACCCCTTGGAAGGCTTAACGCTGCAGATGGAATGGCAACGCCTTTGGCGCAGGAAGAATACGAGTTCATGTATAAGACGCTTGGCGGAAAACCAGTCCACAACACTTTGGCGTATCACTGGGCTAGGCTCATAGAGCTTTTGTACGCGTCTGAAAGAGCCTTAGAGTTGAGCAGAGACCCAGAAATAACGAGTAAGGAAGTACGCAACAAGCCAGGCGCGCCAGGAGAAGGCATAGGCGTGGTTGAGGCGGCTAGGGGAACGCTGATTCACCATTACGTTTTGGATGAAAATGCGCTTATCAAAGACGTTAACCTGATAGTTGCGACTGTCAACAACAGTTCATCAATAAATATGTCTGTTCGGAACGCTGCTAAAGGTTTGATACACGGCGACAAGGTTGACCATGGAGTTTTGAACATGGTTGAGATGGCTTTTAGGGCTTATGACCCATGCTTCGGATGTGCCACACACTTTGCTTTTGGGCAGATGCCGCTCACTGTGGAGATTTACAACAGCGAAAAGAAGCTAATCAAGACGCTTCAACGATAATTTTCCCATATTTCCCTCATTTTCTAATTTTAGTTTGGCGGCGAATTTTTTGGTTAAACAAAAACTGAAGAAGGATTTGAAGAATTGGCTTTCTAACGCCAGAAAAGTCGTTGTTGCTGGAATCGGAAATCCAGTAAGAATGGACGACTTTGTTGGAGTAAAAATTGTTCAAGACATGCATGGAAAGGTTTCCGAAAAAGTGTACTTAATCGAATGCGAAACAGTTCCAGAAAGTTTCATGCAGCAAATAATAGACTTCAACCCAACGCATGTACTGCTAATCGACGCTGCAGTTTTGGGACTAAAGCCAGGCGAGGCAAAACTTGTCTATCCAGAGGACTTGGCGTTTTCTTCAGCATTTTCGACGCATATGCTTCCTTTGCGCTTGTTTTGCGAATACCTATCAAAAACTTTAGAGGCAAAAATCGCTTTGCTGCTTATACAGCCGAAAAGTGCAGAGTTCGGCGAGGGCTTAACAAAGGAAGTTGAAAAATCAGCCGCGAAACTTGTCGATTTCTTGTTAGAAGTTCTCCCATGACAAGTGGCGTGATAAAGAAAAATGGAGAAGACGGTTTATGTTCCAGATGCCACCTTCATTGCTTCTTGGAACAACTTCTTTGTGGCGGCAATCCTTGCCTTCTGCGCTAAAACATCGCTTGTCACAATGTCTAATGCCTCTTCTGGACACCACTTAACACATTGGGGTTCGCCCTTGTCCTTGCAGAGGTCACAGACAAAAACAACTTTCTTTTCTGGATGTATCATTATCGCCCCGTAATCGCATGCTTCAATGCACCATCCGCATCCATTGCATTTGTCCTCATCAACTATTATTGTGCCGTTCTCTTCGGATTGCGAAAGCGCGTCTCTTGGGCAAGCGGCAACGCATGGCGGGTCTTCGCATAGCCTACAAGAGATTGATATGTTGACAAGCGGGTTCAGTCGCACAACGCGTATTCTTGACTTTAACGGGTTGAAAGTTTTCTCTTTTGTGAAAGAGCACACGTACTCGCATACTTGGCATCCTACGCATTTGTCTGGGTCTGCTGTGACGAATTTTCTCTCGTGGATTTTAACCATAATTTTACGCTCCTTTTATTTTTCCTTCCACAATGTGGATCAGGTCGTCCATGCCCAACTCCTTAAGCTTCTCTATCTTTGGTATGCCTTCCCTTGTCCATCCGCGAGCCTCATAATAATCATCCAAAAGCAAGTCCAGTTCCGCTTGCGAAACGTAGGCACCTTTGGCTGGTCCCTCGTCTGGAATTGGCTGGTTCATAACTTTCCATGGCAGTGTGTCGTCCTTTCTGCTTAAGCCTTCTCTGACGTTGAAGACTCTTGCCACATTGTTTATCCTTTCGCCGCATCGCCGTATTTCTTCTGGTGTCATCTCAATTCCAGTAACCAACGTGTAAAGTTTCGCTAGGTCTTCCGCTTCTTTATAATATGTTCCCCTTGAGAACTTGCAAATTATCAACGAGTCAATTATGGTGTATATGTCCTCTATGTCCTTAACCATTCTTCCTCTTCCCTTCTCGGCGACTAAACGGTTAACTTTCCCCTTCACGTCAAAAGCGTAAGCTCCATGCCTATTGTGGTCCGCTCCTCTAAAGGAAACCGCAAAGCCCAAAGCGGCTGTTTTCAAACAGCGCAAGTCGTATCCAGTAACTTCAACGCCTTTGATGTGTTGTGCGAGTTTTTCTGCACCCTTGCCGATTTTTTCTCCAGCAACTTTTACGCCTTCTGCAAGTATGTCGCCTATCCCTTCGCGTTTACCAATTTTCTCTATAAGCTGGACTAGTGCTTCGTGATTGCCGAAACGTGCATCCAGCCCGTCCAAGTCCCTCTGCGTTAAAATCCCATTTTCATAACAGTCCATTGCAAAGCCGACGATTACTCCAGCGCTTATGGCGTCTATTCCATAATAGTTGCATAGGTCCATGCCCTTTATTATAGCGTCCAAACGGTCAACGCCACAGTATGGTCCCATGGCCCAGAGAGGCTCATACTCCATCCGTGTCATTGCGCCCTTGTATGGTCCCTCGGTTACTACGCATACATGTTCACATCGCATGGCGCATGAGCTGCATCCAATTATTTTCGCGACGTATTTTTCGTTTAGTGCTTCTCCGCTTACTTTTTCAGCTGCCTCAAAATGCGCGTTGTTATAATTTCTTGTTGGCATGCAATGCAAAGCGTTGTGCACTAAAACGTTTTCTGGTGTGCCTAGGGTTCTGTACTTTTGCGTTGCTGGGCCTTTCATTCTTTCATGGAATTCTTTGACGAACTCCATGAACTCATCTGGTTTAGCCACCGTGATGTCGTGGGTTCCGCGGACCGCAATTGCCTTAAGGTTCTTTGAACCCATGACAGCGCCTAGCCCAGTTCTCCCAGCAGCCCTAGTTTTTTCGTTTATTATACATGCTATTCGAACAAGTTTTTCTCCAGCTGGTCCGATGGCCGCCACGCGAATGTAGTAGTCGCCAAGTTCCTCTTTTATCGCGTCTTCGGTGTCTGCTGGCGACTTTCCCATCAGATGTGAAGCATTTAAAAGTTGAACAGAGTCGTCGTCAATCCAAACGTAAACTGGCTTTTCAGCCCTTCCCTTGAAAATAACAGCGTCGTATCCCGCCCTCTTCAGCTCCGTGCCAAAAGAACCGTGAGACTTTGCTTCGCCTACACCGTAGGTTTGAGGAGACTTTGCCACGAAAGCGTGTCCGTTTCCGCCAGTTGGCCAAACTGTGCCTGATATTGGGCCTGTTGTGAGAATCAGCGGGTTTTCTGGGCTGAATGGGTCTACTCCAGCCTGTGAATGGTCAAGCCAGAGGCGCATGCCTAGGCCTATTCCGCCAATGTATTTTTTTGCATAGTCCTCGTTTAATGGTTCAACATGGGTTTTTCCTGTTGCTAAATCTATGTGGAGTACTCGACCAGCATAGCCGTACAAGATTTTTCCTCCAAACTTAGCTTAAACAGAATCATATAATTTGCGTTATAAGTTATATTAATGTATCTCTAAATTTTTGCAAACTTTAAAGAATAAAACTTTATAATTAAAAGGGGGTTGGCGCTAAAGCGCCTCTTTCACAAGTTCGAGGATATCCTTAACGGCGATTTTGCCTTCAACATCCAAAACTTTCACTGCATCTTCCAATGTAGTTATGCAGTATGGACATGCAACAGCTATTGTGTCAACGCCTAATTCCAATGCTTCCTTAACCCTTTCAACGCATGGTCTCTTTTCAGCCGGCGCCTCCTCAGTCCAAACTCTTCCAGCGCCTCCGCCGCAGCAGAAGCTGCTTTGCTTTGTTCTCTTCATTTCCACGAGTTCTAAGCCTTTTATTGCTTGCAGAATCTGTCTTGGCTCGTTGAATATGTTGTTGCGTTTGCCTAGGAAGCACGGGTCATGGTAGGCCACTCGCTTATTGATGGCTTTTGAGAGTTTGAGTTTTCCAGAGTTTAGGGCTTCTGCCAAGAACTGTGTGTAGTGTTGCACGTTTAAGTTTGCTTCGTTGTATGGTTTATCATTCTTGAATGTGTTGTAGCAGTGTGGCGATAGCGTTATGATTTTTTTGGCGTTGAACTTTTTGAACATGGCAACGTTATGTTCCGCTAGAACCTCGAATAAGCCTGGTTCGCCCATCCTTAAGATGTGGTCTCCGCAGCACCATTCTTCAGAGCCTAAAGTTGCATAATCTACACCAAGCTTTTCGAAGATTGAAGCCATTATTCGCGCTGTTTCCTGGTTTCTCGCGTCGAAGGCGTTTGAGCAGCAAACAAAGAACAGTACTTCAGCTTCAGTAACAGACGGGTAAGTTTTAACGTTTAATCCCTTAGCCCAGTCCATCCTTTTGCTTTGGTGTGTTCCCATGGGATTGTTGTATTTGTAAACGCTTTCAAGCACATCCTTAACTGTTCTCGGGATGTTTCCAACCTCAACCAGCAAGCAGTGGTCATTAACCAACGCGTTTGCGCAGTCAACCTGCTTTGGACAGAATAGCGTACATGAGTTGCATTGTGTACAGAGCCAAATGTTTTCCGCCATTGGTTTTAGGCGTTCTTCAGCCCCCTCATCTCTTGAGTCTGCAATAAATCGGTAGTTCGCCGTTAGGGCTGAAGGGCCAAGGAACCTTTCGTCTATTGCTGCTGGGCACGCCGAATAGCATATTGAACATTTCGTGCAAAGCGTCAAGTCCCAGTACTTTTTTAGGTCTAGTGGCGACTGGATAAATTCAACCATCTTCACGAGTTCAGATTCTGGCTTTATCAGCACGGTTTTAATCTTTTTGAAATTGTCAAAGAACGGTTCAATGTCAACAATCAAATCCTTTATCAATGGAAGGTTAGAGAGTGGAGCGATTTCAAGCGTGTCAGCGTTTAAGTCAAGCACTTGCGTGTAACAAGCAAGCATGGGCTTTCCATTTATGTTGACTCCGCAACTTCCACATATGCCCATACGACATGAATGCCTAAAGCTTAATGTGCCGTCGAGGTTGTCCCTAATATAGTTTAATGCATCAAGAACTGTTGTGCCTTTCCTTATTGGCACTTTGTACGTGGATAGGTAATGCCTTTTACCTTCTGGGTCGTAACGGTGAATACGGAACTCAACAAATTTTTCAACTTTAACGCTCATATTCACTCCCTCCTCCTAGTAGGTTCTCGCGGCTGGCTGCCACTTCGTAATCGTAACTGGAACATACTCAAGCCTTGGTCCTTCGAGTGTGCGGTACGCCAAAGTGTGTTTAAGCCAGTTTGCATCATCCCTTTTTGGATAGTCCCTTCTCGTATGTGCTCCACGGGACTCTGTTCTGGCAAGTGCACAGTAAATTGTGACTTCTGCCAAATCCAACATAAAGTCAAGCTGTAAGGCTTCTGTGAGTCCGCTGTTGAATGGTCCGCGTTTATCATCAACCTTTATTCGCTTAAACCGCTCTTTAAGCTCCCTAATCTTCTTCAGTCCATCTTGAAGCTGGTCTCCCCTTCTGAAAATCCAAACCTTCTCATTCATTGTGCGACGCATCTCATCCCTAATAACTGGAACTTTCTCGCCGCCCTCGCTTCCCAAGATTCCATCATAAACACGCTTTTCCTCTAAAGCAAGTTTCTCCTCTGAAATTTCCTTAAAGCTCGTTGACAACGCACGTTTAGCCGCTTCTTCTCCAGCAACCGCGCCGAAGACTAGGCATTCAGCAGTCGAGTTTGTGCCAAGTCTGTTCGCTCCATGAATGCTTATGCATGAGCATTCGCCAGCAGCGTACAAACCAGCAATCGGTGTTTCAGTTCTGACGTTTGCCCTTATTCCGCCCATTGAATAATGCGCCGCTGGTCTTATTGGTATGTACTCTTTAACTGGGTCAACTCCGCCGAGTTTTATGGCTACTTCGCGTATTAGCGGTAAGCGCTCGTTTATTTTTTCTTCGCCAAGATGCGTCAAATCCAAGGCTATGTATGGACCGTATGGTCCCTCAAGGCCTCTTCCTTCAAGTATTTCTGTTTGTTCTGCTCTTGAAACGACGTCGCGTGGTGCAAGCTCCATCTTTTCTGGAGCATAATTCTTCATGAAGCGTTCGCCCTTAGCGTTTAATAGGTATCCGCCTTCGCCTCTTGCGCCTTCTGTTATTAATACGCCTGATGGAACCAGTCCAGTCGGGTGGAATTGGACGAATTCCATGTCCTCAAGTGGTGCTCCAGCGCGGTATGCCATTGCCATTCCGTCGCCAGTTGTTGTATGCGAGAACGTTGTAAATTCGTATATGCGTTCGTGTCCGCCAGTTGCCATCACTATGGCTTTTGCTTTGAAGGCGTGCATTTCGCCAGTTTTAAGCTCTATTGCTGTTAGGCCTACTGCCGTGTTATCTTCAACTATTAGTGAAGTGGCGAACCATTCGTCATAGAATTTTACGTTGCTGTAGGATGTAGCCTTACCATAAAGCGTGTGCATCTCATGAAAGCCCGTCATATCCGCTGCGAAACATGCTCTTGGAAAACTGTGGCCTCCAAATGGGCGCTGGTCTATTTTCCCGTCTGGTGTTCTGCTCCATGGCAAACCCCAATGCTCTGTTAGAATTATCTCCTTAGGCGCTTGGCGTACGAAGAATTCCACAGCGTCTTGGTCGGCGAGGTAGTCTGCGCCCTTAATGGTGTCAAAAGCGTGAAGGTCAAATGAGTCTTTTTCGCGCATCACCGAAGCTGTTCCGCCTTGTGCACAGACAGAATGTGAACGTATTGGGTGAAGCTTCGATATTACTGCGATGTCCAGTTTTTTGCTGGTTTCGGCAGCAGCAATTGCCGCTCTCAGTCCAGCTAGTCCAGCGCCAACTATAACTATGTCATGGGTGTACTTTTCCATTTAAAGTCTCTCCGTTTGGGAGAACCTAGATTTTGTGACCTAGCCTTTATAGTTTTTCCATAAAAATTGGCGACTGAATGTTTGCAAAAAGCGTAAATAGCAATTTTCACACATAAGCTTTAGTGGAAATCGTTGAAACGTAGAGAAAAGCGTATTCTTGATTTGTGGTTCATCTTGCTTTTGCTTTTTAATGCTTTTTCACTTGTGAGTTTGGTCTTCATTGGAAATGTTTGGGCAGTTTTACTCAGCCTAACAGTGCTTGGAGTTGACCTTTACTGGTATTACGTTAGACGAGTGAAAGGGAAGAAACCGCGTTATCCTCTGGCGACGCCAGAGGGAAGGGCGGATGTTTACCTTCCAAGAACAGACATTCCACGACCAGTAATTGCGGATTTCCGTGAAATTGAAGAGAAAAAGCGTAGGATGGCGAAGATTAAAAAGCTGCAAAGTAAAGTGGAGCGTCGCAAAAAGAAATAGGGATATCAGCAAGTTTTTATACGTTATATGCTATTGGCTTTTAACGTCTAACTGCAAAGAGGTTTAAGCGCATGTTTGTAGGCATTGACCATGTCGGCGTTGCGGTAAAAAACCTTGACGAGGCTGTGAAGGTTTATAGCGAAATTTTAGGGTTTAAACTTGAGGGCATTCACGTCTTAAATGAGCGTAAGGTTAAGGTTGCATTCCTCTCTTCTGGCGGTGGGGGACGAGTAGAACTTCTTGAACCAATTGGCAGTGACAGTCCAGTTGCAAAATTTCTTGAAAGCCGCGGCGAAGGCATACATCACATCGCCGTTAAAGTCAAAAACATAGAGAAAATGCTGGAAGAGTTTAAGCGTAAAAATATAATGCTTGTTGATGATAAGCCACGAGTTGGCGCTGAAGGAGCAAAAATCGCTTTTATTCACCCCAAAAGCACGAAAGGCGTTTTATTAGAGCTTGTAGAAAAGCCTTAGGACTCGTAGCTGTTCATGAACGTTGACAAAATCCAAGAAGGCTTGCAAACAAAAAAGTTTGGAAAAACAATAATTCTGTTGCGCAAGGTGGATTCTACAAACAATTTTGCCAAGAAACTGGCGCGTTATGGAGCCTTTGAAGGCACGGTTGTGGTTGCTGAAGAACAAACTGCTGGACGCGGAAGACACAAGCGAAAATGGTTTTCACCTAAAGGCGGACTATACTTCTCCGTGATTTTGAGGCCGAAATTTAAGGTTAATGAGGCTGTGGGCATTGTTGTGGCTGCTGGTCTGGCTGTTGTCAAAGTTTTAAGCGAAAATTATGGTTTAAAGGTTGAAGCAAAATGGCCTAATGATGTGCTGCTTGATGGGAAAAAAGTTTGCGGGATACTCACAGAAGTGAACAGCATAGGCGAAAAGGTGAACTACGTCGTGGTTGGCATGGGCATAAACGTCAACTCTATAATTGCGGAGGATTTTCCAGAAGAGCTGCAGCCAATTGCAACATCGTTAAAGGAGAAGTTGAAAAAGAAAGTGGCGCTCGAACCGCTTTTAAAGCGGTGCCTCGAAAAGTTTGAGGAAATTTACGAGGCTTATGGCAAGCTGGGTTTCCAGTCAATAATGGCGGAATGGATGAAATATTTACATGACAGTGTGCATATCGATTTCACTAAAATCTGACTGATGTTGGGCTGTGCCGTATGGGCGACGACTTGCGTGTTAAGGTTAGCAGGTATATGAGTTATCTTTTGAGGCACAACCCTAAAGGCTTGAGCATGGACGAGCATGGTTTTGTGGATTTGGACAAGCTTTTAGAAAAACTTAATCAGCGCTTCAGTATTGACAAAAGTTTTGTTTTGGAGATTGTTAAAAAAAGCTGTAGGAAACGCTTTGAGGTTGTTGGCAACAAAATCAGAGCCTTATATGGACATACTGTTCCAGTGAAGCTTGAACCTGATGAGGACAAAACTGTGAAATTGCTTTACCATGGAACAACGCCTCATGCAGCATCAAAAATTTTAGAGGAAGGACTTAAACCAATGAGTCGGAGATGGTTTCACTTGTCCCCAACAATCGAAATTGCAAGCGCGCGCGCGCAGTTGGAATGCGAAGAACAAGCACGCCGATCGTTTTGGAGGTGGATGCCGAAGCCGCCAGAAGGGACGGGCTGAAGTTCTTTAGGGCAACTGACAAAGTTTACTTGTGCAAGAGCGTTCCACAAAAGTACATTAGGCTTGTTCGGGCTGGTGCTTCAACTGCCAAGCCTTAAGCAGCAAAAATGTTGCCACTATTTGAATTGCTGCAACATAGCAAATCACGAGTATAAGCGGAGTGTTCAATGCTATAAATAAGCCGTACAATCCGCCGCTTATGAGAAAGCCAACTCCATACACGGTGTTAAAAATGCCGTAAGCCATGCCTCTGGAGGAAATTGGCGCAAAAGCGGACACTGCTGCGCGGTAAACTGACTCGTGCATTCCAAGGACTAGGCCAAAAAATGCGGCGGCAATCCATAGAATGGGTAGTTCGTTGCTGGCGATGGCAAGCAAGGATGGAATTACCGAGATTATGAATGGCGCAACGAGAATTCTTATTCCAAACTTGTCATAGGCATATCCAGAAACCAAAGCGGATGGCGCATCCACCCCCTGAATAAACGTGTACATTAATGGAACAATCCACTGTTCTCCAGTTAGCTGTAGAACGTCTGACGCTTTAGCTAGTATAATCGTGTATGAGATAAGCCCCATAGTGTTCAATAGAACGGCAAAAGTGTAAATGTAAAACCCTTTCTCAAGCTTCACTTTTTCGCTGGTCTTCCGCGTTTCTGCAACATCAACCCTTGTACCTAGCCTCTTGTAAGTGTAAGCCAAAACGATTAGGAGCACTGCGTATGGCACAAAAAGAAAGGTGAAAGTGTAGCCGTAATTGTTGGCGCTTACAAACATCACGGCAAACACGATGGTTGGGCCAATTATTGCGCCTATCTGGTCTAAAAGTTCATGCAAACCAAATGCTTTACCAGCGCCAACATCCTTGCTTATTATTGATAGCAGCGTGTCGCGTGAAGGCGACCTTATGGCTTTACCGAATCGCTCAAGCAAAACTAGGGCTATGGCTGTTCCCAAACCAAAAACGGCTAATGGTCCCAGAAGTGGAATTGAAACTATTAGACCGTAGCCTAGGAATATGAAGACCCAGTAGGCGCGGGTTGTGTCCGCCAAATATCCGCCCAAAAGCCTCATTGTATAGCCTAAGAATTCGCCGAGTCCACCGACAAAACTTACTAAGGCTATCGATGTTTCAACGGTCATCCCAGAGCCTATTGCTAGGAATTTTAGGTAGTCTGGAACTATGCCTCTTGAGCCTTCGTAAACTATGTCGCCCATTAGGCTTACTATGCCAAGCGATAAAATTCCAAGGTAGGCGACTTTACGCGCATTCGCGTTTGACTTTACCTCAACCAAGTCCAAGCCTTCTCTTCTAGCTTACAAACACTCATTTTCATGTAGAACTTAAATTTAATGGATTCAACTAGCTCGGGCAGCTTGACTTTTTGCTTCTTCCCATGCTTGGAGTATTTCCCGCGTAATTTGAGGATAAAACTTGAAGATGTCCGCTGCCTCTTCAACGTAAATATAGATTCTATAGTTTCTGGCAAAAGCTGTTATCCCAACTGCTTGGTAGTCTGGCTTTCTAGGCATCTGTCCAGCATATTTTCCAAGAACCTTGTCGAGGGCTTTTTCTAGCGTATCAACTTTTAGGGCGTGGTCAAAGGCTAACTCAAACCCATAGCGGTACATGTTTGCTTCTTCATACACAAACCGATAGTTGGTTATGTCCCTATCCAGTATTCTCTGAGTGCTTATCGAAACAATGTTTCCCGAAATCGTCAGAATCTTCACGTAGTTCAACGTTATTTCTTGAACTATTCCTTCAATGCCGTCTATCCGAACATAGTCGCCTACGCGAAATGGATGTGTAGCGAAAAGGAAAAGTCCAGCCATAATATTTCCAATTGTTCGTGTGGATGCGAATCCAACTGCCGCGCCTCCAATTGCCGAAAGGCTTATGAGGGTTTCTGAGGGTAGCCCTCCAACGTGAAGAAGGGCTATTGTGACGCCTATCAGTATTATTATTCTTTCAGTCAGTACAAGTCCATTTCCAACTTCTGGCGGAATCTCCCTGTTCTTTATAACCCGCCTTAACCATCTCGTGGAAATCCTTTCGATAATCAGCGCAGCAGCGGCTATGATGATAATCCACAGTATGGTTACTATGTAGGGGTTTTCTGCAAACAAATCCGTTATGCTTAGGCTTATCATTGCAGTTTATGATGAACACAGCGGTCTAATAAATTTTAGCGAAAAAGTGAAGAAAGTTTTTATTAGAGTTTAAAGCTACATGCAATGCCATAAAAAGGAATGAGGAAGCATGCCTTTACAAAAGGGAGACTTCATACTAATCGACTACACCGCAAAAGTTAAGGAGACAGGCGAAGTTTTCGACACAACAATGGAGGATGTAGCAAAAAAAGAACGCTTATACAAGGAAGGAGAAATCTACGAGCCAAAGCTCGTAGTCATAGGCGAAGGTTGGGTTCTAAAGGCGTTAGACGAAAGCTTCACAAACATGGAAGTTAGCAAACAATCAACCGTTGAAATACCACCAGACAAGGCTTTTGGAGCACGCGACCCAGAAAAAGTTAGGCGCGTTCCGCTTAGGCACTTGACGGATAAGGGAATAACCCCGAGCCTCGGGATGCGCGTGGAATATGATGGAAAACTCGCTGTGGTACGCGCGATGGGCGCTGGAAGAGTCCTATTAGACTTTAATCCACCCCTTGCTGGAAAAACACTGGTTTACGAGGTTACAGTTAAGAAGAAACTGGAGACAATGGAAGAGAAGATAGAGGCGCTTATTCACAGAAGAATTCCAGCGGTTGAAGGGAGCAAATTCAAGTTCACGGTTAAGGCTAAAACAGTTAACATTGAAATGCCAGAGGAAGCCTTCTACCTTGAAGGAATTCAAGTTGCAAAGCGTGGAATAGCCCTTGACATACAAAAGTTCTTCCCAGAAATAACAACCGTAAAGTTCAGCGAAACATTCAAGGCTGCTGAACCTAAAAAGGAAGAAGCGCAGGCTAAACAAGCCTAAACCTTTCATATAACCTCTGTTGTTTTTGCAACCTTCTCGTAGGCTTCACGGCTCAAATTCAGCTTGTTAAGAATCGTATACCTTTCTGGTCTTAGGTTTGCGGCAAGCTCCAACGCCCTTATCACATCACTGTCCTTCACGTTTAAACCTTCAGCGTCAGTAGGCGCTCCAATCTTTTTTAGCGTGTCTCTTATACGCTTCCAGTTCGCTCTATGCAAGTAAGCCATCATTATCGTTCCCACGCCGCATTGTTCGCCGTGCAGTCCATGCGAAGAAGAGGCGATTATGTCTAGCGCGTGGCTGAAAAGGTGTTCAGACCCACTGCATGGGCGACTGCTTCCAGCAATGCTCATTGCCACTCCACAGCTTATCAGCGCTTCAATGAGAATGCGCAGCCCCTCTTCATTATCTGGCTTAATTGCGTCAGCATTTTCAATTACGAGTTTT
>JBNAWC010000020.1:0-16797 GCA_049700035.1 Candidatus Bathyarchaeales archaeon
CCGCCAATTAGAGAAGACACAAGCCTATACGATTTGCCAGAATTCTGGTTTGGAAAATCCATAGACGACATTGTTGGTTTTCGCTCCTTGCTCATAAGGGGGAAATACCGCGTTCACGTGCAAAAGTTTGAGGCAGCAGGAAAAATAATTGAAAAAACGCGTGAACTGGCTTTGGCTGTTAACCCAGTTGATGTCGAGTTAATGTTGAAGAAGAAGCCGAGAGGCTTCATACTTTTAGATGATGAAGTTCAACCATTCGGCCCATCAGCGCCCATCAGAAATATGCTTGTGAGCAACGCCAGATGGGACCATCAGATTGAGAAGGCGTATTATGATACGGATTTGAGGGCTGCAGAGGCTGTTACGGAACTATATGGCAAAGGCGTTCTTGTAACAAAAATTCAGAGGGCTTTTAGCGTCGGCGCTTTCGGCTTAAAAAGCAATAGGCGGCTTGTGCCAACACGCTGGAGCATAACAGCAGTTGACAGCATCGTCTCAAAACAACTGATGGAAAAAGTGAAGACTTTTCCAGAAATAAGCGAATACCGCGTTTATGAATCGCGCTACCTAGACAACATTTTCGAAGTTTTAATGATTCCAAGCTCGTGGAGTTATGAGGCTATTGAGGCATGGTATCCTGGAACCGTTTGGAACCCAAGCGGCAAAAGCGTCGTCATGTACTCGGATTGGGAAGGCTATGATGGAAGAACAACATACGCGGAAATCGGCGGATGCTATTACGCGGCGCGCTTGGCTGTTTGCGAACAACTTGTCAAGGAACAGAGACAAGCAACAGTTATTGTTTTACGTGAGGCTCATCCAGGCTACATAATGCCAGTTGGCGTCTGGCAGGTTAGAGAAAACGTTAGGAACGCCATGCGGCAGAAGCCTTACACCTTTAAGAGTTTGGATGAAGCCTTAAAGTTTATTGCAAGCAGATTTCAGATTCCAATCCAACGTTGGGTGATGCGCAGCGTACTTTTGAAAAATGCACTTTTCCAGAAGAAAATAACAGACTTTTTGGCAAGACAGCCTGCCGCATAACCAAGCGCTTAAGCAAAAAATTAAAGTCGGATGGCGTTTAATGGACGGGGCGGCGGTAAACCACGCGTAAAAAGAAGCGCGAAATTTCAAAAGCAATCCGTGACGTGCTGAAGGGGTTATACACCGCCATTTACGGCTTCGTATTGCACTCTTTCAAGAGTATAAACAGAAAAGTAAGGTCAAAGTTTCCAGTTTGGCGCATGAAGGAAGAAACAGCCGAGCACGTGCATGCTGCTGTTAAGGTTTTCAAATTCGTAGTTTTGCCAGCAAGCTTAATCTTTGTATTTGCGAATTTCTACTTTTTAGGCGAAAATTCCGTTGCACCCATGCTGTGGGGCATACTTGTATTCTTCTACAGCAACTTCCTACCAGACTTACCATCGCGCGCGCGATTTATCGCATATTAAAGATGGAGAGAACCCAAAGCGTTGTTGTCGATGCTGGACTAAAAAGGTTTAAGTCTGAAATCGCCTTTCTCTTAAGAACATTCTTCTTCGTTTACATCGGATTAATAGTGACAATAGGCGACATGGCAACAATCATAATTGGAATAATCCTATCTTTAGCACTACTTTTGACCAGATTCGGCGCAGTAACAATAGCAACAAAAGGCTCCAGCGAACTATCATGCGAACGCCCAATAATGAGCGCACTATTAACAAGAGGACTGGCAGCAGCCGTCCTAGCAACACTACCAATGCAATACACTGATCCGACACTGTATCCAGAGGCTGGTCCAATTTTCCAAGCCTTAGGACCGCTTTACATCAACCTCGCGGTCATAATAATCCTCTCTACAGCAATAATAGCCACTGTGGGAATTCCGTTATTTAAACAGAAGAAAAGGCTATAGGAGACTTGTTTTAAGTTTGCTTGGACAAATTTTTTATATAAAAAACTGCAATTATAAATTCGAGGTCAATACAGTGGCCAAATCTAAGGCAAAAAAGAAAAAGGGGAAGGAAAAGAAAACCAAATAGAATGTTGGCAGCGACGGTCTGGATCTCCCCATTTTTCTTTTATCACCGCCCAAAAAGCATAACAACTTAACGGTAAACATTTAAATTATCACTGGCTTTTAAAATCTAGAATGGTGGACAATTGTCTCAAGAAATTAGGCAGTTATTGTTCCCATTTTCCATAAATTCTGAAAGCCGCGAAGAACCATTCACAGAGGAAATGGAAAAAGCCGCAATCTTCTGTTTCGCTGAACTAGAAAGGGCAAAGGGGGGAGGCTTAATCCTAAAACAGCCAGAGGAAAAACTGGCCTTTATCGTTGAAGGCGTTTATCCATTCTGGCTTATCCCATGGAAGAAGAGAAGCCTACTCTTTGATGGACTAGGCAAGACGAGCCATAACTTTGTATATAATGTTTTGCCAGACGCAAAAAACTTTATGGAAGGCGCTAAAAGGAGCGCCAAAGATTTGGAAACATTCGTCTCCTTTCTATCTGAAAATTTGAACTATTTTCAGCAACCCTCAGCCAAAAAGGAATTAACGCTAAATGGTTTGATTGCCGATGTCGGCATCCTCACTGAATTTTCCTCACATTTTCGTGAAGCAAAAGAGATTGAAAAACCATTAACGGATATGCTGAAGCTACCTTTAACAATGGATGAATCGCGTACATATTCGGTAGTTCAAGAAATTGAAAACGCTAAAACCTTGTTTAAGGAAGAAGTTGAATGCCTTTATGAAAGTATGAAATTTATAAATAAGCAAACACAAGCGTTCACTCGTGAACTTTATGAACAAATAAAAGCTACGAAGGAGGATTTTAGCAAGAAAATAAAGGAGCAAGAAGCCATAACAAAGTCGAAGATTAAAAGCGTAAACGAGGAATTCGACGAGAAGATAAAGAAACTCGCTAAGGATTTTGAGAAGAAGCTCCTTCCTCTGCAGAAGGAGAAAATTAAGCTTGAAAAGGCAAAGGAGCAGTTGCAAAACAGAATTGAACGCTACAAGATTGATGCAAAAACTTGTGCCACAAAAAAGGATGCTATTGGCGAGAAAAAATGGAAAGAAAAAATCAACCAGAGCAAGAAGGAGATTTCTGAAATAGAAAAGCAAATAAAAAATGTGAAAGCGGAGATTGAAAAAATTGAAGAAAACAAGTCTGAAGAGAACTTTAGGCTAAAATCAGAATGGGAAAACAAGGTTAATGAGGCAAAAAGGGATTTACTTGAACTTGAGGCAACGCGAGACGCAAAGATTGAATTTTTCAGACAAAAAGCGGAAAGTCTTGAAAGCTTGACTTCGGCGATAACTGAAAGAATTGATAAAGTAGCAAAGGCGAGAATAACGAATCTTAATGAGATTGAAAACTTGGGAATGGAACAGAAAATAAGAACGATAACCTTGGTTTATGTGCCATTCTACGTGGCTTGCTACCAGTTTGAGTTGAAAAATCGCTATGTCATATTCTCGCCTTCATTCGCAAATAGCATAGGTTTAACAACGAAAATTAAAGGAGCGTTAGGCATGGCTAAAATAAAGCAGTTTCTTACTCCACGTTTTGACGCGTTGACACAATTTTTAAGTAAGCTCCCAACAGTAATAGAGCAGAACGTTGCCTTTGAAAGGGAGATATTTGAAGAGGGAAGTAGACTTAACATTTTGAAGCGAAGTGGAATTCGAGAAAAAATTGCCGCTTTGTTAAAGCAGTTTAGGGATGAGGGGTGGTTTTCGGAGAAGGAATATGAAAGTTTCAGTCAGAAACTTGCTTGAAGATGACTACTTTTTGTTCAGTTCCTTGAACTTGTTAATGGCGTAGTTGACTATTTCCATGGCTTGCTTGGCGTTTTTCCATTCCTTAAATTTAACCCACTTGTGCGGTTCAAGACGCTTATACGTTTCAAAGAACTCTTGAATTTCAACAAGCTGATGTCTGTGAACGTCGCTTATGTCCATGTATCCATCAAACCTAGCATCGTTTACAAGAACAGACAATATTTTGGGGTCTTCACCCTTCTCATCCTCAATTACCAGTGCGCCTATGACGCGTACCTTAACTATGCATCCAACTTCCAACGGTTCATAGCTTAAAACCATGATGTCAAGTGGGTCTTCATCGTCAAACCATGTTTGCGGAACAAAACCGTAATCTACTGGAAAAACTACGGATGACGGTATGATGCGGTCCAGAACGAACGTCTCCCATTGGAGATGATATTCATACTTATCTCTCGAGCCACTTATGACCTCGACAACCATATTGAGCAGCTGGGGCGGCTTATCGCCTGGCGGAATATCCTTCCAGATGTTCATGCTCAAACCCAAAACCAGATTGCTGAACCAACTAATTACCCTTTTCCTCGAAACAGCCCTATTCGCTTTTAAGCATTCGCCTTTCAAATCTAAACTCTTTTTCAGCATGCTTCGCGTATAATTCCTTCCTCAAAGCCTCAAGCATCTCAATCTTTCTTCCGCAAAACTCTGCGGCAGTTAACACCTTTACGCCACGCTTTTCTGCTTCTTCGTAAACTGGCTTAATCCTCAACTTATAATTTAAATCCCTTAGAAAATGGTGGTCTAAAACAAGCGTGTGAACACGCGTTTGTTTTACGGCTTTAACAAGGTTGCTGTTTGAGATTTCAAGGCTCTTGAATGAATAACGATAACCAAGCATGTAAGTCATTGGACCGTCAACAAATAGGATGTCTGGCTTTTCTTCAAGAATGAAGCTTATCTGCTCATCAAGCGATGGACCCTCAACATCAGACGTGAACAGAAAGCTTTCGCCATCACATTTAATGTTGACTTCTGCCACATATCCAAGACGCGGATTCGTTCCGTGGCAAACAGCCTTTGAAAATTTTATTGTTGTTTTTCCAAACTGGAAGCTTCTGCCATCAGCAATTTCAAGTTTTTTAGGCATACCCCTTATCGCTTCAAGGAAAAAAGCCGCACGCCCCTTCTGACTTCTGTTTATGTTTTCTGTCGGATTCTTTATGAACAAAGTCTTGTTCCTGTAAAGTTCTGGATAATCAGGGTCATGATGGTCATAATGATAATGCGTAACCACCAACACGTCAGCGTCCTCTGCAAAGCGCTTTATGGTTTCCCAAGCTTCGTCAAGCCTCTGCCACTCAAGCGGATGAGGCTCTAAACCATAACGCAAAGGCGCAAGGGAAGCGCCAGGGTCTATGAGGACCCGTAAGTCGTCTGTTTCAACAAATGTTGCCATTGAACGGACGCCGAAACTGTCAAAGGCTAATGGAACAATTCTGCGAATCATTGCGTCGCTTCCTCCTTAAAAAATGACTCCAATTTTCGCGCTTCTGTCCTTTTCAAGATTTCTGCGCATTTCTTTGGGTCTAAAGCCTTAAACTCCAACCCAAGAGTTAACAGCAACTTTTGAACGTCCCTTGCAATGTTCGGCGCAGCGAGAATCCCTCTGATTTCTCTGTTCGATTTATCCTTAATCGCTTCTATATATTTTGCGAGTTGAAGCACAGCCTCTTTGCCAGCCGTTTTGCGTTTGATCTCCACAACAACGAGTTTTCCATTCTTGTCCACGCCATAAACATCTACAAAGCCAGGCTCAACCTTTTTCTCGTAACTTATAGGCTTGAAGCCTTCCTCCAAAATTGAGGGTTCAGATAGTATAGCTTTGTGCATGTCCTCCTCGCTTGCGTAAAGCGCAAATTCTCCAGAATCAACTAGACTTAGAGCTGAAACCAGCTTAATTTCGTCGAAAAACACCTTAACGGATTCTGGTGGTTTCTGCCTGACAGCGTGAATCTCCAATATGGCGTTTCGAGTTTGGACGTGGAAGATGCAGCCTGGCGGCTGCCAGTTGACTGGTTCGTAGCCAACTGAACGGTGAACAAGCAGTGAGCCGTCCTCCTTGATGATTAGCATGCGTTCTCCTGGTTCAAGTTTTGATTTTGCCCTGCCAATATAGTGCGCCCAGCATTTGCCAACCAAAAGCAATGTTTTGTGGCGGAGAACCGCCTCTCTAACAACTTTTTCGGCTTCTGTAACATTTGGGTTTACCAGAACAGTTAGTGGCTTTTGTTCTGTCAACATTCATCCAATAAATTTACAAGAACATTAACTACATAAGACTTCTGAGAAGAACATCCATGAACGAGTGGAACAAAAAACGCGAGATAATGCGGCGTTACGATTTAACGGCGCATTTGTATGATATGCGTTACGCTGATGAACAGAAACAAAAGATTGAGGCTGCACTTGAAGAGATAACGATTAAGAAGCATTGTTTAGTTTTGGATGTTGGTTGCGGAACTGGAATTCTTTTCAACTATTTTGTCGAAAAGGCAAAGAGCGTTGTTGGGTTGGATATTTCGAGGAAAACCTTGCAAGAGGCAAAGAAAAGAGCTAAAAATCTTGAAAATGTGTATTTGGTTTTGGCTGATGCTGACAACATGCCATTTAGAGAAAACTTTTTTGACTATGTTTTTGGCGTTACAGTTCTTCAGAACATGCCAGCGCCAGCTAAAACTTTAATGGAGGTTAGGCGTGTTGCAGAGGGAAAAGCCAAAATAATTGTCACTGGCATGAAGAAGGCTTTTACGCTGGAGCAATTTCAGCAGTTGTTGTCCGCCGCCAACTTGAAAGCCATTGCAGTTAAAGTTGAAAACTTGAATTGTTATGTGGCTGTTTGCGTCAAACTTTAATGTGAAAATTTTGCAAAGTTAAAACTAAACTATATATGAAGGTTCAACATAGGCTATATTTCCATTATAAGTGGCATATCAATCGTAGGTTGGCTGCTTCAAGATGCCATTAAAAACAGTAAAAACCGAAACGGCGAAAGCCCTAACACTAGAATGGATTTTACACGTTAAAAATTATAAGCTTAATCTTGACAAAAACTTGTGTGTTGGCTGCCAAATCTGCGCATTAGCTTGCCCAAAAGAGGCAATAAAAGTTGAGAAACAGCCGAAAGCCAAAGGAGAAAAAGCTAAAAGGGCGAAAGTTGACATAGACTTGAAAAAGTGCAATTTTTGCGGAGTATGTGACATACTTTGCCCATATGGGGCAATAAGAGTAACGGTTAACGGCGAACATGTGTTATCAGTTGTTGAGAAGGAAAGCTTTCCGCAGCTTATACGAGAAATAAAGGTGGATACAAGCAAATGTCCAGTAGACTGCGTTGAATGCGAGAAGGCGTGCTCACTAAACCTAATCAAAATTACAAGGTTAACTCCAGATGGAATAATTGTTGAAGATTTAAAGTCTTTGACTAAAAAGCAGACGAAAGCGCTTAAAGTGCAGGTCAATGTTGACATTGAGCATTGCCCATGTTGCAGAATATGTGAAATCAAATGTCCAGAAGGCGTTATGCAAGTGCGTAAGTTCCTTCAAGGAAAAATTGCAATTCACCAAGAAAAGTGTCCGGAGGGCTGCACGGACTGCCTAGATGTTTGTCCAATAACTGGGGCGCTTTATCTTTCAGAAAAGGATAAGAAAGTGCACGTTAACGAGCTGTTTTGCATTTACTGCGGAGCATGCAAAGTCGTGTGTCCAGTTGAAGAAGCCTTAGAGCTTAAGCGCACCAAAGTTTTTCACACACCAATTCATTCTGGAGCATGGAACAAAGTTTTGGAAAGGATAGCCTCTCCAGTTGAGATGAGTAAGGAGTTGAAGGCAAAAAGTTCACAAAAAATTTTGGAGTCTGTAGAAAAAAGGCTTGGATGGAGGAGCACATAAATGGCTGAAGAACCAAGAATTGGAGTTTTCATATGCCACTGTGGACTAAACATAGCTGGAGTTTTAGACATAAAGGAGCTTGTTGAATACGCGAAAACCCTGCCAAACGTTGTTTACGTGAAGGACAACCGCTACACATGCGCAGACCCAGGGCAAGAGGAAATTAGGAAAGCCATCAAGGAGCACAAGCTTAACCGCGTTGTTGTTGCTGCATGCTCGCCTAGGATGCATGAACCAACCTTCAGAAGAACAGTTTCAGATGTTAATTTGAACCCATTCCTTTTCGAGATGGCGAACATCCGCGAATTCTCTTCTTGGTGCCACCCAAGCACGCCTAAGGAGGCAACGGAAAAAGCCAAAGACATAATCAAGATGGCAGTAGCCAAAGTAAGGCTACTTCAGCCCCTACAAACCATAGAGGTTCCAGTTACGAATAAGGCGCTTGTTATCGGCGGTGGAATCGCTGGAATGAATGCTGCCTTGGATTTGGCGGAGATGGGATTTAAGGTTTACTTGCTTGAAAAAAGCGAGAGCATAGGCGGACACATGGCGCAGTTGGATAAGACATTTCCAACATTGGACTGTTCAATATGTATTGAAGGACCAAAGATGGTTGATGTTGGAAGACATCCGAACATAGAGATAATTGCTTATGCCGATTTGTTGAGCGTTAGCGGTTACATCGGCAACTTTAAGGTTAAGATTAGGAAAAACCCGCGGTACGTGATTGCTGAAAACTGCACTGGGTGCGGCGAATGCAAAGACGCTTGTCCAATAGAGTATCCAAACGAGTGGGACATGAATCTGGGCGTGCGAAAAGCCATATCGGTTCCATTTGACCAAGCTGTTCCGCTGGTTTACACGATAAACAAGGATTACTGCATAGAATGTTACAAGTGTGTTGACGCTTGCGGGGCGAGGCAAGCCATAAACTTTGAGCAGCAACCAGAAGAAATAGAGTTGGAAGTAGGCGCGATTATTGTTGCAACTGGCTATGATATTTACTTACCATACGACATGCCACTTTACGGTTATGGAAAATACACAAACGTGATAACTTCCCTAGAATTCGAGAGGCTTATTCTCGCCGCTGGACCAACGGGCGGCAAGGTTGTTAGAGCTTCTGACGGGCAGAAGCCCCACAGCGTCGCCTTTATTCAATGTGTTGGCTCAAGAGACGCGAACAAGTACCCATACTGTTCGAATTTCTGCTGCATGTATACATTAAAGCACGTTGTGCAGCTTAAGGAGAAGTACAAGGAAAATGTGGAAATTTACGTTTTCTACATGGACATGCGCAGCAACTTTAAGGGATATGAGGAGTTTTATCAACGTGCACGCGAGTTAGGCGTAAACTTCATCCGCGGAAGGGTAAGCCGCATTTTGGAGGTCCCCGAGACAAAGAATCTGCTTATTCACGCTGAGGACATGACACTTGGGCAGCCAATAGAAATCGAAGCGGAAATGGTTGTTTTGGCAACTGCAGCCATACCGAAAAAGGGTTCAGAAGAGATAGCGCGAATCTTGAACTTGACACGCGGAGCAGACGGTTTCTTCATGGAAAGCCACCCGAAACTCAAGCCCCTAGATGCACCAACGGATGGAATATTCCTTGCAGGGGCATGCCAAGGCTTGAAGGACATACCCTACAGTGTTTCGCAGGGTTGCGGAGCAGCCTCACGAGCGGCAACAGTTCTTTCTAAGCCAAAGTGGAAGATTGAGCCAATAGTGGCTGTTGTCGACGCAACAAAATGCAGAAACGTCACAACAAAATGTGGCATTTGCGCTGAAAGATGCCCATACGGCGCAATAAAGGCTGAAGAAAAACAGCCAGCTCAAGTGATAACTGCCATGTGTCACGGCTGCGGGACATGCGTAGCAGAATGTCCAGCAGACGCAATACAACAGATGCACTTTACAGACGCACAAATATTTGCCCAAATAAGAGCCGCTTTGGAGACGAACCCAGAAAATAAGATTTTGGCTTTCTTGTGCAACTGGTGCAGTTATGCGGGTGCGGATTTGGCTGGAACAAGCAGGTTTGAATATCCGCCAACAATACGCCCAATAAGGGTTATGTGTTCTGGAAGAGTTGACAGAGACTTCGTATTAGAAGCCTTTAGGCTTGGCGCTGGAATGGTTCTTGTTGGCGCATGCCACTTGCCATACGACTGCCACTACATAAGCGGAAACTGGAAGATGAAAGCTAGAATGGACGCGTTGGCGCCTATGCTTCACAAGCTTGGATTAAGCCCAGAAAGATTCCGTGTTGAATATGTTTCGGCAGCTGAAGGCGTAAAGTTCGCAGAAATTGTTATGGAGATGACCGCGCAGATGCAAGCACTAGGAAAGGAACGAATTAAAGCTGAGAACGAGAAGTTGCGCCCATTTTTGGAGAACATGCTAAAGCGTAAGGAGAAAAAGTAGCCTTAACTAAACCTTTTTTCTAACAAAATAGTAAATCACACCAGCCATTAGCCCAGCAGCGCCTACAATCCAAGCTTGCGGTGAAGCAAAAAGAATGAAAACCAATAATGCAACACACGTGAGTACACCCAAAACTGGAATAAAACGCGGATACAACCTATTCTGAACCTTCAATTTTAATGCGGACACGCTAGCCATTGTATAATAGAAAAGCAAAGCAAACGTGCTTATGGCTACGACGCTTGAAAGGTCAACAAGCAAGGCAAGAAGAGTCATCAAAACGCCAACAGTCCATATTGAAAGGTGCGGCGTATTATATTTTGAGTGAAGCTTTCCAAGTGCTTGTGGTACATCGTTTCGCCTCGCCATTGCGTAAGCCATGCGGGAAACGCCCAAAATAGCGGTTAATAGCACGCTTGCTGTTGCGAGTAAACCGCCAGCAGAAACTATGTAAATGGCAACATCGTTTTCCGTGATGCGGATGGCTTCGGTTAATGGCGAATTTGAACCCGAAAGTCTAGTTGCGCCTACAAGTCCAACGGCTACTAAGCCTACAAGCATATAAACTACTGTTGATATTACTAGCGAAAGCAGTATCGCCGTTGGAACATTCCGCCTAGCGTCTTTAACTTCTTCAGCGACAACGGCTACTCTTGCAAATCCAGCATACGCAAAGAAAATGTAACATGTACCGTAAAGCATTCCAATGTTTAAAGGTGCAAATGGCACGTAATTTTCGGGTTTAATGTACGCCAAGCCGAAGATTATGAAGAATGCTAGTACAAGAAGTTTTGCGGCAACCAAAAAGTTGTTGAGGAGGGCTGATTGACGAATTCCAAAAAAGTTCAGCAACGTGAAAAATATACATAGTATAGCCGCAATCCAGTTGGTGGGCAAGGTTGGAAATATAGCTGTAAAGTAGTTTGCAAATCCAAGGGAAACGGCGGCGCCCACAAAAGTGTTTGATAGTATCCACATCCACCCAACCAGGAAGCCAGCAAAAGGCGAAATCAGCTGATAAGCGTACTCGTAAATGCTGCCCTCTCTTGGCTGCCAAGCCGTAAGTTCGGCAAAACTTAACGCTGTGAATAGGGCAATCACCGCCGCCATTAGCATGGAAATAACAACTGCTGAGCCAGCCAGACCAGCCGCGATGCCCGTGACAACAAATATGCCTGCACCTACAATTGCGCCTACGCTTATGGCTGTTGCGTCAAATAACCCTAAGGTTGGTTTAAGCTTTGATTGCTGGGTTTCGTCTTCATTCATGCTGAACACGCGTTAAGGAAACAGTTCTCAAAGGTTAACTATTAAAACTTTAAGGGCGGTTCTTTTATCATTGAAAAGATTTTAGATTCCCTTCACGCGTTTTTCCTTGTCTTCCCAGAATTCTCTGGTTTTCAGATACTGTATCTTCGCCTTTAAAAGGTCCATGTAAAACTCTTCCTCTCTGGGATGCATCTTCCCAAGAATTCTCGAGGCTGTTTCTGGTCCTACACCCTTTACTTCTAGGGCTATAATCGCCTTTTTGCCATAACTCAAAATTAGATCGGCTGTGCGCCTCGCATGGGCTAGTTCCTTTAGCTCCTCTTCTGTTAGCGGTTTGCCTTCACGTCTCCTCATTAAAATTTCGCGCATTCGCTTTGCATCTTGGTTCTTGTACAGAAGCGCCAGAAGCCTCGATTGACATTTTTCGCATGCGGGATTTTCTGGCATGTTCCTAACTTTCTTTTCAGTCGTCCATTCACCACATGCCATACACAAAAGCGTTATTGTTCTGGCTTCTATTGCACGCTTCATTCTCTCTATATTGCTTAGTAAAACTCTGTCTGGAGCCATAAGCTCTGAAACGTCAGAATATTTTGCGAGAATATGGTACGCCAGTGGCGTTGGCTTCTCGCTACGATATAAAACGCTAACCTTGATTTTCCCATCTCTAACTTCACGCATGATTTCCTTGACTTTTTTAACATCTACCTTTTCCAACATTGCCTCGCGTAAAGTTTCATCATAAACTGGTGTTCCAGCAAACCTAGAAGGCAGCTGACTTTGCCTTTCAGGTCCCATGGTTTTTCCTCGGGGCAAGGCTCCAAATCTTTCGGCTACAAACTTCATTTTGTAGGCGAATGGAAACTTGGCTTCCAGATACTCATTAAAGGCTTTATCAATCTCTTCGTCTGATAAAGCGAAAAGCACATGTGGCATCTTCTCCAGTTCACGTTGAGTTACTTCTCTTGGCGCTTCTATTAATATGCGGTAACCATCACTCCACCACCCAATCATGAATTCTCTGTCCGAGAGCACAGAATCAAAGATTCCGCCTAAAGTGTTGTTCACAACTTCGCCAAAGCAAGCATGAACTATTAGGTATTTGCCGAAAGCCTCAATTAGAATATGATTGTCAGTTGGCAGTGGCACCCTCTCTTTTAGATGCTGTTCACCCTCACGTACAGCATCAAGCAAGACCACTTTGTCCATCGCAAACTTCTCAGCAAGCCTTTCCGCTACAGCTTCAGCATTACAAGTTTCCTTGAGCAGCGTTTCAATTTCCCTTCGCAGTCTGCCAGTTTCCTGTGCAAGGTTGAATGGCACTGGTAGAAGTTCACCGTCCCATCCTGGAATCGCCGCCAGCGGGTCTTCTGATGGGACGACATAAACTGTTCCAGTTTCTTCTTCTATCTGGACTATGCGCCAAACTTTTCCTCTACAAATGAAGTTTAAGCCTATGCGGGCTCGTAATGCCATGAACTCGTCGCCTAAGGTGCCGATTTTTCTATCCGTTATTATGTTTATTATTGGGTAGCGTCTCTCATCTGGAATCATTGAAAGGTTCTCATAGTAGTAATGCCTAGTTTTCCGTGTTTTCTTCAAAATCTTTCCTTCTTCCTCAAATCTTAATTCGCCCAAGCTGTCTAAAAAGCGTATCACATCCAAAAGCGCAGTTTCCAGCAAATTACGGTAGGGATAAGCCCTACGCACAATCTCCAGAACCTCTTTTATTGTTGCTGTTCCCTTGTCCATTAGTATACCAGCGACTTGATGCGCCAAAACATCTAATGCACATTCATGAATCATAACTGGCTCAATCTTTCCTTCGTAAGCGCTTCTAACAGCGGCAATTGATTCAAGAGTGTCGTCTGTAAAAGCTGTAATTATTGTGCCTTTTGAGAGCATATCTAGGCGATGTCCGCTGCGTCCAACCCTCTGGATTAGACTGCTCACTTGTCTGGGTGAAAGATATTGTATGACCATGTCCACTGTGCCTATATCTATGCCAAGCTCCAATGTGCTTGTGCAAATTGTAGCCTTCAAAACTCCATTCTTAAAGTCATCCTCTATCTGCGTGCGCTCCTCTTTGGATAAAGAGCCGTGATGCACGGCAATGTCAGCCCTTCCAAGCTGGTTAAACTTATGTCCAAGCATTTCAGCGTTTGTCCTACTGTTAACAAAAATCAGCGTTGACTTGTGAGCGTCAACAAGTTCGGCTAAACGTCTTATCCTAGCTACTGCTTCGGGTGCTGTCCCAAGCTTCTCAGCCAAATCGTAGTCAGCGTCTGTTGGCTCTGGCTTTTCCACCTTATATTTGTAGCCTTTAGGAAGAAGTGATTGAACAACTCTAATTTTCCTGTTTGCTCCAGCTATGAAGCATGCAACTTCGCTTGGATTGCCCACAGTTGCAGATAAGCCTATCCTCTGAAATTCTTTACCAACGACCTCGTGGAGTCTCTCCAAAGCTACTGTGAGCTGTACTCCGCGTTTACTAGATGCTAACTCGTGAACTTCGTCAATAATGACGCATTGAACATTGCTCAAGTGATGCCTCATCCTGGAGCCTGGAAGAATTGCTTGAAGCGTTTCGGGTGTTGTCACAAGCATCTGCGGTGGAGAAAAAGCTTGTTTTCTTCGGATTTTCAGTTCGGTGTCGCCATGTCTAACTTCGATTGTTATGCCTAAACGGTTAGCCCAAAATTTTAAGCGCTTGAGCAAATCACGGTTTAAAGCCCTTAACGGCGTAACATAAACTATTCTTATGCCACACTTTGATTTATCTTGAACAAGTTTGGAGAATATGGGGAGAAGAACAGCCTCAGTCTTTCCAGTTCCAGTTGGCGCAATTAAAAGCACGTTATCTCCTGCCAAAATTGGCGGAACAGCAATAACTTGAGGTAAAGTGGGCTTAGAAAACCCAAGCTCGACAAGTCCATCGCGAACTGGTTCTGCAAGAAGCTCAAAGACATCGCGTTCTGACTGATTTTCCATTTTCAAGTGTCGCCAGATGTCTAAATAATGAAAACTGCACTTATTCTTTACTAGGGATGAATCTTGTCTTGAGAACTGCTTGCTTTCCTTATGGCTTCTTGCAGTAATCTTTGAACCTCGTATGGGTTTCTTACAGCCTTAAAAGCTGGACGCACTATTGGATTATATGGGCTTGGCGCTCCAACTGGAACATAGCCCGCTGTCACCGCAATTATTGAGCCAGTTCCGTAAAATTTGTCCAACCAGCTAACGGTCACGTAAACTTCTTGAATCTTGTTAAGCTCAACAAATCTTGTGTCTATTCCTATTGCGCCTGTTTGTGTTATTATGCGTTGGTCAGTTATCATGTATTCGGTGTTGCTATACCTCAAGTATTCAATGAACAACGAAACCACGATTATGAAAATACCTATCAAGGTAAAGAAGCTAAAGAACAAAAATGGAAAAATTATCCCTCCAGACGAAAGAGCAGAAATGATGAAAAACATCGTGAAAATAATCCATACAACTGCAAATACGGGAACCACAATGAGCCCGGACAATATAAAAGGTATTAAAACGGGTCTTCCACTCCACAAAACTTTTTCGTCTACATAGAGGTGTTTGCTCAACTGCGACATGATTCTTCCCAAAATTATTAGACACTAGTATGCCTATTTAGGATTTACACTTTAATTTAAAAGGGAAGGTGATTTTCAAGTTTCCTTCCTCGCCATATGGAATCGAGGCATACTCTTCAAATCTGCCTTCACAAATTATGTCATTAAACTCTCCTACTAGCGGTTCCTTTCTGGAACAGAAGACAATTTCACCAACACTATTTCTCCATATCGCCAATCCTCTAGTTTTTCCCTTGTGAATAAAGTGTAATAGCAAACGGTTCTTTTCGATTTGTAAAATGCTAACGGTGTTTGACCCTTTCAGAAGTTGGAAAAGTGCTTCAACAGCCTTCTCTGGGCAAGCCTTCTCTGCTAATAGCTCTTCGAATAGGTGTGGAATGACCTCTGAATCAATCAGCTCTATCTTTTCCGATTCAAAAACGTGTCTGGCGCCGATTTTTTCCCTCAAAGCCTTATAGTTTGCCACATTCCCGTTATGAGCAGAAATCAACATCAACCCATCGAAACATCGTGTAACATATGGCTGCGCTGTCCCTTTGAATTTGGCTGTTTCCATAAACTGTGGACTTGGCATGCGCACATGCCCAACCAAAACACACGTCGCGCTAATCCTAACAATCTGGGATAAACGTCCAGCTGGAGAGCCGCCGACATCCCCAACTTTCTCTAACAAAATATTTCCATTATTGTCAAGAACTGCTATGCCAGCGCCAAAACCGCCTACAGGCTTTGGCTCGTGCGGATACTGATGAGTTTCCAGTTTTGCGAGAACCCTAAAAACCTTGACAAGAGGGACTGGCTTATTCAGCACAAACCCAAATACGCCACACATTCAAACCACACTCAACAACTCACTGTAAACGTAAATATTTTAGAATTGACTAGTTAAATGTTGGACTATGAAGAAATCGAGGTACGCTGACGCTACTGAGCGGATGATTGCTTTTTCCGCTCCCGAGTCCAAAGCATAGCCAAAGCTAAGTTTTGCACATAAAGAGAAAGGAGGAGAGGAGAAGGTCACCTTTCTGAAGGCCCTGTTATGTAGGCCCAAACGCTGACAAGTACAAGCGTCAGAACTGCACCTGCAAATCCTGATAGGAGATATCTGGCATTGAGGAAAGCGGGCAGTATGGCTGTGAGCGCGGGTATGACGTATGTTGCTGTTAGGTCTGCGATTACTCCGGCAATGAATCCTAAAACGGCTACTAACGTGAATACTTTAAGTCTTTCACCCATCTGTTTTCACCTTTGCTTAAAATCAATTTAAGCCTCTTTTTAGTTTAACTTACACATTTTTGTTTATTACCAAAAAATGGCCAATATAGCCTTTAATCTGGAAAATTAAAGCCTAAAGGGGATTTTGCTTTGACATATAGCTCTACGTATATACATGCATATTTCCATCATATTAAAAATGTATAAGACAAGTTTACGCGTCCTTCTCTTTTCGGAGGAATAAACTTGTCTGAACGATTTAATAGAAAATGGGAAAGCAGAAAAGACGAGCAACCACTTACAAACCGCATTAAAGAAGCTGTGAGACCACCAGGTCCACTAAAGCCACGACTGGACTTCGCGGTTAGACGCATTGAGCTACAAATCCAGAAGCTGGACCAAGCGACAGAAAGGTTCAGTCAAAGAGACAAGGCGATATTTGCAAGGATAGTTGACGCCTACACAAAGCATGACACTGCACGTGCAAATGTATTTGCAAATGAATTGGCAGAAATTCGTAAAATGGAAAAGCTTATTATGAACGCGCGACTTG
>JBNAWC010000020.1:16807-20063 GCA_049700035.1 Candidatus Bathyarchaeales archaeon
CGACTTGCACTTGAACAAATAGTGCTAAGATTACGAACAGTATCAGAACTTGGAGATGTAGTATCAACACTTGGACCAGCAGTTGGCGTTTTAAGATCTGTTAGAGCTGGACTTGCAAGCGTTTTTCCAGAAGCAGAAAATGAGTTGGGCGAGATAGGAAACTTGCTGAGCGGTATAATGATCGAAGCTGGGCAAAGTTCAGGGATGACGCTTAACTTTGACGCTGTAAATGAGGATGCGCAGAAAATTCTCACAGAGGCAGCAACAGTTGCGGAGCAAAGAATCAAGGAAAAGTTCCCAGAGCTACCGCCTGGAATACCAACAATCCCAATAGGAGAGAAGCAGCCTACGGAGACCTCTTAAGACTGGAGGGATTTATGGCATGTCACAAAACCCCAATTTCTTTCTTTCAATTGGAAAGCCAGTTAAAGATGAATATGGGCGTATAGTTGGCAAAGTGGCTTCTTTTGCATTAACTCCAAGCGGAAAATTTGATGCTGTCTATATTGAACTTAGCGACGGCAAATTCTTGAAAAACTCTGTTGAATATTTGAGGTTTGACGGCGACAACGTCACATTGGTATCAAAAATTAAGCTGAGAACTAATGTCCTTTGCGACCAAATTCCGCTTTTGTGGCGTAAAGACCAAGCGCTTAAGGAACTAGCTGAAAAGAAAAAGATTTCAGAGGAACTCTATCAGGAACTGCACAACAATTTTGAAGGAGCACTGAACCAGCTTAAGAGCGAAGCACAAGCGCTGATAAATGAAATTGACAGAGAAATTGCCAAGTGCGTCGAAGCAACAAAGGAACTCAATTATGCACTTGTAAACCTAGAAATTGAACATGAAATAGGTCAAATTAACGACCAATCTTATAGCACGGCATTCTCGCTAATACAGGAGAACTTGAGGAGAGTTAATGCCGAAAAAGGCGATTTAGAACAAATGAAAAGCAAACTTTCAAACATCGTGCTTGGAGAAAATCCAAACCCAAAAGTCGAAGAACCTGCAAAACCTAGTATAACAGAGGCTTCGCCTGAGCTACCAGAACCGCCAGTTGTTGTTTACGTGAAGGAAATCGGAAAAGTAGGCATGTAATTTAGATGGTAGGCGGGCGGAGGGAAAAGCTATTAGAGGATTTATGCGTTCCAACCCTCCACTCCGCGAAGTAATTGTTAAGTCAATACAGACGCTTAAAATTCAGCATGGAAAGCTTGAACAGGCAAGTTTTAGGCTTAAAGAGCGAGACAGAATACTTTTCCAGACATGCGTTAAAGCCTTAAACAACAAGAATAAAGAAAGGGCGGCAATTTGCGCTAACGAGATTGCTGAAGTTCGGAAGCTTCTGAAGTTCCTTTATAACGTGGAAATAGCAATCGAACGTGTCATCCTTAGACTCGAAACAATAAAGGAGTTAAGCGACATAGTTATCGACTTGAAGCCAGCTTTAAAGATTCTTCAAGGAGTCTCGCAACAACTTTTTGAGCTATTGCCTGACGTTAGTGCTGAGTTGAACAAGGTTAGCGAAGAAATAAATGAAACACTTTATTCAACGCGCCTAAACGCCGACGAATCCATAATACCAGTAAACATAAAGACGCCGGAGGGCGAAGAAGTGTTAAAAGAGGTTTCGGGTTTCCTTGAAAGAAAAATTGCGGAGAAGCTCCCTGAACCGCCCGCAACCCTTGAAATTCCACAAGAAGAGAAAGCAGCGTTAAAGCAGCTTGTTGCTTTAACAGCTAGTTGTTCACAAGCGGTAAGCCAAGAAAACGTTGAAGAGGCGGATAAGAACTCTTCCACCCTCCTTTCTTTTAGAAAGGCTGAAATTCAGGAAATTTCCCTTAAAGTTGAAAACTCATCCTTGGAAGATTTACTTCTTGAATACATTAAGAAGTGTAATGGTGAAATCGACATGAGAAGATGCTCTGTTGATTTGAAGGCTTCACGTGAAGAAATTGAGAAGGCTCTTGAAAGTTTGGATTCTAAGGGCAAGATTAAAATTGAACTGAAGGCTGAGGGGTGAAAATCGTGAGCGCTTCTCAAGAGTTGGAGAAAAACGCAACCGCGTATGCGTTGGAAGCCGTTAGACTTGATAAGCAAGGTTCCAAGGGTATGGCGATAACAATGTATCAGAAGGCGATTGAAAGCCTTCTAAAGCTTGTTCAGCTCTACCCAGAGTACAGTCTAAACAAGATTTACATACAGAGGGCAATAGCCTACCAAGAGCGAATAAAGGCGCTACAAGGCGCAGTTGCACCAGTTCAACCTCAAGAAGAGAGAAGCGTTGAAGGAGCGAAAACTGAAGAGGGAAAGTCAAGCTACGAAGAACTTGTCGTGACAGAAAAGCCTAATGTGAAATGGGACGAGGTTGTTGGACTTGAAAGCGCAAAAAAAGCTGTAAAAGAAGCGATAGTCTATCCAGTTCAGAGACCAGATCTGTTTCCGCTTGGATGGCCTAGGGGAATCCTCTTGTTTGGTCCTCCTGGTTGTGGGAAGACTTTGTTGGCTGCTGCTGTTGCAACGGAGATAGATGCAACATTCATTTCTATTGACGCTGCTTCGATAATGTCTAAGTGGCTTGGTGAGGCTGAGCAGAATGTTGCTAAGCTTTTTAATTCTGCTAGGAAGTCAGCAAATAATGGAAAGCCAGCAATCGTGTTTATTGACGAGTTGGATTCTCTGATGGGTAAGCACTCAAACGAGGTTGGAGGAGAGGTTCGCGTTAGAAACCAATTCCTAAAGGAGATGGATGGTGTTGTTGATAAGGGCAAGAAGCTTCATGTTTACGTTATTGGGGCCACGAACAAGCCTTGGGATTTGGACTGGGCGTTCATAAGAAGATTCCAAAAAAGAATCCTTGTACCGCTCCCAGACCACCACACACGTTTGATGATGTTTAAACTTTACACAAACAATTTGAGGCTGGCAGAAGACGTTGACTTGCACGAGTTAGCTAGGCTTTCTGAAGGCTTTTCTGGAAGCGACATAAGAGATGTTTGCCAAGCAGCCCAGTTGAAGGTTATAGGAGAATTCTTTGAGTCTGGACAAGCGATAAACAAGCAAGCCAAGCCTAGGGGTTTAACAATGGATGATTTCAGGCAAATATTGGAGGATAGGAAGCCAAGTGTTTCCCTTGAGATGCTAGGCTTGTATAACAGGTGGTTTGAAGCTTTCAAAGCGCTTTAGTGAGGGGGTTATTGTGAAATTGGATGTCGGGTGGAAAGGTTTAGAGAGTTTTGTTCTCCTTTTTATTGC
>JBNAWC010000021.1:0-18024 GCA_049700035.1 Candidatus Bathyarchaeales archaeon
TGAACAACAATAATGAAAACTATGTAAATACTGGGACGGCTACATCATCCCCCAAAGTTTACAATATTATGCATCCTTAAATGAATTGCTATTGGTTTGCTTTTTGTGTTCTCTTGTTTAGTGCTTTTATTGTTCCTGAAACTGTTAGTATGTGAATGCTTGCTGGTTTTCCGCCTATTTCCGTTATTGTTGCTATTGACGCCCTAACCATTTTTAGAGCAGTGTGCAAAATGCGTATAACCGCTATTTGGCGTTCATCATTAAAGCTTATCAGTGTTAAGCCCGTTTGGCTTGCGCCGTACTCCCCATAAAGCTTTAACACCGCGTTCCAAACACTGTCAATAAATTCTTTCGCGTTGAACTTTTCCGCAGATTCTATTTTAAGCGCCAAATAACGCCTCTTCGCCTTCTTCAACAATCCTTTCCTCTCCGAATCACGCGGATTCCAGGCGCAATAAACTTTGGGCTGAGCTTCTCCCTATTCCTTTTCATTATGGCTATTGGGTTTTTTGACACTGTTTTTAGGGCTGTTGCCTCGTCTAGGTCAAAGAGAAAAGTCAAAGAGGCTTGTTCCATTGGTTTTCGCATTAGCTTTTCGTCTGCAACGCCACTCGAAACCACTATTGGAACGCCATATTCAATCGCTGTTGTGGCTTCTCCTCTCAAGTTTTGTATGAACCGTGCTCTTGCCAGTCCCTCAAGCGTAAGCAACGGCTTAACATCTATTTCCAGCGACGCCAAAGCGTTTGAAGCCAGTTCCGCTTCCGCTCTATCAAAGAATCTTTTGCGAAAATCTGTTACTGGAAAGTTTAGGAGGTCTACGCGTCTATCTTTTGCCGCCTGTCTGGCAACACTCTTTGAAGTGCATAGTACAGCTACTAACTCAAATTTTCTACGCAGTTTCCTCAAGTCTCTAATTAACTCCTTTGGACTTCGCGGTTTTAAATCCACACGAGAAACGAAGTCGATTCCGCTTTCGGCGCACAAGCTTTTCAATTTCTGGATTTCTTCTTGCTGGAAATTCTGCGGCAAAGGTATACCTACAAACTTGTATCCAAGCTCCAAAGCCTTACTTACAATTCGCGAAACTTGCTCCAAATCTCTCGGATTTGGGAGCAAATGAAGGTCTGCATATGCTCTTTTCATGGGAGCAACCCAAACTTTCTGCAAATTTCAACTATTTCTTTCGGCTTTTCCTTTTTGAAGTGTATCTTAAAGTGGATTGCGTCAGCCCTCGCAATTTTCGCCTCGTTCAGATAGGCGGATTGCTTATCAAGCCTAAGATAGAGGTTTCCCCTCTCCAAATGATTTTCAATTTCGCTGTTCAATACTTCCTTGTCCATAATGCCAAGGCTCGCGGCAATTTTCCAGAAAATCGCTTGAACCGCGTTCTTGTCGTTAACTCTTGCCTCGAATAGTATTATTGGGTTTCCATGGTGTCCAGTTAAACTTGACTTCTTGAATGTGATGGCGTCTAGCGTTTCTGGTGGGAGCATGTTGCGAACTGCTGTGAGGACTTTCTCCGGGTCTTCTGTAGCGTGTGCAAACACCCTTATGTCAATGTATCCTATTGGGTTTTTAGAAGACAAAGATGCTATCACTGCTATCAATTAAAAGCTCACATTACTTTTTAGATTTTACTTTGCGGCGAGGCTTTCCCTTTAAGCTTTCCAGAAAACCCTTAATTGCCTCAACGTTTTCTTGGTGGGCCGTTCTCCGCCTAGCGTCTATGGGGATTCCGAGCTTTAAGGCGTCTTTTAGGCTTATTCCAGCCTTCTTCAGTTCTTCTCTGCTGAAGCCCTTTCCTAGACGCTGTTTTCCATCTTTTTTGAAAACCTTTGGCTTTAAAGCCATCATAGGGATTATTCTCCCACACCAGCCTTCTTGCTTGGTCTAAACTTTTCAGCACCGCGTCCCTTCAGCCTTAACCCTCTAACCTTCTTGCCCGCGCTTGTCAAACCTCTGAAAACTCTTTTCTTATGCTGTTTCTGCGCTATCCAGCCTATGTCCTTATCCGCCTTTATCGCTGGGTGATGCGGATCCACCATTATAACTTCGAACCATTTTGAGCGTCCGTCTTCGCCTACCCAATAAGAGTTTAACACCTCAAGGTTTGGAAACTTTCTTGCAGCGCGCTCTTCGGCTATTAGCCTCAAACTTTTTGCAGGCTTAAACTTTTTAACACCCATGCGTTTTGGTCTTCTTCCAGCTCTCGGTCGCTGTTTACGCAAGCCGCCTCTTCTAACGCGGACGCGGACTATTATGAAGCCTTGTTTCGCCTTATAACCCAGCTTTCTAGCTCTGTCAAGTCTCGTGGGCTTTTCTACGCGGGTTATGGCTGGTTGCCTACGCCATTCGATTAGCCTCTGGCGCATAAGCTCGTCTACAAAGGATTTTTCTGGTTTTGACCAAGCCTCTGCAATGTACTTGTACGCCATTTTAACGCATTCCTCCTTCCTAGTTTATGGTTCAACCCTCTTTTGTAGGGTTACATCCCAGCGGACGTTTATCCGCCAACGTTTTGTTCATAACACACTTATCAATGAAATAAACTTTTCCAATAGAATGTGATGTGGTGTGAGCTTTTGGTTGAAAAATAAGGAGGAAGTGTAAACTGCTGTTCAATTTCTTGCTTTTTGAAAGAGCCTTTTCCTACCGATTGCTGCCGCCAGTAGCGTTGCTACAGTGAATAATGAAAGAACCAATTGTGTTGGAAATTCTGGGATTACATGATATTTGTATTCTTGTCCCATTTCTTCAGTTGTAATTATGTTGTTAAAGTTGTCTTCTGCTATTATCATGTATGTCACGTTTGTGCAGAATGGTAAGGCGCGAATTTTGCCATAGTAGGTGTTTCCTTCCGACTTATCCATGATAACAGTTTCACTCCATGTTCCCGTGCTATTGGTGTAAGTATAGTTTAAGCGCACCTGTTTTACTCCGCTAAGGTCGTCTGTGACTTCGGCATAAACAATAACCTCGTCTTCTGGATAAACACTGTCGTTGGCTGGTTGCTGATGCACATTTTCTATTAAAGGCGGAGTAGTATCCACCAATGTTTGAAAAACATAAAGACTATCATAGCCTGGACCCGCAACGGCATTTATCACGCCGTCTCCCGACATTGAAACCAATGGACTGAATTCTGGTAGGTCGAAGTTAGCTATCAGTGTGCCGTCAGACTTGAAAAAGTAAGCAGTGTTGTTGGATTCATCTGGAGCTTGGGCGGCTGCAGCTATTAGACCACCATTACCGCTGATGGCAACATCCCGTATAATTTCACCTTCACGTCTCGTCCAATTTTCAGCTTGGTTATAACCAGAACGTTCTCTAGCATTAGCCCAAAAGTGCAAGCCGCATGGACCCGCAGGGGATGTGCCCGCCACAACTTCGGCACCATTATAGCTCATATCCACACAAAGGAACGCCACATTTCTGGTCCAAGTAGGCTCTGGTTCTACAGAAATGTCTGCGGCATTTGCCCAATAGTATAGGGTTGCTGTGCCTTCAGGAACCATTCCTATATCCACTGCAGCAACAGAGTAGCCATCTTCAGATAATGCCAAATCTATTATGGGAGCATGTATATAACTCCGACAAATCCATAAGGGGTCATAACTTCCGCTTGCAGTAGTTGCATCTTTATAAAAAACAACAAAGCCCTCAATGGAACTGTTTCTTCCGCCTGCGGCAACATATTCGCCATTCGGTGATATTTTTACGGCGTAAAAGTCATCTACGAGGAAACCTGTCACCCAAGTTGGATTTTCAGCAGTGCCAGACCTTGTTGTACATTCAGCAAAGTAGTATATGGTTATGCCTGTTCCACCCACAACCACATATTCGCCATCATAGGACATGTCTAAAGTTCCCCTTTCAACTTGTCCTCCAAGATATTGGCTTGTCCATGTTGGGGCTGAGCGTTCGCCAGTTGTTGCTCGTGAATCGTTAAAATAGCTTAAATATCCGCTGTTGTCGCCTGCAACCACGTATTCTCCGTCGCCAGATATTGCTACGGAAAGGAATGTTGTTCCAGAATACCACCATTTAGGAGTTGAAACGTTCCACTCAAAATAGTATAAGCCAGTCTCATTCACAGCCGCTATGTATCCGCCATCGGTTGAAACTGCAACGTCATACACGCTCATGGAGTTGTTCCAAAGCATGATTATGCCATAAATTTTTGAAGGGTCTATTCCATCCATAGATTCAACTTCAGCAATGTTAAACCTAAAGGACAGTGTTGCAAAGAGCAAAGCAAAAAGGCTTAGAATTAACAAAAATTTTCTTTTCATGGCGCATCGCCTATGATTTAGGGTTAATTCCTTTTATAACTTGTGGAATTCCACACAGAAATCGAAACTAAAAGTTTAATTTGGCACTTTCTGCTCCTCAAGTTCCCTTACGCGTGTTTCAATGAACTCTTTAACCCTCTCTTGACTGTACTTTCTCTCTTCCTCCTGCTTTCTCAACTGCGCCTTTATTATCGCCAAGAGGTTTTTCATGTCAAGGGGCTTCACGACATAACCATCTGCGCCCTTGTTTAATGCTTCCATCGCGTTTTGGAGCGTCGGGTAGCCAGTAACCATTATTTTTCGCATTTTTGGCACAGTGTCCTTTAACTTTTGTAGGAGTTTTACGCCTTCCATGTCATGCAGCCTAATGTCAATCAGCGCCAAATTGTAGAATTTCTTGTGGGATTTTCTTATGGCTTCTTCTCCACTTGCAGCAGTGTCAACGATGTATCCTTCATCTTCTAGAATGGTTTTTAATACTTTTCTTATGCTTTCGTCATCGTCGACGACAAGTATTCTGGCATGTCTAACCGAACTTTTTCACCCCCTTCCTCTCTGCTTTTTGGCTTTATTGGAATAGTCACCGTGAAAGTTGTTCCCTTGTTAACAGCGCTTTTTACTGAAATTTTGCCGCCGTGCGCCTCCACGATACGTTTGCAGATTGGCAAGCCTAAACCCATGCCCCTAGACTTTGTCGTGAAGAACGGTGTCCAAATCTTGTCCATAACCTCTTTTGTCATCCCATTTCCAGTGTCGGTGAAGGACGTCTCTACGTTTCCATTAGCCTCTCTTGATGCTATTGTGAGTTTGCCGCCGTTGGGCATGGCATCCACAGCATTCTTGATTATGTTAACGAAGACCCTTTTCATCTTTTCAACGTCAACATTTATTTTCGGGCTGTCCTGCGTCAAAGCTTCAACTTTTATTTTCTCTGGAATCTGAACGATTGTCAATGCCTCTTCTGCTAATGCCTTCGGAGTAGTTTCCGTGAA
Source organism: Candidatus Bathyarchaeales archaeon (assembly GCA_049700035.1). Taxonomy (GTDB): domain Archaea; phylum Thermoproteota; class Bathyarchaeia; order Bathyarchaeales; family Bathycorpusculaceae; genus JAVZLQ01. Next base: position 5,288 of record JBNAWC010000021.1, read on the forward strand.
CTCCAATTTTATTTCACGCGAATATTCAAGAAGATCTGCAATTATGCGGTTAGCGTGTTCCACGCTTTCTTCGATAAGCTTTAGCATGTCCATGACTTTTTTATCAGCAGCGCATGCAGTCAGCTTATTCTTCAAGTAGTAAACGGCACTGTTTATGCCCGTGAGCGGGTTTCGAAGGTCATGCCCCACCATAGCTGCAACTTGCCCAATGGCGGCAAGCCTTTCAGCTTTTATGAGTTTCTCCTGTGCTTCTTTCAAGGCTTTTGTTCTTTGTTCCACAAGTTCTTCGAGATGCTGAGCGTACTCCTCAAGCTTTTTCTGCATTTGCTTCCTTTCAGTTATGTCTCTAACAATGCCTATAACTTCGATTTTTCCGCTGCTGGACACTGGAAAAGCCGATATTTCAACAAAAATTCTTTCACCATCTTTTCTTATCAGTTCGATTTCTTCTGGGCCATATTTTTCTCCACGCATGTTTTTGGCTACTGCCTCCTTAATTTTTGGCAGATATTCACTTGGGAAAATTCCAACTTCAAAGAAGGTTTTTCCAACAAGCTCCTCTTTCCTATAGCCTATTAGGGCTTCTGCCTGCTTGTTCCCGTCGATGAATCTGCCCTGTAAATCGTTTATGTAGATTGCGTCTGGCGCATATTCTATTAGGCGTTTAAGCCTCTCCTCAGATTCTCTTAGTCGTTCTTCCATTTTTCTGCGTTCGGTAACGTCCATTATGATGCTTATTGCGCCTTTATACTCGCCCTTCTCATTCCATAGCGGTGACGCTGAAACTTGGAGAACGCGTGGTTTGCCATCCTTAGTGTATAAGGTTATTTCATAGCGGCTAGTTTTCCCTTGCCTTCTGACTTGTGTCTGCCTCATTATCTTTTGGGAACTCTTTTCATCGACGAATTTTCGTAGGTTTACTCCAATAAGCTCATGTCCCTCATAGCCGAGCATCCTAGCAAATGCGCTGTTCACGAAAGTTATGTTTTCATTTTCATCAACAGTCATTATGCCTTCCGACGCCGTTTCAAAAATGGTTTCGAGCCTTATGTTGGTTTCTGTCAGCTTCTTTTCAACTTCCTTAAGCTTGGTTATGTCCACCATTATTGCTTGAAAACCAACCGTTTTGCCATTAACAACGAAGCGAGTGGGCTTTGACCACAAATGTAGGATTGAACCATCCTTACGTAAAGCCCTAAACTCCAATTCTCTTGGCTGCCTACGCAACATAATAATTCTGAGGAATAAGCGTATTATTTTGGCTCTGTCTTCTGGATGTAGAAAGAACTTGAATGGACGCCCAAGCATCTCATCGGCAGAGTAACCCAACAAATCAGTCATAGCCTTGTTAACATACACAAAACGCCCCCTAGTGTCCGTAATGCCAACAGCGACAGCTGCATTTTCAACCAAACTGCGAAATCCACTTTCACTTATTAGATGCTCTGTAAACTCGGCTGTAGCATTGACCTCTCTCGACATTTCTTATGCTTCCATCGTAAACACGGCTGCATCAAGTGGATTCTCCAACTTTTCACATTTAACTTGTATGAATATTGAGTCTAAATTAGGAGTACATCTTCACTTTAGAGGCAGAATCGGATTATGAATGGTTAATAGTTTGTTTTTCCAAAAATAGCGTTATAAGAAGGAAACTTCAAATACGCAGACAAAATTAAGGTTCGGCTGGACAAAATATGGCAGAACAAAAAATAGGCTTGTCCACGCTTCACTGTTTGGGTAAGCCCTTCGCGCAAATGATTGAAAGAATAGTTGAAGCGAAAGTGCGCTACATAGAAGTTGTCGACGACGGGTTTCATGCATTAGACAATCGAAAAACGTTAACCTTAAGGAATTTGGGAGAATCCTATAATCTGAAATATTCAGTTCACGCGCCATTTGCGGACATAAACATTGCTTCACCATCCGATTTTATGTTGAGGGTTATGCTTAGGAGACTGGAAAAATCAATCGCTAATGCAAACAGCCTAGACGCTTACATGTGGGTTTTCCATCCAGGGCTGAAAACTGGCATTAGCATGTTCTACCCAAATGTTGATTGGGTTAGAAACCGTGAAACAGCGCGGCTTCTCTCAAAGATTGCAGATGATTATAGTGTAAGAGTAGCTATAGAAAACGTGCCAGAACCATATCCCTTCCTAATGAAGGGCATCGCGGATTTTGAAAAGTTTTACAAAGAAGTTAACGAGCCTATAGGCTTAGCCTTAGATGTTGGACACGCAAACTTGAATGGACAAATTGAACAGTTTCTGGCGAAATTTGCGGACAAAATAGTTCACATGCATGTCCACGATAACAATGGACTGGAAGACCAGCATTTAGGAATAGGCTATGGTACAGTAAACTGGGAAAAGTTTGCGAAAATTCTAAAGAAAACAGAGTTTGATGGCGTCGTGATAGTTGAGTCCATCGAGCATGTCATGGAAAGCGTAGAAAAAACTAAACAACTACTAATTTAGTGCGTTAGCTCTCCAAAAGCGGAACTTCTATTTTCATAAAATCCTCAGCCACAAGCGTGTTCTTAAAAATTTTCTGCGCTTGCTGTAAAAGCACACTTGCATCGTCATATCTGGCGCTGACGTGCGTGAGAACAAGCTTTTTCGCCTTTGCCTTTTTCGCGTTTCTTGCCGCTTGTTCTGGCGTTGAATGTCCATCCTCTTCAGCTCTTTCGCCAAGCTCGTCGTCCAAAGTGGCATCGTGGATGATTATGTCCGCGTTAGCTGCAAATTTAACGAAACCCCTAAACGGTCTCGTGTCGCCCGTGTAAACGATTTTCCTTCCAGGTCTTGGCGGTCCAGTAACATCTTCTGGTTTTATGAATAGTCCATTCGACAGCCTAACACTGTGTCCATGCTGCAGTTTTGACCACAACGGTCCTTCTGGCACTCCAAGCGCCTTCGCTTTTTCTGGATAGAATTTTCCCGGGCGCGGTTTTTCGATTAACGCGTATGCAAGGCTTGGAATTACGTGATTAGCCCAAACTGCTTGGACAACATATTCCCCTTCCTCGCATATCATGCCTTCATCGCCTATTTCGTGTATCTCTATTGGAAATGTTAGCACAAACTGAACGGTTTCTCTGATGGCTTCCAAGAAACGTTTTATTCCAGGCGGCCCATAAACTTCCAACTTCTTTTCTCTGTCTAAAAGTGCCATTGTTTGGAGTAGCCCTGGCAAGCCTAGAACGTGGTCGCCGTGCATGTGCGTTATGAAGATTTTCATTTTTTTGTGGAAGCTTGTTTTTGCTTTTATCATTTGTCTTTGGGCGCCTTCGCCGCAGTCAAACATTATTTGTTCTCCCTTGCGCTGTATTAGTATGGCTGGCAAGCTTCTTTTTGGGGTTGGGACGCTTCCAGCAGTGCCGAGGAAGATTATGTTTAGGCTCATGCTTACACCTTCTCGAAGATGGCTATTTCTCTTGTTAGGCTTCTGTGGATGTAAACGAAATGGGATTCCAAATGCTTGTATCCCAAGCTTTCACCAATTTTTCCAATGTTTAACGTTTTTGGAGACGCGATGCAAATCCTTTTTCCACCTTTTAATATGTCTTTAGCCGCTGTTAAAACTTCTTCAACAAGCTGTTTCGTCGTCCTTTTTAGGGTTGAAGCTGACTTGCCATAGGGTGGGTCTGTCACGATACAGTCAACCTTTCTTACTGGTGGTTCACGTGCATCTGCGACTATGATGCCTTCTGGTTTTATGCCAAAATATGCCAAGTTTTTGAGGCTTCCCCTCGCCATGTACCTCTGCGCGTCTAAACCCAGAGCTCTAAAACCCATAAGTGCAGCTTCGATGAGCATGCTTCCAGTTCCGCAGAATGGGTCAAATACGATGTTTCCATTTTCTGGTTTGGCTAGGTTTACCATGCATCTTGCCAGTTTAGGCGGCATGGCGGATGGGTGGAAGAAGGGTTTTTTCTTTGGGCGTCTTTCAACGAAGGGTTTTGGCGGAATTTCCGCGAGTTTTATTCCAAAAACAAACTTTTCGTTTGTTAATATTCCCATGAACGTCTTGTCTGGGTTTTTTAGGCTTACACGCGCTTTTGCCTTGGCATCAAGTATTATTTCGCCGAGTTTCCTTTCAAGAAACATGCTGTCAAGTTTTTTGGCGTATTCTTTCACTCTTTTAACGCGAACGGCAAAGCTTTCACTGTCAGCTAAAAACTCGCTTATGTTTGTGGAGCGTAGGGATTTTGCAATTGCGTTTATTTCAGCCTCACATGTGAAAAGTTCAAGTCCGCAAATTCGCGTTAATGCGGCTCTATGCCTTATCTTTTCCACGCAACTCGCGTCTGCTTCAACCCTCAATACTTGGTCAAGTTCTTCCACCACTTTGTATGGGTGTTTTTCTGCTTCAAGTATGGCTTTTAACTCCGAAGTTGGCAGAGTTTCATGTTCGCCTGAAAGCAGAAAGAATAGCTTGGCCACCTTCATGCTCCTTTAGGGCTTTAAGGCTTTACATATTAATGGCGCAAGCGAAACCTTGCTCACTGGACTTGGGACGCTGTCTGTGCCAACTATCCCATCAGCACCGTTTTCCATAATCTTTTTTTGGGCGTCTCCAATCAAAAGCGGATGCACACAAGCGGCGTAAACTCTACGTGCACCTTGGTTTTTTGCGTATTTTACTGCTTTCGCCATTGTTCCGCCACTGCTTATGATATCATCAAATATTACCACGTCTCTGTTTTTTACTGACAAGGGTTTTTCTTCAAGCGTTACATTTCCGCTTACAACGTCTCTTCGTGTAGAAATGTAGTCAAAACCACCGTTCAGAACGCTGTTTGCTTCAATAGCCATGCTCAATGCTTTCTTGCCCAGAGAAAGCGAAACAGGATTTTCCACTAAGCCTTCCCTTCTGAAATGTTCAGCAAGCAATGGAACAGCCGACAAGTCCACAACTGGAACATTGAAGGCTTTTACCGTTGCTGGGCTGTGCGCATTAACGGTTATAAGCTTGTTTACGCCGCAACTTTCCAAGAGCGTCATGATGGTTTTGATGCTGAAGGCTTCTCCAGTCATGAACCGTTTATCTTGCCTTGCATAAGCGAAGTATGGTGCGATTGTGGTTATGCTTTTTGCTCCCATGTCCTTGGCGTTGTCCGCCATAAGAAACAATTGTATGAGCCTCTGGTCTTGCGGTGGACTTGTTGTCTGCACAATTACAACGTCTTCATTTTCCAATGTTTCCGTTTCGAAGCGTATGTAGGATTCGCCGTCTGGAAAAGTTTTGAAGGTTACTTGAACGGTTTCAGCTTTTAGGGTTTGCGCTATTTTTTCGCCTAGCTCCTTTGATGCTGGTCCAGGTATTATCTTCATTTTGCAAGCTTCCAAGGTTGGCTTTGAACTCGGCGTAAGTTTATGCGGTTCCAGAGGCTTTAAGCTGTTCGATTAGTTCTTTGGCTCTGTCAATGCGGATTTTGCGTTCTTCAACCATTTTTTCGGCAACTAAATCTATGAGTTCGCCAGTTGCACCCGCGGCTATGGCTATGTTTCTTGCATGAAGCGACATGTGCCCGCGTTGTATGCCTTCATGCGCCAAGGCTCTTAACGCGCCTAGGTTTTGGGCTAAACCAACCGCAGCTAACACTTCTGCGAATTCATTTGCGGTTTTTACGCCCAGTATTTTTAATGCTATGCGGGCTATTGGGTGCGTTCGCACTGCTCCGCCTATCAAGCCGACTGCCATTGGCAACTCAATAGAGCCCACTAAATCGCCGTTTCCATTCTTCTCCCAAGTGGAAAGCGTCGTGTATTGCCCGTTTCTTGCGGCGTAGGCGTGTGCGCCAGCTTCGATTGCGCGGTGGTCATTGCACGTAGCGATTATTACGGCGATTATGCCGTTCATTATTCCCTTATTATGCGTAGCCGCGCGATATGGGTCTGCAGCGGCGAAAGCCCAAGCGTTCACTATGCCGTCTACGACTTCTTCTCCGCCAACAGCCTCTTTTGGCACGGTGCACCATGCTCTTGCCAAGCGCTTAACAGCCAAATTCGATATAATCCGCAGGTAAACGCGTCCGCCAGTTATGCGCTCTATCATTGGCGCGACGGCCTCGCACATCGTGTTTACCGCATTAGCGCCCATGGCATCGCGGCAGTCCACATGCAACTCCGTGATAACCATTGGTCCATGCGTTGTCTGGATAACTTTTGCGTCTAGGTCTTTTGCTCCTCCGCCCACTGAAACGAGCACCGGGTCTTGGTCGTTTGCCTTCTTCAAAATTTCTTCTTTTGCTTGCAGAATGCGTAACCTAGCCGCGTAAGGGTCTTTTATGCCAACCGCTTGAACCTGCCCAATCATTATCGGCGGCGTACTACTTGCGTAGAAGCCTCCGCCGTCCCTTGCCATTTTAGCCGCGTAACTTGCAGCAGCCACGACGGAAGGCTCCTCAATAGCCATTGGAATCAAGTAATCATGTTTGTTTATGAGAAAGTTGACGGCTATGCCAAGCGGAACTGGAATGGCGCCAACAACATTCTCAATCATGCGGTCAGCTAAATCTAAGGGCAGACCACCAGTATTCTGCAGTAAGGCGGCTTCCTCATCAGTTAAATTGGCAAACTCCTTAACAAAAGCCAAACGCTCTTTAACGCTAAGCTTGTAGAAACCCGAAACCAAAGAAGACTTATCCATATACGCTCACTCTTTTACCAATCATGAGGTCATCGCTTTTAAAGTTTCGCGAAACCACAGAATCAGCCTAATTCACTTAGTAGAGGTTTGTTGCTTTTTAAATCCAGCAATTCTTCAATAACTTCGATTCTTTGGAGTTAAGCTTATGAAAACTTGATGATTGGTCATAGCATTTGCCATCTTCATTTCGCCTTGAAAAACGTTGTTAATCTTGGTTAGATAGACAAATAATGAAACGAGTATAGAATTTTAAAAAGAGAAAAAAATAGGGCTACTCGTATGTAACCTTAATTGTGAAGGTTGCACCCGAAGTGGTTTTAATTTCAAAGTCCAGTTTATAATAGCTGTCCGCTTGTAATGGTTTGTTATTTGTGTAGGTACTGTATTCGTCGTTTAGTGTTTTAACATCTAGAGTATCAACAAGTTGCCATGTACCGGGATTAGTGAAGTTTTCGTATATGTATATATAGAAGTAGCTGAAACCACTTGACACTGCCGAAGTAACCTTGATGGTCATGTTGTGGTCAGCATTATCTTTATTCTTCAAATATAAAGTATCATTAAAGGATGCTGGAATATCTGATTCAACTTGTAAAGTTATTGTCACAGTGTCTCCGGTAACTTCACCTGTGGCAGTTTTTATCCATACTATTTTTTGACTACCAATTGTGACGGTACCCTGCAGATATAGATAGTTATAAGTAGTTGCACTTGCTGTGGCTATTAGTAGTGATGTTGCAAGCAATGTTGCTAGTTTTAGTATTTTTTTGATGTTTGTTTTCATTTTGTTGTTTCACCTCCTTTTCTCCTTTTCCTTTCTTTTAGGGTTTCTATCCATATTCTTGCGAGTACGTAGATGCTTACGCCTAGGACTAGGATGCAGGCCAATGCTAGGGCTATTGCGGATATTACGAAGGCTGCCGCTCCCCACGAAGGCTTAACCAAAACGTATATGCTTGAGCCGATTATCGCTGCGCCTGCACCCGTTGCGATGTAATACCATTTTGGCTTGAAGAACACGTATGTGCCCACACCCACTACAAGCGTGTCGAAGGCGACTATGCCTATGAATGTGGCTTCCCAAGAGAGCGTTGGAAGCATTATAATTGGATGTGTGGCGATTTCCGTGTAGTTTGTCACGAAGAACGCGGAAAGCGTTACGGCTGGAAACGTGACTGTGAACATGAAGACTTTTGCGTATGCGAGCAGCTTCTTTATTACGCCAAGATACGCGTTTATGGCGACTATGTTTGCTAGAGCCACTATTAAGTAGAGGAAGCTTCCCCAGAAGCGCATGTACTCGCCGAACATCGCCATAAACTCGCGGTTTATGAGCAGTTGCCCGAAACCAGCCAAAGCCGCTAGTTGGTAGACGTATGGTAGTTGCCATGGAAAATGCTTGTCGAGTAGACATGTCAGTAGGCTTATTGCTAGAAAGAGGTCTATGCCTAACAGTGCGAAGAACTCTGGTTGTAGTGGGGAGGGCATTTCGGTTCGCACTCGGAATGTCTTGTTTCTGCTATTTAAGATGTGTGAATTCGGAATCTAATCCGAATTCTACAATAAAACGCGATGGGGAAGGAAATAAATCTTTTGTCGTAATATTCACTACACTACGCTTTACGCAAACCCTAACGCCTAGGCAAAGCCAAAGCAGAAACTCCAAAGCGCTTCTTAATTTCCCTAGCCAAAGTTTCAGCATAACCAACCCGAAAATTGTCCGTAACAACAAACTTCGGTTTAGAGCGTCTAGCGTACTCCATTAAGCCGTCAAAATCTGAATGATCACTCAAGGCGACAATGTATTCCCTTTCGGAAATTTCGCGGCATGGCAAGTCAAACTCCCAACCGCTAACATACACCCTAAAACAGTTATTGCCAAACCTGTCCCGCGAACTCATGTGGTAAAAGGCAACACAAGGCGAATTTTTCTCAAGCAATCCTCTTGCTTCCCTTTCTTCAGAGAGAATTAAACGTCCAAGGCGCATGCCATGCTTTTCACAGACTCTGGAAACATGAAAAACTCTTTCTGGAACAACAAACGGCGCTTTAACGTTTGCACTGTGCAAAATTTGCATAGCCTCTTGAAGTTTGCCATGATAACCAAAAACATAAACAGTGCCGCTTTTCAAGCCTTCCTCAACAATTGAAACAAGCAATTCCCTAACATCCCTATCAAAAGAGCGCCTACAATTGGGACTTCCATAAGTTGCCTCCATGACAAGGACATCAGCCTCCAAAACTGGAGTCTCATCAATCCTAAAATCCCCAGTATAAACAATTCGCGTTCCTTCAGCATCTTCAACAAGCACCTGCGCCGCGCCAACTATGTGATCTGCCCTAAAGAATGTTATTCGCTCTTCCATGTGCTGCAAAGTTTTTCCATAATCAAGTGTTTCGACAAATCCGCTCATGAGAAAAAGCGGACTCTTCATAACATCGATTAAATCTTTTGTTGCGGGAGTCATCAAAACCTTTTCGCATGTTCTTAGACTCCTTTGTAGTCCAATCATGTGGTCAGCGTGTGCGTGGGTTACAACCCTTAATGGTCTCATTTCTTCGTAAGCGTCGCAAGCCACGTAGCTTCCGAGTAGAATAGCTCCGTGAGGTGTTATTGTGGCTTTTGAGGACAATGTTAGCACCGTTCACGAGAAAAATTGCTGATTAAAGTTGCAATAAATTTTATCCCTTGAATGAAACTTTCAATTTTCAAATTCTCATTAGGCGCATGCTCATTAGCTTCTGGATGACCACAACCCACAGAAACAACGGGGTAACCCAAAAAGTTTCTAAACAAGTGCATAGGTCCAGAGCCCGCGCTTGTCGGGTAAACAACTGCTTTTTTGCCGTAAATCTTCTCAGCGGTTCTTGCAACAAACCTTACAAATGGGTCGCTGATTGGCGTTCTTGATGGTTCTGTGGAACCATGTTGGATAATCTTTAAGTCGCCAAAACCATTCTTTTTTAAGTGACTAACAAGCTTTGTGTAAATCTCCTCTGGCTTTTGGTTTGGAACAAGCCTAAAGTCAAGCTTTACAGCGGCTTCATGCGGCAAGACAGTTTTTGAACCTTTACCAGTATACCCCGAAATTAAGCCGTTTATGGTGCAAGTAGGCTGAAAGAGCAAGGCTTTCAAGGCTTCTTGTCCACGTTTCTTTCCCAAAAACTCCTTTATTTCCAATTCATCTTTAATTTCCTCTTCTTCAAACGGAATTTCCTTTAAACATTCAATTTCATCAGCCGAGGGCGGCAATACATTCTCATAAAAGCCATCGATCAAAATCTTTTCGTCAGCAGCCTTTAGAAGGTTTAGTGCCCAAACGAGACGCCAAGCAGGATTAACTATTAATGGCGCGTTTGCCGAGTGAACATCCTTGGAGGCGCCATACGCCATTATTTCAACAGACAAGACTCCCTTCAGACCCAAATACAAATGTGGTCTACCTTGCCTGTTGGTTCCACCGAACTCCCATATGGCTGCATCTGCGGAAAATAAACTATTATTTTCTTTTATTATTGGCTCTAGATTTGGGCTTCCAATTTCCTCTTCGCCCTCAACAAAAAATTTAATGTTGATGGGCAAATCGCCAGTAACATCCAAAAGTGATTGTACAGCCTTCAGCCTTGAAACAAAATTTCCCTTGTTATCCGTGGCGCCTCTACCGAAGATTTTACCGTCAACTATTTTGCCGCTAAATGGTGGATAAATCCATTTTTCTATGGGCTCTGGTGGCTGCACATCATAATGGTTGTAGAATAGAAGCGTTTTCTTGGCGCTTTTTGATTTAAGCTCTCCATAAACAACGGGATTTCCTTTTTTTTGGCGAAGAATTTTCGTTGAGAAGCCTACTTTTTGCAGCATTTCCTCTACCAAGTCTGCGCATTCTTCTATTCCTTCGCCCTTTGCGGAAACACTTGGCTGTCTTACAAGTTTGACAAGGTCTTGAACAAAAGCGTCAGCGTTGGCATCAATATGCTTGTAAACTTCTCTTAAACTCATTTTGCGTTCACCACACTATTTTGAAACAAGCCACTCAATCAACTCTCTTGGATTGTCACATTCAATTTTAACCTTTATTGGTTCTAACGGTGATTCTGCAACCTCTTTGGAAAACGAGATGTGCCCAGCAAAGGCAGCTTGCTTGTTCAAACAGAAATTTACTGTTTTTTCATTTGCGCCTTCAAGAAAGATGTTTCTTGCAGCGTCTCGGATGCGTTCCCTCCGCAGCAAATTGTAAAGTTTTGTAAGTGCCTCAAGTCCAGAAGCCTCGCCTATTAGGATGTTTCCCTTGCGTAGTGGCTTTGACTGGAATGTCAGGTTTCCAAAAATGTTTTCAACAGCACGTCTAACCTTTCCTTCATCCTCTGTTGGGTTAACTTCAACCTCAACCAGAACTTTCACCTTATCCATTTCTCCTCAACCTTCCTCAAAACTTCCGCAATTTGCATCTTAACAACTTTAAGCGTACACTCATTATCTATCGTATATTCAGCTTTGGCTATGGCTTCACCCAAACCAACTGAGAGTTCACGCATGTCCCTTTCATGGAAGATTTCCCAATTTTTCGGGTCATCGCTTCTCTTGCGGTGGTACAAGCGTTTAAACCTTGTTTCTGGGGAAGCCTTAATGGCGATTAATACGAAATTTTGAAAGTGCCTCTTAAACTCCTCAACCTCCGACATGCTTCTTATGCCGTCAACTATAACCTTCGCCCTTTTTGCCTCCAATATCTTCGGTATACACCTTTTGGCTATTACGCTGTTTCCCTCTTTAAGCCTAAGCTCAACCATAATATTCCCAAGGTTTTCTGGAGTGCACTCTAAACCTCTCTTGCGCGCCTCTTCTCTTACAACATCCCCCATAACAATAACATCGTAGCCCATTCCCCGCGCAACCTCGACAACAACAGATTTCCCAGCGCCAGGCATGCCCGCAACGCCAACCACAAGTTTTTCCACTTTGTTTGACGTCATGTGCATCACGTTGGATTCAGGAATTAACTGGCTATTACAATGCCCTTTTATGTTAAAAGCATTTATGGAAAAGCCTAATAGAGAATATGCGAAGGAATAGATGATGCCAGAAACCATTAGAAGCTTTATAGCCTTCGACATAGAAGACGAATCAATTCTAAAAAGAATAGGCGATGTGCAAAAATTGTTGTTGGAGACTGGCGCAGACTTGAAACTTGTCGAGCCGAAGAACATACACATAACCATAAGGTTTCTCGGAAACATAACAAGCGGCACGGTTGAAAAAATCGGCGAAGAACTCAGGAAAGTGCAGTTTACGCCTTTCAATGTGAAAATAAGCGGCATAGGCGCATTTCCGAACATGCATTATCCACGTGTGCTGTGGGCTGGAATAACAGAAGGCGCAATCCAACTAAAAGAGATTTTCAACCAACTTGAACCGCGTCTGCGCAGTTTAGGCTTTGCACCAGACCCGAAGGGCTTTAGCCCGCACCTAACAATTGCACGGGTAAAGTCTGGAAGAAACAAGGCGGAACTTGTCAAATGCATAAACCAAAATTTAAACTACAACTTTGGAACAGTGCATGCAGCGTGCTTAAGACTGAAAAGAAGCGACCTAACGCCAAAAGGACCAATATATTCAACCCTCAAAGAGCATTGCCCACAAAAATAGCGCAGGAGAAAAGACAAGTAAATGCAAGAGAAAATCGAAAAAATCTGCAAAACAGTTCTAGGACGAATAACGCCAAAGAAGGGAGAACGCGAAAAAATCAAGGCTTTAGCGGAAAAGCTTGAGAAAAACATCATTTCAGCCTGTAAAGCCCTGGGCGTAAAAGCAACCGTGCGACTTGAGGGTTCCGTTGCAAAGGATACTTGGCTTAGCGAAGAGCCAGACATAGACATTTTCATGCGTGTTCCAACGTCAATTCCAAGAAAGTCTCTTGGCGAAGTCTGCCTAAAAGTAGCAAGAAAAGCCACAGAAGGTTCAGAGCAGATTGAAAGGTTTGCCGAGCACCCCTACCTTGAGGCGATTGTTGAAGGCGTGAGAGTTAACATTGTCCCATGTTATGATGTTAAACGTGGCGAGTGGTTAAGCGCCACGGATA
>JBNAWC010000022.1:0-17900 GCA_049700035.1 Candidatus Bathyarchaeales archaeon
GTCAAGAAAATTATTACCGAAAGCGCCTATAGAAAGCTTTACAAGATGGCAAGCAGCGGGAGATTCAGCTCTGTCGCAGACTTGGAACGCTATCTGAAGGCTCATGAACTTTGGAGGAAACGTTGATGGCAAAAGGTTCAAACTACTGCGTTCCATTCCGCCGCAGAAGAGAAGGAAAGACAGATTATAGAAAGAGGAAAGCTCTAATAATTTCTGGTAAGCCACGCCTCGTGGTTCGCACATCCCTAAAAAATGTAACTGCACAAATTGTTGTGGCTGAACCAGAAGGGGACAAAGTTTTAGTTTCAGCGCATAGCAGAGAACTGGAAGATTTTGGATGGAAAGCTCCAAGAGGAAACATCCCAGCAGCCTACTTAACTGGTCTACTCTGCGGGTTAAAGGCGAAATCAAAAGGTGTGGAGGAAGCAATTTTAGATATAGGATTGCACTCACCCTCAAAGGGTGCGAGGGTTTTTGCCGCTCTCAAGGGAGTTTTAGACGCGAAGGTTGAAGTTCCACACCGTGAAGAAAAAATGCCAGATGACAAAAGAATAAGCGGCGAACACATTGCAGAGTATGCGAAAATCTTAGCTTCAAGTATGGAAAATTACCAGTCAAGATTCTCACAGTATTTGAAGAATGAAGTTCAACCCGAAAACATTGCAAAACATTTTGCCCAAGTTAAGGCAAGCATATTAGCCGCTTTTAAAGGCGGAGGCAAAAAGAAATGATGACTAGAAACGAGGAAAGAGGTAAATATGAAGCCCTAGAACAGTGGGTTCCCAAAACCCGCCTCGGAAAAATGATTCAAGAGGGAAGAATAACTTCTATCGAAGAGGTTTTTGCAGGCGGTTATCAAATACGAGAACCACAAATAGTTGATGTCCTCCTACCAGAGTTGGAGGAAGAAGTCATAAACATAAACCTTGTTCAAAAACAGACAGACGCTGGCGAAAAATCAAGGTTTAAAGCCATCGTCGCCGTCGGAAACAGAGACGGTTACATAGGCTTAGGAGCTGGAAAAGCAAGTCAAGTGCGAACTGCCATCGAAAAAGCAGCTGCTGAAGCCCGCCTAAACATAACTCCCGTAAGGAGAGGTTGCGGAAGCTGGGAATGCGGTTGCGGAAAGCCCCATTCAGTTCCGTTCCAAGTTGACGGAAAATGCGGTGGTGTAAAAGTGGTAATTATTCCAGGTCCAAGGGGTTTGGGTCTCGTTGCAAGCGAAGTTTCAAAGGTAATTTTGGGTTTAGCGGGAATAAAGGATTGTTGGACCAGAAGTTATGGTTCAACGCGGACTGTTCCTTCATTTGCCTACGCCGTTTTTGACGCTTTAAAGAGAACTTACAGTCTGATAACGCCGATGGATTGGGTGAAGTAAGTGACTGAAAAAGCAGAAGAACGCAAATGCATAATCGCGGTTCGGGTGCGCGGAACAATCAGCGCCCCACTTGAAGTGCGAGAAACATTGAAAATGCTACGTTTAACAAGAAATAACTATGCCGTATTAATTGACAATCGTCCCTCGTTTTTAGGCATGCTAAAAACAGCGCAGAACTTCATAACATGGGGAGAAGCCTCAAAAGAAACAGTGACAGCGCTAATAGAAAAACGTGGAAAACTTGTCGGCGGTAAGAAGTTTACTGAAGAGTACGCGCAGAAGCTAGGCTATAAATCGCTTGAAGAGCTTGCGGAAGCCATCTTAAACTGCAAAGTTGAATATTGGAAACTGCCAAGAATCCAGCCAGTTTTTAAACTTCATCCGCCCAAAAAGGGTTTCAAGGGAAAAATAAAGAAAGGCTACAGTGTCGGCGGCGAGCTTGGATATCGCGGAGAAAAAATCAACGAGTTAATAAAGCGGATGATATAGCCATATTCAGTTTACATCTCCTTTTGCGATACGTTTTATAGTAACTTCTGGAATGCCATTGTATCTTAGAGGAGAAAACGTTGAGCGCGAAGTGGCGGAGAAGCAGGAAAAATTCGAAGTGGCTAAAAGCCTTTAAAGAAGACAAGGATTTCATCAACATCAAAAAACACATAAACGTAAGGAAGATTAAAACTCGAAAGAACCCCTACGCCTATAAAATCTCAATAAACTTGCATAAAACGAAAAAATGGAGAGAGCCGAAGCCCTTGATTGACGTTTTTGAAGAGGAAAATGAAATAACAGTTGTGGCGGGTCTTGCTGGTTTCCCTAGGGAAAGCCTAAAAGTAACTGTGAAGGAACAGCAGTTGATCATTTCTGCAGAAGCCTTTGATAGGCGTTATCATAAAAGTTTAAATCTTCCTTCGCAAGTGATTCCAAACACTTTGCGCACAACATACAAGAACGGTGTGCTTGAGATACGCTTAAAGAAGGCTGTCGAAAAGAAGGTAATAGACAAAATAGCTGGTTTAGAAAATGCCACATAAGCTTAGGAAAATCAGAAAGAAACGTGGTTCAAGAACATGTGGCTACGGCAGAGTAGGACAGCATAGAAAAACTGGCTCTAAAGGATACCGCAAAGCTGGAAGACACAAGCACGGATGGAGCTACGTCATAAAATACGAGCCAGAATATTTCGGTAAGAAAGGCTTTACCTCGCCTAAAAGCCTCAGAACAGAGGAAAAAGTCATAAACGTTGGAGAACTCGACGAGATAGCTGAAAAAATAGCGCAAACAAAAACCGAAGAAAAAATATTCATAGACTTAAAGAGTCTGGGATACACCAAACTTTTAGGATCTGGCAAGGTTACAAAACCACTTAAAGTGAAAATTGCGGCTTGCTCAAGCTCTGCAGCTGAAAAAATAAAAGAGGCTGGCGGAGAAATTATAGCCGCAAGTGAAGAACAAGCAGAATAGGGCTGTTAAAAATGGCTGGAAGATTCCTAAACGCGTTTAAGCCAATTGCAAGAATTGTACCAGAAGTTAAAGCTCCAGAAAGGAGAGTACGCTTCAACGAAAAAATCTTTTGGACGGCACTCGCAGCAATAATATACCTAATAATGGCTGAAGTCCCACTTTTCGGCATTGAAAGAACAGCTTTAGGAGAACTCGCCGCTTTAAGAATAATTTTCGCATCAAACCGCGGCACACTCGCAGAACTTGGTATAGGTCCAATCGTCACTGGCGGACTAATACTACAGCTCTTAATAGGCTCAGCAATGATAGAATGCGACATGTCAAAACCAGAGGACAGGCAACTGTTCACAATCGCGAGTAAAGTGTTCGCGATAGTATTAACTGGCGTCCAAGCATTAGCCTACATAATCGGAGGAATGTATGGAACATTACAACCTTCAATGGCGGTAATAGTCTTTCTGCAACTTTTAGCAGCTGGAATAATAATCCTACTCCTAGACGAGCTCGTACAGAAGGGCTGGGGCTTCGGCAGCGGTATAAGCCTATTCATATTAGCAGGCGTTGCGCAACGCATATTTTGGGACTGCTTCGCTGTGACAGCGCCAGTAGACGAGTTTGGAAGTAGCGGCTTCTTTGTGGCTTTATTCCAAACTTTATCGAGTGGAAGAGAAATATCAGGACTTTTAGTCAGGGGACAACATCCTTCAATGTTAGGCTTTATAGCCACAATCGCCGCCTTTCTAATTATTATTTATGCTGAGGGAGTTAGAGTTGAATTGCCACTTTCCTACGCAGGTTATAAGGGATTCCGCAGCCGCTACCCAATAAAACTATTGTACGTGTCAAACCTTCCAGTGATATTTGCATCGGCTCTATTCGCAAATATATATTTCTTCTCGCAGCTTTTCTGGAGCTTTTACAACAGAAACAATGAGATATTCTGGTTTAACCTATTAGGCCAATTTTCGCCAGTATACAACACAGAAGGCACACTAACTGGCTATAGACCTTCAGGCGGTTTAGTGTATTATGTAACTTCGCCTGGAAATTTTGCCGCAGCCATGGAAGACCCTATAAGGACGATTGGTTACATAGCAATTTTGGTGGCTTTCTGCGCATTTTTCTCGCTTATATGGCTTGAAGTTGGCGGACTCGGTCCATCCACCGTGGCTAAGCAGCTTGTTGACGCAGGCATGCAAATTCCAGGTTATAGGCGTTCTGAAAAGGCAGTGGAGCCAATCCTGAAACGTTACATTCCAGCAGTCACTGTTCTAGGCGGAATAATCGTTGGGCTTATTGCTGGAGTTTCAGACATCTTCGGCGTTTTCGGTTCTGGAATAGGCATACTGCTTTCCGTTGGCATAATCTACCAGTATTATGAGATTTTAACGCGTGAAAGAGTCTCGGAAATGTACCCAGCGTTTAGAAGAATATTCGGCGAATAAACTCCTTTTACACTTTTAACTTTCACAGCGTACAAGCAATAATAGTTATTAAGCTGAAGGTAAAACAAAAAGAAAAGGATGCTACAAAATGTCAGAGGCAATAATTCCACAAGCAACACTCATTGTAATGCTAATATGCATGGCAATCTCATTTACAAGCTCGTCTATCAATCGACTCTTGATAAGTCATTTTGTCGGCTGGGAACAGTATAGGCGAATGCAGAAGGAAATTGCAGAATACCGCTCCCAAACATCCATTGCAATACGCACAAAAGACAAGAAACTCCTCGAAAAACTGAAAAAGAAAGAACCCCAAATCATGAGTATGCAAGCAAAAATGGCTAAACCCCAAATGATTTTATTTGGAATTTCCTTCAGTTACATCTTCATCTGGTGGTTTGTACTAATACCACTATATGGAATGGAAACCGTGGCTTATATTCCAGGCATCATGCCGATTTCCGTAGTTTGGTGGTACTTCATATGCTCATTTTTCTTCGGCACAATTTTTAACAGATTGTTAGGCATTATGCCAATAGAATAAAGGGAGGATAGCAACAGAATGCCTCAGCCTCATCTCCGAACTAGAAGCGAAAAACGCCTAAGAGTAGCATTGCCAGGAGGCAGAAGCAAGATGCATTACAAGAAGGAGTTAACAGCAGCGCCGACATGTGCATTATGCAAAAAACCATTGGCTGGAATCCCGCAATTAACAACAGCTAAAATACGCAAACTCAATAGAAGCAAAAGGAGAATTTGGCGGCTACATGGCGGAAAAATTTGCCACAACTGCTTAAAAAATGCTTTAAAACAAGCGGCAAGGATAACTTAGGCAACTCTGAGGAGCCAAACGAATGAAAAATACTAGAAAAGCGAAAAATGAGGAAAAAATAATTATCTGCGTTTGCGGACTGGCTGGAAGCGGAAAAAGCACGCTTGCAAAAAAACTAGCCGAAAAATACGGTTTAACGTACTATTCAGGCGGAGACGCGTTAAAAGCCCTAGCCATGGAAGAGGGCTACAAACCATTTGAGCGCGGATGGTGGGAAAGCCCAGAAGGAATGCGCTTCCTAGAAAGACGGGGAAAAGACCCGAAATTCGACAAGATGGTTGACGCGAAGCTTTTGGAACTTGCGGAGAAAGGAAACGTAGTCCTAGATAGTTGGACAATGCCGTGGCTTCTCGAAAAGGGATTCAAAATATGGCTTGAAGCCTCACCGAGGAAAAGAGCTGAAAGAATAGCGAAAAGAGACGGAATAAGCGTCGAAGAAGCCCTTAGGGCTTTAGAGAAGAAGGAGAAGCAAACAAAGGAAATATACAAGAGCTTGTATGGCTTTAGCCTCGGAGAAGACTTCGCGCCATTCCACCTAATTTTAGACACAGAAAATCTGGAGGCTGAGGAAGTTTTTCAAGCTCTCTGCAGCGTAATAGATAACATGGTTTTACATAGGAAAAGAAAAGCATAACAGTGTCTAATCACTTTTACGTTGAATTGCGCAAATTTTAAAAACTTCTAGAATAATTTTCTAGTTTTGTTTTCTAGAATTAAATTCTAAAAATACGGAAGGAAAAATTTGAAAATAGACAAATGCAAGAGAGCATTAACAGTTGCGGCTTCAGTGACAGGTGTTGCTTTGTGCTTATTCTTATCGGCAATTTTCATAAACACGGAGTCAGCTGTTATGCTTGCAGTTTTTAACGCACTCTTCATTACTCTAACATATTCTTTGGAAGGTTCTGGGACACGCAAAGCCTATCTTCTACTTTTAGGCAATGCTTGCGGCTTTTGTTGGAATTACCTTTTCTTTCTATTCTCCCGCTTTGGAACATATTATATGGGAGAGCCTTTCAAAATTTTATACGCGCTTATCAATCCATTCTTGAACGTCATGTGGACTGTTTTCTTTTGGTCAATAAGCCTAACAGCACTGTCGAGAAAAGGTGAATTCACTTGATTATTGAAATTTTAGAAGCGCTATTCGTGGTATCAGCACTTTTAATGGCAGCCTATCTCGTAAGACATTACATTTTTACGTTAAACGTTTTAATAAATGATGGTGAGCGCCGAAAACTCGCCAAAAATAACGGGATATATTATCCCAAAGTTTCGATACTGATTCCAGCACACAACGAAGAAAACGTCATCGGAAGAATACTTCAGAGGATGACGGAGCTAACTTATCCAAAGGATAAAATGGAAGTGATAGTTATCAATGACGCATCAACAGACAAAACCAGTGTAATAGCGAATCAATATGCATCAGCGTACAACTACATAAGAGTTATACATAGAAGCGAAAAAGAGGGGGGCAGAGGAAAAGCTTCGGCATTAAACGCTGGATTTAAATGGTCAAGTGGCGAATTCATCTTTTGCTTCGACGCAGACTATTATCCACAACGCGACATAATTGAGAAACTTGTAAAGGAATTTGCGGACCCAAAGGTTGGGATAGTGCAAGGAAGAATCACGGTTCTAAATGAACCACAAAACGTTGTAACAAGATTGGTTGCGTTGGAAAGAATAGGCGGATATAGAATCGACCAAGAGGCAAGAGACAATTTGGGACTTATCCCGCAGTTCGGGGGAACCGTCGGAGGGATAAGACGCAACTTGCTAGAACTTTTAGGCGGTTGGGATGAAAGCATGCTCGCAGAAGACACGGACTTAACTTTTCGCACTTATCTTGAAGGCTATAAAGTGCGTTATATGAATGAAGCAGAATGTTATGAAGAGGCTGTTGAAAGTTGGCGAGCCTACTGGAGGCAACGATACAGATGGGCGAAGGGACATATGCAATGCGCCTTCAAACACACACTAAGTGTTTTAAAAAGTAAAAATTTGAATTTAAAAGAAAAAATCGACGGTTTCCTCCTTCTGAACGTTTATTTTATGCCCATCATAGTTTTATTCTCACTAATCATAGGAACTGTACTGTTCATTCTTAAGCCACAACAAACCACATTCGTATTTTGGCCGACAATTCCCATTTCAATTTACAGTTTTGTAGGAAACTTTGCCCCGTTCTTCGAGGTTGGGATAGGAACATACCTTGATGGGAGAACAAGAGCACAATGGCTTCTTCCACTTTTGGTTTTTGCCTTCATTTATAACATACCTATATGCGCAAAGGCGCTTGCGGATTTGTTTATCGCAAAGTTATCCAAGAAAAGTCGAAACAGTTGGACAAAAACATTTCACTCTGGTAATGGAAACAGTTATATTTTGAATTGTAGCATACCATCAAAAAGATGACTGTTCCGAATCTAAATCCGACAGAGTTTTCAGCTATAATGATAGGAATTGCAACATTCATTTTCATCATGCTTCTACCAGCGTTAATCGAGGTAAAAAGGCCAAAAGATGCTGGACCGAGAATTATAGAAAACTCTGGCATAGCCACACAAATTAATGAAAAACCGCTGTTCAACATGGACGATGAACAGCATTTCGATGAAAAACTAACACAAAAAGTTGCAGAAATACTCAACCTTTTAAATAACTTAGAGGCTTAATCCCTTTTTAAAAAAAGTTTTGCACTTCGCCACCTATCTCTAGCTATTTGCATGTTACCGACGACGCTGCCATGAATAGAATAGAAGATATAACAGAGATAAGTGCAATCTCGGCATTTGCTATATACTTCCCTTAAATCATTCAATTTTTTGCTGTTCCAAACTTTTGGTAACTCAAAAATCGAGGCGGCTGGCTTATGAAGGTGGCAACCAGAAACCTCGCCCAAATGGTTTATTACAAAAAAACTTCGCAAAGCGCGGCATCTCCATGTCCTCTCGCCAGCCGCATAAAAATGTTTCATTGCCTCTAAAACCTTGGTTGTCATTAAAATTTTACTATTTTTACGCTTCAAATTCATTAAAGAATCACATAGTTCAACCATCGTTCCCTTATCCTTTATAAGGAACCCGTCGTTCGCCTTGCCTATGCCGAAAAGAGAACGCGCTTGGTCTGAAAGGTCAAAAGAGTATAGGCAATACCATAATGGAATTCCCTTTTCCAAGAAAAATTTAGTAAAATCCATAATTTCATAGATGTTAAACTGCGAAATTGTTGGCGACACGCTTACGTTGATTCCTTCACTTCGCAGTTTTTCAACAGCGTTCATGGCTTTTTCCCATGCACCTTTAATGCCCTTAATAGAATCATTTTTATCAGGGTCGAGGCTGTCTATTGAAATTGCAACAAAATCCGCGCTGCGCAATGCATCAATTTTTTCGGCTGCCATGCTACCATTGTCATAAACTGTCGTAATGAAAAAACGTGATGCATACTCGATAATTTCATCAATATCCGGTCTTAAAAGTGGGTTACCACCGGATATTACTATTTCTAAAACGCCAAGTTTCCGTAGAATGTCTAAGCCACGTTTAATTTCTTCCGTAGAAAGTTCCTTTGTGTCTTGTTTTCTCCAGACATTGCACCCAGCGCAACGATAGTTGCATCTTCTTGTAACCATCCATTGCACATGGTATGGCCTGTTTGGAGTTAATGCTCGTGATATTACGCTTAACGCTTTTTTGGCGGGCATTGGCGACAACTGTTTGCACCACGTTTTTGCTCTAGCCTAATCGTAAAATGTTTGATTTAAATATAAACTGTTATGCAAGCATCGCCATTCCCACTCATCTAAAAATAAAAGGTTTTAAACAATCACTGTTCTAAATTTGTGCGTGTTAACAATTGGAAACGGAAACTCTCAGAAAATTTGGCGAAGAATACTTTGCCCACCTGAAATATTCAAAAAGAGAAAAAGCAATTAAAAGCCACGTACTAGAATTGCTCAAATGGGGATCTAAAAATTCTGGTTTAAATCTGCTTAATGGATATGGAAAATCGGCTTTGGATGTGGGTTGCGCCTTTGGGTATGGCGTAAGCCTTCTGAAGTCGCTTGGATACGAAGTCATAGGCGTTGATGTGTCCAAGTTCGGTGTGAAACAAGCCAAAAAAACGATAAATACAGATGAATTTGCCGTCTGCGATGTTCAAAGGAATCTTCCATTTAAAAAGAAGTTTGACTTAGTAATATGCCTTGAAGTGTTAGAGCACCTCCAAGATCCTCTTAAGGCGCTTCAAAATATGTGTGATACATGTGAAGGCATAATTCTTTGCACTACACCAAACAAGACTGTTGAACGGGTTGTTAAGAAGATTTTGAAAGATTTTGATAAGACACATGTGAATGTAAAGACTCCGCGTGAGTGGGAAAAGTGCATTAGTGGCATTTTAAGGAACAGATTTATTAAAGTTGAATGCTTTGTGGATTTCACTTTTAGTGTAGCTGATAGATTATTTTTTAAATCCTTTAGACTACCCTTCGGGATGGATACACGGATACTGATTACAAATAGGTGCCTCTGATGTACAACGAGTTTGTTGACGTTGTTATCCTTACAAAAAACAGCGAAAGAGCATTGGAAAAATGCTTGAATTCTGTTTACCGAAATGTGCCAATTAACCGCCTAATAATTGTTGATGGCTACTCAACGGACTCAACTTTGGAAATAGCTAAAAAGTTTCATGGTAAATACGGAAATGTTGTTTTAATAATGGATAATGGCACACGTGGCAGCGCGAGGATGAAGGGAATAAGAGAAGTAAAGACGGACTGGTTCATCTTTGTTGATAGCGACGTAACATTATGTGACGGATGGTACGAAAAGGCTAAGAAGTTTATATGCAACGATGTTGGCGCGGTCTGGGGCACAGAAATCTGGGAGAGCATACAAAACCCAAAAACACTAAAACTTTTCTTAAAAATAACGCGAAAAATTTTCGAGTTAAGAGGGGGAACACACGATTTGCTGGTACGCTACGATGCCATTAAAGATATAGAAATTCCAAAAGACTTGCACGTTTTCGAAGATATGTTCATTAAAGAATGGATAGAAAAGAAGGGTTATAGATTGGTGGCAACTTATGACCCATACTGCATACATTATAGACCGCCAGAAACATGGACGATAAAAGGGAGCATAAGGATACTTGCCGATAACCTTCGTTTTGGGTCGCTTCGAAAATTGCCAAAACTGTTTGTTGCCTACGCTTTCTATACTGTTTATGTTCTTTACAGAAGTTTATCCCAAAAATTAACAGCAAAACAACGGGCAAAGAATGAAAAGTGAAAAAGTTTCAGTCGTGATTCGAACAAGAGATAAGGAAAGATTCTTAGAAAAACTATTAGAAATGTTAGCTGTGCAGACGCTGACGCCTTCAGAGATAATAATTGTAGATAATTATTCTTCAGAAGAAAAGAAGCGTTTTCTTGCGAGCCAAATCTCAGAGCATTTTTGGAAAGTTTTTCGAGATAAAGAAATCTCTCTTAAAGTGGTCACATTGTCCGATAGTGAATTTTCACATGCATATTCCACGAATTTGGGTGTACATGCGGCAGAAAGCGAGTTAGTTTGCATAATGAATGCGCATTCTCTTCCAACATCAGCTCAGTGGCTTCAAAACGGCGTGAAACATTTCAAAAATTCAAATGTTGCGGGAGTAAGCGGTTTCTTCTTGCCACACAGCGAAGGCAAAGTTTTTGGAGAATTTGATAAGCTATTGTATTATTTTTCGCAAAAACTTGTTTTACGCCAAGACTGGTGCTCCACAATCAACTGCATAATTAGAAAATCGTTATGGCAAATTTACCCCTTTGATGAAAACCTACCGAAACTCATACCGCAAACCCAAAGGTATGGCTTGGAGGATTATGATTGGAGCAAGGAAATGATTTCCAGAGGCTACAAGATAATTGTTGACCCTTCATTCAGCGTTTTCCACTCTCATGGAGAAGGAGTTAACGAAATGGTTAGAAATATTAGGGGCTATTTCATATATAGGCGCTTACAGCAGAAGATAAACCAGCTAAAAAGACCTAGAAAATCCTTCAGCAAACTCCTAGCTTAACCTCTTCTCCAACGCCAACCATAAGTGGTCGCATTCTGGTCTAGCCAATTCCCTTTCACTTCCATCCTTGCGTATGATAAAGCGCTTTTCTGGTGATGGCAAAAATTCGCCTATAACATTCGCAGTTATCCCAGCATCCCTCAAACTCCGTAGAACAACGTCTTCGTAGTCAGGCTTAACGGCAATCAGAATGCTTCCAGAGGCAATTAAACAAAGTGGGTCGATGTCAAAAAAGCGGCAAATCTGGAGAGTTTCCTTAGCAACTGGAATTTTTTCCTCGAAGATTCTGAAGCCAAGCTTTGAAGCATCTGCCATTTCATGTACGCCACCTGCGACTCCACCCTCTGTTGGGTCGTGCATGGCGTGAACCGCGCCAGTTTTGAAGGCTGTTAGAGCATCTTTAACAACACTTATTTTATCGAAAAATTTATTTGCTCTGCTCAGTAACTTTTCGTCAACAGCCTTCTTTAATTCCTCTTTCATGTCTGAAGCGAGAATTGCCGTGCCCTCAATTCCAGCGCTCTTGGTTAGAATTATCTTATCTCCAGCCTTGGCGTTTCCAGCAGTCACGTAATTTCCTTTCTTTGTAACTCCTATTGCGCAGCCAACAACTATTGGATGAGTCAGTTCAGGTGTCACTTCGCAGTGTCCGCCAGCAATGGCTATTCCCAAATTTTTAGCTGCAGCATCCATCTGCGCGCATATTGTTTCAAGCGTCTTTCTATCAGCTTTTTCTGGAAGCAGTATACAAGAGAAGAAGAAGGCTGGTTCTACGCCGAAAGTGGCAACATCATTTGCGTTGATGTTTACTGCCAACCAGCCTATGCGCTCCAAAGCGCCAGTAATAGGGTCCATGGAAACAATCAGCGATTTATTGCCAACGTCTATAACTGTGCCGTCAAATCCCAATGATGGACCAATAGTTACTTCTTCGCGTTTGACTCCTAGATTTTTGAAGACGACCTCTTCTAATAGATTTGTCGGAATTTTTCCAAAAGGAAGAGTCAACGCATTATCCTCCAACAGTTTTTAAACTTGAGCGCCTTCGCCTATTTCTCTTTTAGGTATGGGAATATGCGCCATACAACTTTTGCTATTGGCAACGCCACGATTGCTCCTATTATCATTTGTCCAATATTTATTGGAACTTCCGCTATCGCAACAGCCTCAATTTTGAAGAGTGGGTAAATCAGAAACATTTGGTAGAGGAAATATCCGGAAACCATCGCAAAACCGCCTACAACCACTGAAAAAACCATCCAGCCGAATTCTGGTTCAGCTAAAAAACCCAATGCACCTATGGATATCGTGACTATTGCTCCTAGAATTAGCCAAAACTCCATCGGCAGATAAAAGGCATATGTACTCCAGCCTAAAGTGAGTTGGATTTCACCGCTATAGTACGTTGAGCCAATCCATCCTAAAAGAAGGCCAGCAACAACCCCCAAAAGCATTGTGAAAAATTTCCACTGAAATTTTGAACTAAATTTAGGATTCCTCTTCTTTAACATCCCCACAACCGCACCTTCACATGCCTTTATAAAGAGCGTGGCAGGCGCATAATGCGGGAAATTTAATAATAAATCAGCCAGCATGGCGCCTACTCCTCCGCTGAAAGCACCGACGAAAGGTCCAAAAAGTAGGGCAGCGAGAAAAATCATGGACTCCCCTATATTGAAGAAACCTTCGGTTGCAGGAACGGAAATTGAAAAAATTACTGTCACTATGCAGACGAGTGCTGTGAACACAGCTGTGACGGCGAACTTGAATGGTTGAGTTTTTTGCTCTTTTATAGCCATCGATTTAGTATAGTTGTAACTATACTATATTAGCTTTTCCAGCTACAAAAGCAGTTTTAAATCATCAATTGCCTTTAGAACTTTTTCGCCGCGCTGCGTTATTTTGAAAAACTTTCTTCTGTCCTTTCTGTAACTGACTATTAAGCCTTTTTCATAAAGCGCTGTTAAGTGTTGGTATATTGCTGCTCTTGTCATTGTTTTTCCGAGTTTTTCCCATAAATCATAGCCGTAAGTGTCCTTTTCTTTTAGAATCCTTAGGATTTTATCTTTTGTGCTTATTTCTAAGCCCAATACTGCCGTTTTCTGCTTCTTGGTTAATGCTTGCAGAATGTCCGTAGCTTTAAGTCCGCTTCCAGTTATTGGACAAACAACGCTTTCATCTTTATTTATTCGCCCTTCCTTAACAAGCCTTTTCAAAGCTGCAATTTCCGCCGAGCTTGATGGTTCTGCAAATATGCCTTCATGTTTGGCTATTTGGAGTTCTGCCGTGAAAATTTCGCTGTCAGAAACAGTTAAAGCTGAGCCTCCTGATTCTTTTATCGCCTTTATTGCAAGTTCACTTTGCATAGGCTCTTTGACGAGCAAAGCAAGGGCTTTTGTTGAAGGCTTTGCTGATATACGCCCCTTCTTAAGAAGCGCTTTAATTATCGCCGAGCTCCCTTCGGGTTGGACGCCGACCATTTTTGGAAGCCTTTTTGCTAAGCCTAGCTTTTCAAGTTCTTTGAAGCCTTTCCAAATTGAGTATATTGTTCCACCGCTGCCCATAGAAACTATTATCCAGTCTGGAACGCCGAACTGCTCGAAAATCTCGTATGAAATTGTTTTCTGAGCCTCAATTACAAGCGGATTCAGCTCCGCGGTTGCTTGATACCAGCTCAGCTCCTTCACCAACACCTCAGCTCTATGTATTGCCTCATCGATAAATTCCCCAAACTCTTCAATAACGGCGTCGTAAACTAGCATTTGAGCGAGTTTACCAACATCAACAAGTTTAGGCACTATCACGTGGCAGTTCAGTCCCGCTTTTGCGCAATAAGCAGCCAGGGACGCGCCGAGGTTTCCCATGCTTGCACAAACAAGCGTATCATGTTTAAGGTCCAGGGCATTCGATGTTAGCAAGGCAGAGGCGCGGTCTCTATACGAGTTTGTCGGGTTTCTAGTTTCGTCTTTCA
The DNA here is from genome assembly GCA_049700035.1 of Candidatus Bathyarchaeales archaeon. Taxonomy (GTDB): domain Archaea; phylum Thermoproteota; class Bathyarchaeia; order Bathyarchaeales; family Bathycorpusculaceae; genus JAVZLQ01. The sequence continues at coordinate 14,175 of JBNAWC010000022.1, forward strand.
AGTAGAGTTCTTTTAAACCTAAAAGTTTGGCAAGCCTGTCAGCCTTATGGAGAGGCGTATCACCCTCACCTAAAGTTACTATGTGCCTAACTGGTGGGAGCAGACGCTTATACTTCCAAAAACCAGCATAACCCGAAACTCCCAGTTTACGCGCAGATGAAAGAGGCAAATTATAGTCTAGCGGTCCCCCACAATTTCCGCATGAACCATGTGGAGGAAACATTGGAAATTTTTTGCCGCATTTGAAACATTCTAAAGCCATGATTCCAATCCGCGAAATTGCACTATAATTATTTGCCCTTTAAAGGTCTTTTAAGCATTTACAAGCGTTAACAAAATGGGAAAACTCTAAATGCGAGTATTATGCTGATAAATAGCAAGTCATGAGTGGATTATGTATGACTGGAGAAAAAGTGGAGGAAGACCCAGTAAAACTGCACAAGGATGCAAACACGCTCTTTGAGACTGGCAAGTACAAGGAAGCTCTAGAAAAATTTCTAAGGGCGTCAGAACTTTACCTGAAGAAAAACAACTTTTTCGATGCCACATCGATGCTTTATAAGGCTGGAGAGTGTGCGTACATGCTCAAGGATTATGAAACTGCAGCTGAATATTTCATGAAGTCCGCAGAACTATCCTTCAACAAGGGATTCGACAGATATGGAGTTAGCGCATTAGAATATGCCAGAGACTGCTACGAAGCCCTAAAGAATAAAGAAAAAGTGAAAGAGCTGAAGAAGAAGATAAAAGAGATAAAAGAGAAGCTGGAGGCTTCATTCTAAATATTTTAAACACCCCTTTTCCTTTTAAGTTAGGCAAACACTTTTTATTTTTCAAGTAGCCTAGCAAAATTTGGCTAAGTTTAAGGTAAAAGTTATGCCAACACGGTTTAAGGCCTTGGCTGAACTGTGCGAAAAACTGGAGAACACAACTAAAAGGCTTGTCATGGTAAATGCCGTAGCAGAATTCATGAAAAATCTCGAACCAAACGAAGTTGAGCCTGCAGTAGCCATGATTCTTGGAAGACCATTCCCAAAATGGAGCCAGAAAACGCTTGAGGTAAGTTGGTCAACACTAAGCAACATAATAATGCGAATAACCGAGGTAGAGCAGGATACATTCACAAAGGTTTTCGGCGAAACAGGCGACATAGGCTCAGCCACAAAAGTGATATTTGAAAGAGGCAAAATCAAGAGGCAAACAACGCTCTTAGAAAGAGCCTTAACAATAGGCGAAGTTAGGCGAAGCTTCGAAGAAATAGCCGAAGCCATTGGACAAGGCTCAAGAGAAAGGAAAGAACGCCTAATAGAAGCCCTTTTAAGCCTAGCTTCGCCAGTGGAAGCCAAATACCTCGTGAAAATTCTCATAGGTGAGATGCGGACGGGCTTTCATGAAGGATTAATGGAACAAGCAATTTCAAAAGCCTTCAAAATTCCATTAGAAGCCGTTCAAAAAGCCAGCATGACAATAGGCGACATAGGCGAAGTTGCAGCCATAGCCAAAAAAGAAGGCGCAGACGGACTGCTAAAAGTAGGGTTCAAGGTTTTTAGACCAGTAAAGCTGATGCTTGCGCAGATAGCAAACGATGTTGCTGAAGCCCTAAAAGAACACGGTGGAAAAACAGCCTTTGAGTACAAGTTGGATGGAGCGAGAGTTCAGATACACAAGCTAGGTGGAGATGTCCGGATATTTAGCCGAAGATTAACTGATGTGACGGAAAGCCTGCCAGAAGTAGTCGAAGAAATAAAAAAAGAATTCAAGGCTCAAGAAGCAATAGTTGAAGGCGAAGTCATAGCCGTCGACAAAGCGGGAAACCCCATACCTTTTCAACATTTGATGCGAAGATTTAAAAGAATACGCGAAATAAAGGACATGGCCGAAAAGATTCCAATAAAACTCTACTTGTTTGATATTCTGTACTTAAACGGCGAAAGCCTAATCTCGCTTCCATACATAAAAAGGAGACAAAAGCTGGCAGAAAACGCTGGAGAAATCCCCCTAGCAAAGCAGATAATCACAGACAATGCCAACGAAGCTGAACAATTCCTAAAAGAGGCATTAGACAAGGGACATGAAGGGTTAATGGCTAAAAAATTAGACAGCCCCTATGTGCCAGGAACACGCGGAAGACACTGGTACAAAATAAAACCAGTCCTAGAACCTTTAGATTTAGTTATTGTCGCAGCGGAATACGGCTATGGTAGAAGGCACAAGTGGCTTTCAGATTATTATTTGGCTGCGCGTGATGCTGAAACTGGCGAATACTTAATTGTTGGCAAGACGTTTAAGGGTTTAACAGATGCCGAAATAATCGAAATGACAAGACGCCTAAAGGAAATAGCCATAAAAGAGGAGTCTAGAAGAGTTTTTGTCGCTCCGAAAATAGTTGTTGAAGTAACATACAATGAAATTCAGAAAAGCCCAAAATACAAGTGTGGCATGGCTTTACGTTTCGCAAGGATAAGCCGCATAAGAGAGGACAAATCCCCTGAAGAGGCGGACACTATACATAGGGTTAAAGAGATATATGAAAGGCAGTTTTTGAAAAAAGGCAGATATAGCATAGCCAACTAAATACTTGGAAGTGGAGAAAGTCCATGCCCAAAAAACTGAATGAATCCTTTTACGACGAATTCTACAGTCGCCAAATGGTGATGCGTGAACTCGGCAGGGAGGGACAGAGGAAACTTGCAAACTCAAAAGTCGCAGTCGTTGGACTGGGTGGGCTGGGCACAGCATCATCACTATACTTGGCACTCGCAGGTGTTGGTTACCTACGTCTCATAGACCAAGACACAGTTGAATTGCACAATTTGCATAGACAAGTCTTGTACAGCAAAGATGATTTACACTATCCAAAGGCAGAAGTCTCAGCAAAAAGACTAAAGAAAATTAATCCTCTGGTAAAGGTTGAACCAATATCCGAAAACTTGAATACAAAAAACGCTGAAAAACTCATCGCGGGAGTAGACTGCGTTGTCGACGGATTAGACAACATGAGAACACGCTACATCGTCAACCGAGCATGCACAAAACTTAAAATTCCATACGTTTTTGGCGCAGCCATAGGAATGGAAGGAAACCTATCAGTGTTCGCCCCTCCTGAAACACCATGCCTAGAATGCGTATTCCCAGACATAGACGACAAAAACATCTTAACATGCGACGTACGAGGTGTCCTTGGAGCCACACCCGGCATAATTGGAACAATGCAATCAATGGAAACAATAAAAGTTTTGACTGGAATAGGCTCAACGTTAAAGGGTAAACTTATGATTTGTGATTTCAGCGACATGTACTTCACCATAATAGATATATTCAAAAGAGAAAACTGCTCAGCATGCCACGGCACGACAACCCAGCAAAAACAGGAAAAGCTTGTGTGGCTATGTGGAAGAAAAACCGTAAACATAAACCCAGAAAAACCATTAAAACTAGACCTAAACCAAATCTACGAAAAAATTAGGCACCATTTCAAAGTGCGCATAAAATCCCAACTCGCAATAATATTCAACCACAAAAACTACGAAATAAGCCTTTTCAAAGGCGGACGCATGCTAATAAAAAACGTCGAAAACGAAGAAAAAGCCCTAAAAATCTACAGAGAAATCACCAAAAAACTCACAGCAAACTAGCCTAAATACATTTATCCAAGTTCAAAATACTTTTAAAATTGCCGGGGTGGCCGAACGGTTCAGGCGGCTGCCTGCAGAGCAGCTATATGTG
>JBNAWC010000023.1:0-16784 GCA_049700035.1 Candidatus Bathyarchaeales archaeon
AAGTGTTAGCTCACCGTGGTCCATTGAAGCTGACGCATATAATGTATAAGGCTAACGTTAACTGTAGTGTTCTTAAGGAGTACTTGGACTTTTTGATTAAACAGAACCTAATCGAAGAAAGGACTGTTGGCAAAAGAAGGGTTGTTTACGCGATAACCCAGAAGGGCATAACTGTGCTTAAATATTTCAGAGAGCTCAAGCAGGTTCTGCCAATCGTCGAGGAAGCCCGAAACAAAGCGTTGGTACCATATTAAATTCCAAAATTTTCTATATCAAACATCATTTCTAACAATATTTCAAATGGCGAAATACGTCTTTTATTTTTCTAAGCATTCTCATAATCATGATGCACCATGTTGGAGGAGTTGGCAGTCTTCGCATCGCAGTACACAGTGGCTCTGTTCATCTTTATGTTGTTATTCCTTTTGCTGATGGGTGCCTTTTTGTTCTAAAACTTGTTTTTGTTGTAAGTAGTTTGTGTTTGTTTTGTGAATAATGATGTCTATTTCGTAAGACTTAATAAAGTCGCTTGGCTTCTACCATAACTGTATAAGTGTAATACACGTTGGGGAAAATCGTGGCTAAGGAGGAAGCTTTGGGTAAAAAGCCCTTGCAGATTCTTGAAAAGATTAGGGAGAACCTTGAGAAGTTAAATGAGAAAATGGAGATAATAATTGAACTGCAGAAGCGTGAGAGAAAGGAGCTTCAACCTTTGCCTGAGGCACCATTGGATGTTATGACTTTGCTTTCCATGCCAGACCATCTTAGAAAGACGGCGATGACTGTTTGTAGGCTTGGAAGAGCCACTGCGGATGAGATAGCTCAGCAGACGCGTAGGGCTAGGGCTGTTGAAAGCGCATATCTGAATCAGCTTGTGATTATGGGGTATTTGAAGAAGGAGCGTAAGGGGCGTAAGGCTTACTTCTACATTGACAGGGAAGGTCAAGGGTGATTTGTATGGGCAAGATAATTGCTGTTCATTCTTACAAGGGTGGAACTGGAAAAACGATAATATCAATAAACTTGGCGGCAACTCTTGCCAGGCGTGGCAAAAAAGTTTGCCTTTTAGACCTTGACTTCCGCGCTCCAAGCATTGCGACGCTTCTTAAGGCTGAAAATGTGAGCTATTGGCTAAACGATTACTTGAATGGCACATGCGAAATTGACAAGGTTTTAGTGGACCTGAGTGAAAGAATAAAAAATAGTGGTAAACTTTTCGTTGGTTTTGCTAATCCTGCAACAGAGGCAATTAGAGATATGACTGCAAAGGATAGGAAGTGGGAGATGCGCGCTCTTGGGAGGCTTTTGTCTCTTCGGAATTCGCTTTTAAATGATAGAGGTTTTGATTACATAATTTTTGACACTAGTCCAGGATTGCAGTACTCATCGATAAATGCGATTGTAAGCGCCGATGTTGTTATTGTAGCGACAACATTTGACAAGTCTGATGTGGATGGCACAAGGCGTATGCTTAGGGAGCTTTATGAATTGTTTGAGAAGAAAACTGAAATTGTTCTTAACAAGGTTTTGAATGGCATTTCATCAAGGGGTGAAAAAGAGCTTCAATCCAAAATTAAGGATGTTTACCAAGCGCCGCTTTTGGGCGTAATTCCTTGTTTCTGTGATGTTTTGAAGGGCGAAGGACACATAATATTTGCCCAAGAAAAACCTGAGCATCCGTTTACGAAAATTTTGGAAGGCATAGCGGACAAAATTGATGGTCTAGTTTAGGCTTAGCTGCCGTTCGCTATTTTGTTGATTAAGTAGTATACTTTGCAGCTTCTGCACTTTTCGTAGTCTTTTTCGTCGCATTGCTTGCAGATTATTCTGTTGAGTTCTTTAATCTCTGCATTCATTGTTTTCTCCTCTCCATTTTAGACTTTGCATTGGTGAGGTAATATGGGCTATTCCGCATTAGTAATATTTCATACATCGGACTTGTGCGATAATCTTATATTACTTATCAATGAACGTTTCAGTTTGTGGTGTAAAATTTGAACAAAAATGTTGCTCTAACATCTCTCGCATGGGGGCTATTTTTCGTTATGATTGGCGTCAGTTTAGCCATGACTGGGGTTGGAGTAAGGTTTGAGGATATGATGCCTTACATCGCCGTTGGAACAGGTGTAATCCTAATTGGATTAAGCGTTGCCAGAACTAGTTTGGGAATGGAGCTTAACAAGTTCAGCCTATTCATAGGCATATTAGCCTTTGTCCTTGGCGGATTGGCTGTGACTGGTTACTTGGAAACATTGCCTTGGTATGCGATTGTGATAATCCTTATAGGCTTGTTTATAATTGCAGAAGCCGCGCGTGCCTTGGCAAAGTCAAAATGAAATGGAGACCAGCAGTTATTGGATAGGTCTGCAATAGTCCTTGCTGGAGGAGTTTCCAGCAGATTCGGAAAGGATAAGGGGTTGATGCCGCTGGCAGATAAGCCTCTAATAAAGCGTGTTTTAGATGCTGTGGATAATGTTGTTGAAGAGAAAGTTGTCGTTGTAAGCTCAAAGGTTCAACTTGAAAACTACGCTAAAGTGCTTGGTTTAGACGCTAAATTTACGATTGACGAGGGACAAGTGCGCACGCCACTCTTAGGGATGTTAACTGGATTAAGGGCGGCAAGCGGCAAGTATGCTCTACTGCTCCCATGCGATACGCCATTCATATCAAGCGAAGTAGTTTCGCTTCTTTTTGAGCTTTGCATAAACAAGAACGCTGCTATTCCACGATGGCCAAACGGTTACATAGAGCCGCTGCAGGCCGTTTACTATGTTGAGCCAGCCTTAGAAGCTGCTGAAAGGGCTTTTGCTGCTGGCGGTTTGAATATGCGGTCGATGATAAGCGAGTTGCGTGGAATACGTTATGTTTCAACTCTTGTTTTGCAGCAGTTGGATTCTGAGCTTAGGACATTTTTTAATGTGAATACTCCGTTGGATTTGAAGAAGGCTGAGCTTATGCTTAAACGTGATAAATGGTAAGTTATAGGCGCTACTTTGTTTCTTTTTGCGTTTTTGCGTAGTTTTCGGTTTCTGTGAAAAGCTTTTCTATGTCGCTTTTTGTGTGAGCGGTGCTTAGTGTGCCGTTGTGTGTTGGTAGGAAGAATATTCCATTTACAATTAGCTCCAAGTTATATTCTAAAAGTTTCTTTTTGTCAGCTTTAGAAGCGGCTTTTGCGTCTTTAACTTCCTCTTTTGTGAAGTGTACGTTGAAAATTGAGCTTGCGCCTGTAACTTGTGCGTCTATATTGTTTTTTTCAAAAATTGCTTTTAATTCTTGTCTTATCCTATCTCCAAGAGCGTTTAGTTCCCTTATGAGTTTGCCGTCCTCCAAAATCTTCAGCGTCGCCAAGCCAGCAGTCATTGTTATCGGGTTAGCTGTGAATGTTCCGCCGTGGAAAGCGTAATTCGGTCTTTCATAAACTCTCGTGTCAAGCTTTTCCATAATTTCCCTTCTTGCACAAAAGGCGCCTACTGGGAAGCCTCCGCCCAAAATTTTTCCTAAAACAGTAATGTCAGATTTGACGCCGAAGAATTGTTGAGCGCCACCTGGAGCCAGCCTAAAGCCAGTAATAACCTCGTCAAAAATTAGCAGAATGTCTTTTTCATCGCAGATTTCCCTGAGTTCTTTCAAAAATTCTTTTTCTGCTGGAATTCCGCCTCCAGCGCCCAAGACTGGTTCGATTATTATGGCAACGACATCCTTTTCGTTCCGCAGTTTCTTCTTTACTCCTTCGATGTCGTTAAATGGCAAGAGTAGCGTGTCTTGTGTGACTCCAACGGTTAGCCCTGCGGATTCTGGAATGTTGAATGGATATTTTACGCCTACGTGTAGCGCATCGTATCCGCCGTGCCATCCGCCTTCAAACTTTGCGATTTTTCGCTTTCTAGTGTAAGCTCTTGCCAAGCGAACGGCATACATGTTTGCCTCTGTTCCAGAGTTTGTGAAGCGCACCATGTCCACGTTTGGAACCATTTTCACGACTTTTTCTGCTAACGCTATTTCTAGCTCGTGGCATGTTCCATAATGAGTGCCATTCTCAAGCTGCTTCTTAACGGCTTCAACTACTGGTTTTGGGCTGTGTCCAAGTATTAACGCTGTGTGTCCAAGCCAAAAATCTATGTACTCGTTTCCGTCAACGTCGTAAAGTTTGCTTCCCTTTGCTTTTGCTGTATAGAACGGGTATGGCTCAAAAAACCTTATGCCATAGGAAACTCCAGCGGGCAAAACCTTTCTCGCTCTTTCATACAAAGCCTTTGACTTCGAAGTTTTCGAAACATAACCATTACGCATTTTAAATGCCTCTTTTCAGAATTTCGTTTTATGGGAATTTTCTTATTACTGTTTTCACGTTTGCAATGGCAGTTTATGAACCGAAACGGATTTAAAACCTTTGATTTTTGTCTAAAATTTGGTGGTGAAACTTGGCTCAACAAGCTAGCGGAATCATAGTTAACTATCGTGTTGGTCCCAAAAGTCAGAGACCCAAAGAGTGCATAATCCAATTCAGCCACGTGAAATCGTTTTCTGAAGCATGTAGGCTTGTTGGGCGGAAGGTTGCATGGAAAAACGGTAAAAACAAGATTGTCGGCAAGATTGTTGCTTTACATGGGAAGAAAGGTTTGGTTAAAGCAAGGTTCAGGAGAGGTGTGCCAGGTCAAGCTTTAGGGACAACTGTTGAGCTTGTTGGCTAGGGTTTTGTGAAATATCTTAAAGCGTTAATGTATGCTGGTAACTGATTTATGAAATCTTGGAGTTGCAGAACTGGAACGACTGGCACGTTATCGTAGAATTTGAATTTTCCAGCCACAAGCGACAAGACTGCTGGAATAAGCTTCATGTTGCCCCATGTGATGCATTCAACCTTATCTGCGAGAGTTGGCAAGGCTTCGGCGAAAGCCCATGTTCTCTGCGTTTGCTCCTCAACAATCACTTTTAAAGCCGAAGGCGAAATTGCACGGTGCCAATGCTTACAGTCTATGCATAGGGCTATTGGCTTTCGACATCCAACAACGTCCATCTCCCACTTTCGCCCAGCATAACTAAAATGTATATTCCTTGCCACGCTGTAGCCATTTCTCTCTAAGGCTGTTGCGGCAATTTCCTCAAATTCTTGCCATCGCAGAAGGATGCTTACGGTTTCGATGTCTGCGCCTAGATTTATGGCTTTAACAGCCAGTTTTAGGCGCTGCGCTCCATCTGCTTCAACAAACCCCTCATTAACATAAACTAGTCCGTCATTTTGCAATTTTGACAGCAACTTTCTACAATTTTGTAATGGAATATTTGCTTCTTTGTTGATTAGTTTGTGTGAAACTGATCCATTTCTCGTCAATTTCAGAACCGCAATAATCAAGTTCCTTTCAATATTCACCTTTCAATCTCCCAAATTATACATTAGAATGCTTAAAAATTAGCCTTCCAACGCTGCACTTAAAAGCCTTTCTGTTAAGCAACATAGCCTATCACAATTTTCTATTTTGTAAATGTTGCATAAGTCAGAAGCCAAAACAACTGCTGCTTTGTCTTTCAAAGTGTTTAGCTTCCTTTTTCCAAATTGAAGTTTCCCCTATCCCTTTTTAAAATTCTGACCTTTTCTGGGATTTTCTCCTTCTCCCAGTCCTTCCAATCAACTTCCTTAAAAACCCATTTCTTGCCAAGGTGAGCGGCTAGCACTGCGTGTTTAAACTTGTTTTCCAGCGGGACAAGTTCGTTTAGGAATCTGAACAGTTTTTCTATTTGCTGTTTTGGAAAGTAAGCGTAATATCCAGCATTTTTAACCTCAAAAGCGTAAACGTGCATGTCCTTTCTTGCAATTATGTCTGGGAGTGGGCTTAGGCTTGGATTGCTCACTGGAATGCGCACCGCATTATAGCCGTTCTTCATTAGAAGCTTTACTAAAACGTTTTCGCTGTAGAAACCTCTCTTGCGCCACCTACGAAGCTCCGCCTTATCTATGTTTCGCATGCCCCATGCCTATAAGCTGATTAGATGTTTAGAAGATAAAAAACTATTGAGCAGCGCAAGCTTTTGTCGATGCTTTTGTATACGAGTTCCTTTTATAGACATGGCGTTTAGTTGTTCTGGTTAAGTTATGGTTGCATATATGGAGCATAGGTAATACTTGGTTAACTGAATCAACTTGAAAATAAAAGTTGAACGTTGAAAAGTTGCGATTTTAAGACCTTTAGCCTTTTCTAGGTTTATATGTTTTAACTTGAACCTTTATCTCCGGCTTCTCAACGAGGCATTCTCTCAAATAATCATCCAATGTGGCGGCTGGCACAACCTCAATCTTGTAGTCCCTAACGTCTATTGAATGCTCATAGTTCTTCTGTGGAATAACAACCTTCTTGAAGCCCCATGTCTCAGCAGCCTTAATCTTCTCGTAAACGCCGCCAACAGCAGTCACTTGAATAGCATTTCCAACACCGAGGTTTATTTCGCCAGTGACCGCCACATCCTGTCTTATCGGTTTGCCCTCAATCAAAGAGCACAGCAGTATCGCCATCGTTACTCCTGCTGATGGTCCGTCAACGCCGTAGGATTGGGCGAAGTCTATGTGCGTTAAATAATCTTGAGCTATGTCTATGCCGTATTTTTGTAGGATTACGCTTCTGACTTTAGCTATGCTGTCCGCTATAAAGCTTTGTCCCTTCGCTACGCCAGTAACTTTGTAATATCCCTTAATTGGGTAGTTGCGTGAGAGTTCGCTTCTTTTAACCATGTGTGCTTTCACGCAGAGGACGCTTCCAGTCATTTCTCCGCTGTAGGGGTCTTTCACAACCGCTAAACCGTATATCTGTCCAAGTTTGACTCCTTTAGGCGAAATCTCCAAAAGTTTTCCGCGTTCGTTCATTTCATGCTCAAGTATTTGCCTCTGAATTGTCTTGCAGTGATGCTCTATGGCTTCGCGCACATGGCGTCTTTCAACGATTTTGCAGTCTTCGTTTATTGCAAGTGTTGCCGCAGTCTTGATTATCGAAATTAATAGTCTAAACTTTGTTGTTAATGCGTCACGTTTGTTGCTTCGCCTTCTTCCCTCCTCAACTATTTCTTCACATGCCTCGCGGCTGAAAGGTATTAGATTGAAGCGCTTAACTTCTTGGGCTATGAACTGGACGTATTTGCGGCGGTTCTCCACGGTGTTTGGCATGTCATTATTCATTCTCACAACTTTGCCGTAACCGTAAATTCTATCCATCAACGCAGGGTGAATCTGCCCAATACTGTCAAAGTTTCCAGCGCCTACGAGAAAAGTTATTGCTGGAACGGGTTCTGTTGAAACAGCCATTGCTGCGGTGTCGCCGCCGTGCCACCTACCCCTCAAGGTTATTGGCAGTTGCCCATCCTCAAGAACCGTTAAAAGCGTAATAGCCTCTTCTGGGTCTAAATTCTTAATCTCGTCGATGTATAGGATTCCAAGCGAAGCTCTGTGCACATCTCCAGCTGTAACTCTCTGATGTTCTGGTGTGCCTAACCCACCAGTTTGGTATGGGTCCCATGCGATTGAGCCAAATAGTTGGGCGCTTCTGTGTCCAGTGGCATCAACGAAGGGTGCGTGTCCAGAGCTGTTGTCGACTATTAGTTTTGGGACTTCTGTTTGTTGGGCTCCGCCTATGCCCCTTAGGTTTCCCATTCCGCCGAGCTTTGAGAACCACCAGATGAATACTCCGAAGAATATTAGGCTTCCACCTGGGATGAATGTTACTGGCACTATTGTGACGAATCTGTTGACGAGGTAGTCCATAAAATTGTAGTTGTAGTATTCTTGTATTGTTTCTTGTCCATAGACCATGGGATTTATTTCCCATGTTTGCCATGCTTGGTACATGAAGTAGAAGCCTAGGCCTAGAAGGAACAAGCCCATAATTATTAGCATTATTTGTAGTGCTTTGAGCCCAACTTTTGTGACGAACTTTCTTTTAAGTTCTTTTAGCTGCTCTTTGGTTAGAATGCTTTTGCCTTCACCAGCTTTATGAATTGAAATTTTCGGTTGGCTTGGCAAGGTTGGGTTTTTCCAGCATAAAACATCAAAAAGCTTTATGCCGTTCTCCTTGTAAACTTGCGTTAATTTTTCAGCTAAAGCCCTTCCAATCAGCGACTTGCCAGTTCCAGGGTCTCCTAAAAGTAGTAGGTATGGTCCTGGGCTTATGGCTGTTTTTGCTGATGGTTTTGGCTTGTTTGGGTCACTCCAGCTTTCATACCAGTTTGTTTTTTCGAGCCACTTTAATTTGTGAACCCACTCGTCTAGGCAGAGGAAACACTCGTTAAGCGCCTGCTCCTGTCCGATAACCCAGTTTATTAGGTTGTCGTCAACTGGGAAGCCTTCTGTGCTTTTGAATTTGCCCCAGTCCCACTTTACCCTAACTTTTTTGCCGTTTATGGTTCTTTCGATTATTTCCACATCATTTCCAAAAGGGTCTGCTGGCAAATTATCTACCCCTAAGCCTTCTTCTCTCCAGTGGAAAACGTTGTCGCGAAGTATAATAGAGGTTATTTCAAAATTGGCAATATGCCAAAAACTAGAGTTAAGCGCCGAAAAAACGAGAATCGTTTAATAAGTTCTAAAAATTTTGGCAAGTTTAACGTGACTTTTTTGAGTTGAACCTAAAATTTTTGACTGTTTCAACCCGAAAGTGGTTAAGAGCAAAAGTTGGGCATACGCCGTTAGAGCGGGCAAAAATTTCGAAGCCAAAATTAGGCTTAAAACTGTGAAAGAAGCGTTTTTAAGGCTTTTCACTTTGTCCGTAAACGCGGAAGCATGGACTTCACGGGAGCCTCATATAAAAACTGTCGAAAATCTCCATACAAAACACAGAGCCATGAAGTTCGAGGCTCTTCGATTTTCTATGTATTTTTGGCGTTCGCTCAAGCCAATACGGGTAGACCCCTCTAGTTTTTCCTATAGTCTTTAGAGTGTTTCATTTTTGCTGGCGAATAGCTTATGCTGTGATGGTTTTTATTTATCTGTTTAGGGCGTCTGTGAACATGAGTTTTGTTTTAGGCCTTTCTGTGAATGCTTGTGTTTGTTTTGCTTGGTGTAGGCTTAATGTGTGAGATTTTTGTTTTTGTTATGTTTTGGTTTTGCTTTTTGGTTGTGCTGGTTGTATTTGTATTACTTTGAGCTTTTATATATCACCATTGGCTTTCCAGAAGCACTGACGCCGTTTGCCCGTATACAAAAGCATCGACAAAAGCAGCTTAAAATTGGAAAGTGTTAAAGGCTTATCCGTGCAACTTATTGTTATGAAAGCTGGACAAATCATAAAAACTTTTAACGCCAATGATGGACGGCGGGTTATTTTGCGTGTTCCAAAGTGGGAGGACGCGGGTGATTTGCTGGGGCTTATTAATTCTCTTGTTGAGGAGGGTGCTGACATTCTTAGGACTGAGAAGGTTTCTAGGGAGGAGGAGATTGACTGGCTTTCTAAAGCGCTTGCTAGCATAGAGAAGGGTGAGGCGTTTTATCTCGTGGCGGAGGTTGACGGGAAAGTTGTAGCGTCTTCTGACATTCATCCGCGTGGAGGTCTTGCGAGGCACGTCGGCGTCTTGGGCATAATTGTCATGGATGGCTTTAGAGATGTGGGCATTGGAACAGAAATGATGAACGCATTAATTGAGAAGGCGCGTGAGATGGGTTTGAAGGTTTTGACGCTGTCGGTGTTTGCGAGCAACAAGCGTGCAATCCACGTTTACGAGAAGGTTGGTTTTGCTGTTACTGGGCGTGTTCCAAAAAAGTTTTTCAAGAATGGCGAGTACATAGACGAGTTGATTATGGCGAAAGTGCTAGAGTGAGGGTGAAAACGCTTGTCCAACTTCAAAGTCTTTAACACAACCGTCAACTTTTCAACCAAAGGTGAAATAGACTTTGTGGATTTAACAGACAAGGTGCAAGAGGCAGTTTCAAAGTCGGGAATAAAAAACGGCATAGTGCACGTTTTCGCCCCGCATGCAACTGGAATACTAATCCTAACAGAAAACGAGTACGGCCTATTAGGCGATATTAAGGCTTTCCTGGAAAAGATAGTTCCAAAACACGGCGGATATGCGCATCCATCAAACGCACATGCACATCTAAGGTCAGTGCTACTGCCACCTGACAAAACGCTTCCAATAATAAATGGCCGAGTAGAATTTGGAACATGGCAGTCGCTTGTTTTTGTTGAAACAGACGTTTACCCAAGAAGGCGAACAGTAATAATTCAAGTCATGGGCGAGTGAAGTCACTTTATAGTTTTGCTTTTCTAGTTTTCCTTTAGGGCTTCCCTAACCTCTTTTTGAAAGTTCTCTTTGTCCATAAAGAAGGCGGTTATGGGTTTCCCATTAACAGCGCAGTATGGAACTTTCCCCCGTTTCTCCACATCTTCCCGTTCTTCAAACATGTTTATCATCCGCGTTGGAATATTTGGCGCAACTTCGCTTATTGCAGCCTTAATCTGTTCTGCAAAGTAAATGCAGAAGGGACAGGATGGGTCATAGAATATTAGCACCTTGCCTCTATCCTCGGCTTGAGGGATAAATTTCCCAGTCTTCGGCTTGTAGACATATCCTTCCTTCAACGGATAATAAAGCAAGAGAGGGCCGCTTTTCACAACTTTTTTGAAACCCATTCTAAGGTAAAACTCGCTTTGAGGATAGTAATCTGGCACGCTAAAAGCCCACGTAACCAAAGCAAGAGGAGGCTTGTTGTTGAAGAAGGGCTTAGGTTTTTCAGCGTCTTTTATTAAAGCGTTTAGCAAGGCTTTTCCAATTCCTTTCCCGTGGTTTTGCTTGTCTGGAACGAATATGCATGTTATTTCCAAAAGGCGTTCCTCTGGTTTTGGTTGATACTGAATTAAGCCGACTGGCGACGCGTTTACATACGCCATTTTAGCTATACCACCAAACATTTCGAAGGATTTCCTTGCCCAAACTCTCTTGGCGTTTGCCCCTTCAACGAAACACTGGGTGCGCCTTCTCTCTGGTGGAATGCAGAGATATATCAGAGAATCAACTTCTCCTGGTTCAACTTCCCGTATTTTGCAAAATTCCAACTTCCCAACTCGAATAAATGCTGTCCGTGAAACTGCATATAAAATTTACCAAATTCGCAGTTCTTCGGTTTATAGGAAAAAGATGCCATGTTACAATTAAATGATTCTGTCAAAAATTTAGTTTTTTCAAATGTGATTTGCCATTTTTTATTAAATTTTGAAACATTCGCTTACTTTTCGCAAAGCAATTAAAAAGAAACTAGCGGGTGCTCTAACATCCTCTACGCAAGCGAACCTCACAAAACAACAATCCCCATCCTGTTTGAAACGCACTCCTGGTGAATAGCTTGAAAGTTTTTCAATAAATCCCTTTGCTTAACAAGGTTCCATTTTTATGACTATTTAAGTTTCGTTCAAGTTCGAGCTTGCGAAAGGTTTATTGCTTCGCGAGTAAATCTAAATTTACGAGAGCTCGTAATTTGAGGTTTACGCATGAGCGTTGAAATTTCCAGCGAGGCTGAAGAATACATTGAAGCCATTTACAGACTCCAGAAGAGAAGTGGTGTTGCTAAAACTTCTGAACTAGCCAAGGAACTTGACGTTGTGCCAGGCTCAATAACCAACACAATTGAACATTTGGAAAAGCACGGTTTGGTTAGGCATGAGCCATACAAGGGCGTTAGGCTCACAGCCGAAGGTGAAAAGTTGGCTTTGGACATTTTGAGGAGGCACAGACTTGCCGAAAGGTTGCTAACAGACATTTTGAAGGCTGATTGGAGCGAGGTTCACGAAAGCGCCTGCAAACTTGAACACGCCCTTTCAAGAGATGTCGTGCAACTTATTGAAAGGAAGCTTGGAAATCCAAGGGTTTGCCCACACGGAAACCCCATACCCACAGAAAATGGAAAAATAGAAGAGGAAACGTGCCACCCGCTTGCGGAAACAGCCCTAAACGAAACAGTTATTGTGGCTAAGATAACGGATGGAAAACGGCAGACACTCGCAAAGTTCGCCAGCATTGGAATAAAGCCAGGCGCCCCAATACACATAGTGAAGAGAAAACTAAAAAGTATGGTTCTATGCGTTGCTGGGAAAGAAAACAGCCTAAGCAACGAGGAAATTGCGCGAATCTGGGTTAGAAAAGCAAAAGCAAAGAGGTGAACACGGATGGAGCAGAAAGACAAGAGGCAAGATGCACAAAATAACGCGCAAATAGTTTCTCTAACAAGCCTTCCAGAAGGAGCAAAAGGCGTCGTGGCACACGCCATAGGCGGTTATGGACTAATCCGAAGGTTAGCCGAGATGGGGCTAACACCAGGAGTTGAAGTTAAACTCACCAAAAAGTGTCCTTTCCGCGGACCAGTTGAAGTGGAAGTTAGAGGAGTAGCCCTAGCCCTAGGCTATGGAGTGGCTTCAAAAATTTTCGTCAAACCATTGAGGAAAGAACCGAATGGCTAGCCACCACACGCCAACTAAAACAAAAGATTCTGAAGGAAAAAAAACTCTAAGGGTAGCACTTGCTGGAAACGCAAACGTTGGAAAAAGCGCCATATTCAATCAACTTACGGGTTTAAACCAAATCGTTGGAAACTGGCCTGGAAAAACAGTTGAAAGGGCTGAAGGAACACTACACTTTAGGGGCTACAAAATTCGCGTTATCGACTTGCCTGGAATATACTCGCTTTCCACTTTTTCCATGGAAGAAATAGTCTCACGCGATTACATCGCTGTTGAAAAGCCAGACATAATAATTAACGTTGTAGACGCCTCCGCGCTTGAGCGCAACCTATACTTTACACTTCAGCTTTTGGAACTTGAGGCGCCAATAATTGTTGCCTTAAACCAAGTTGACCTCGCAGCAAAAAAAGGCGTTAAAATCGACGCGCAAAAGCTTTCCGAAATTTTGGGGGTTCCAGTTGTTCCAACAGTAGCCATCACTGGAAGCGGAATAAACGAGTTACTCTCAAAGGTTATCATGGCGATAAACGGCGAGGTAAAACTGAACCCTTTAAGAGTTAGGTTTGGAGGCGAAATTGAAGAAAAAATTCAGGACTTAGAAAAGGTTGTTGCAGAAAAGCTCCCCCACTTATGCACGGTTTACCCCGCAAGGTGGATTGCCATAAAACTTTTGGAGCGAGACGCTGATGTCGCTGGAAAACTGAAAAACTACGATAATGGAATTGCAGTTCTAGACTACGCGGAAAAAATGGCGTCTGAACTTGAAAAAATGCATGGTGAACCATCACCAGTAATTTTGGCTTCTGAAAGGTATTCGCTTGCAAACAAAATTGCAAAAGAAACCACCACAATAGAGTCTCCGCCTAAAATAAGCATTGAACAAAAACTTGACGCAATAACGACACACAAGATTTTGGGCTACCCGATTTTGGCGGCAGTAGCAGCGCTAATATTCACCATAATATTTGTTGGCGGAAACATGTTTTCAGACGCCATAAGCCCCCTTTTCAACAGTCTAACAGCACACATCACAAACGTTTTGTCGCCTCTCCTTCCAGCAGCAGCCGTAGAATTAATCAATCAAGGACTAATCAGCGGCATAATCGCTGGCATAACAGTAGCTTTGCCCTACATCATACCATTCTACGTGCTCCTGGCACTTTTGGAGGACAGCGGCTACCTACCAAGAGCAGCATTCCTCATGGACAACGTAATGCACAAAATAGGATTACACGGAAAAGCCTTCATTCCACTCATGCTTGGCTATGGCTGCAGCGTCCCAGCATGCATAGGCTGCAGAATAATGGAGACAGAACGCGAACGCTTCCTAACAGCATTCGT
Source organism: Candidatus Bathyarchaeales archaeon (assembly GCA_049700035.1). Lineage (GTDB taxonomy): Archaea > Thermoproteota > Bathyarchaeia > Bathyarchaeales > Bathycorpusculaceae > JAVZLQ01. The sequence continues at coordinate 13,773 of JBNAWC010000023.1, forward strand.
TGTCATGCTAATTCCATGCGCAGCAAGAACCGTCGTCATCTTGGGACTTGTTGGCAGATACGTTGGCTTACACGCAGCGCTAGCCCTATACGTCTTCGACCTAGTGCTTGTATTTGCCATAGGCAGAATAGCTTTCAAAGCGCTCCCAGGCGAGCCAGTAGGTCTACTCATGGAAATGCCGCCCTACAAGAAGCCATCAGCAAAGCTAATCGCAATTAAAACTTGGAGCAGAACAAAGGACTTTGTGTATGTAGCTTTCCCAATAATTGTTGCTGGAAGCATAACCATAGAGGCGCTAGCCATAACTGGATTTATAGACTACATCGTAAAAGCCTTAGAGCCTCTCATAGGCGGATGGCTTGGACTTCCAGCAGTAGCAGGTATACCCCTAATCTTCGGCGTATTACGCAAGGAACTGGCCCTAATACTTCTCGAAAACGCAATGCTACAGCAAGGCATGACGCTGACAGATTTAAGTGCAGTTCAAATGATTGTCTTTTCGCTTGTAGTTATGATTTACATTCCATGCGTAGCCACAATAGCCGCTTGCACAAGAGAGTTCGGATGGAAAAAAGCATTGGCAATAGCCTTTGTCGACGTTGGCCTAGCCCTAACACTTGGCGGAATCACCTACAGACTAATTTCCCCATTCATGGGCACCTAAAAACTAAAGGTTTAAGACACCTCCCGTTTTTATCTGGCGACACCTATCCCCAAAAGCCTCGACAAGCCTTCTAATGGCCCTCTTTCCAGTGCAGTGGCAAGGCCCCAAAAATTCTATGTCAAAACTCTTTAAGGCTTCAATCGTTTTGCTTAGCCTCTGACTTGTCGCGTCAATAAGGTGGAAGCCGCCCAAAACCGCATAAACCTTCCTTGTCCCAGCAACCTTCTGTGCATGGCAAATAGTGTTCACTATGCCCGAATGCGCGCAGCCAGTTAAGACCACCAAACCCTTATCCTTCAAATTGATGATAAAAGCTTGGTCATCTACAAGCGCATCTTCAACAAAGCACCCATCCTCAAACGCCAAAAACCTCTTAGGTTTCTCATAATCAGTTAGGCGTTTAATCTCGCCAGTTGTCATTAAGCCCTCTGCAATCTTGACCGCACTGCTGGTCAAAATTGGAACTCCACCAGCTTGCCTAACAGTTGACGTCGTAAAGGAGGCGCCTATAAACCTAAGCTTTTTATTGTAAGAAAATTTTGGGTAAAACGCGCTTGGATGGACAAAAACTGGAACACTTTTACCAATGGCTTTAAGCAGCGGAATCAAACCGTCCACATGATCATAATGTCCATGGCTTAGCATTATAGCATCGATTTTCCGAAGATTAACGCCGAGAACATCAACATTATTCAACAACACCTCAGCAGAAGGCCCAACATCCACTAGAACACAAACATCCAAATCCTTCGCTTTCGCCTCAACTAACATTGACAAACCATGCTTAGCGACAAGCCTAGACTCACCCCTAACATCAACAGCAAAATCATCAACCAAAACTTTTATACAAACACCTTCAACCAAACAGGGGCACCAAAAACAAATTTCATAGACAAGTCTATATAACATTTAACAACTTGCTTTGCTCTTTAGCGAAAAATAAAAGTAGCTTTTAGATGATTTCTGACAGATTAACTGCGCCTAGCGAGTATGCTTAATTACGGTTTCAAGCATTTTATGGTGCTTTCTCTCTTCTTCCAAAATGTACTGTAAAAGCGCCTTCAACGCTTCATCTTTGGTTTTCCCAAGCTCTTTTTCAACATGCTTTATCATCTGCTCCTCCCTTTCCATGTGCGCCTCAAGCTCCCTCTTAACAACAAACGGATCAACATAACTTTCAAGCTTATAAGTCCAAAGATCTTCAGCTGGCGGAACCTTGCCAATGAACTCCAGAAGTCCGCTTAAAATGTCAGCGTGCTTCTGAGAATCCATTCTAATTATTCGCAGGTACAGCTTTGCAGCAGCATTCCCAACCTTCTTCTCGCTTTCAGCAACCTCCTTAACATTCACATTCTCAACGGCAATCTGCTGCTTAACAAGTTTAACCCAATCTTCCTCAACCATGCTAAACCACCAATCGTAATAACTAAATCTGCTTAAGCATAATTAAAACTTGTGCTAATTAACCAAGAAGATGAAACGGAACAATCATCAAGTAAACTTTAAATATTAAACGCACTCAACAATATAATTCCAAGGGGTATCAATGAGTGAATTAACCAGCACCATTCTACTTGTTACATGTGTTATTTGCTGTGCTTTCTTAACTTATATCGGATTGTATGACTTTTTAAAGCTCAAATTGAAATGGCTTTTGATTTTTTCTTTGGGAAATTGGCTTCTAGTTGGCGCGCTTGTCACCGAGATATTTGATTTTGCTTCTTATAATATATCTACTTTAATGAGTATTGGAACATTGCCGCTTTTTGCTTTAGCAGTTATTGTCGCAGCAAAAGAAGATAAACGTTCAAGACAAATTTATGCAAGACTAAAAATGCTCCCATTTTGGAGAAGATTTTTGCGCAAAATCCCCAGGGACTTTTTTGAAATGCCAGTTAGCTACTATGAAGAAATTCCTTCAATACCTTTTTGGCGATTAGTTACAACCTTGGCGATATTAAACACAGGGCTTATTAGCGTTGCTTTTGCCGTTTATATAGCCCTTATAACGTACATAACGACTAACGTCATGGGCATTACCATAACAGCTGTCACTGGTTGCATTTTAATTTCTGCAGCTGCACTCACCTACAAAGGCAAGTCTAAATTAGGCGGAACTTTAGCCATACTCTTCTCCATAATCGAGCTGTTCACAGGAGGCTTTCTAGGAGGCCTAACTGCACTGTTAAAAGCAAAATAAACATCAAACACATTTACCAAAACTTTTACAAACAATTTCCTACAAGGAAAAAGAAAATAACTTGCTCAACATTAAATGTACCTAGCTAACATAAAAATGGCCGGGGTGAGGTAGCCTGGTAGCCTATAGGCCTGTGGAGCCTAGCGCC
>JBNAWC010000024.1:0-16339 GCA_049700035.1 Candidatus Bathyarchaeales archaeon
AGCCTAAGACAAGGGGGAGGACTTAAGATCCTCTGGCGTAGGCCTCCGTGGGTTCGAATCCCACCCCCCGCACCTACACTGAACGTGTGGCGCTGGTTAACTTTGGTTTATGCTTAATTAAGAGGGTGAACCTTGTTTTATTGGCTTTCATTTAAAGAGGAAAATCCCAATATACCTTATTTTATAATCCTATAGATGATAAAAATGAAGGCAGCAATGCTATATGGTATAAAAGACCTGCGAATTGAGGATATTCCAAAACCAGAGATTGACGCTGGCGAAGTTCTTGTTAAGGTCAGGGCGGCGACAACGTGTGGTACAGACCTTAAAATTTTTCAGAGGGGTTACGTTGAAAAGGTGATAATGCTTCCAACGGTTTTTGGGCATGAATGGGCTGGCGAAGTGGCGGAGGTTGCGGATGGCCTGGAGTGGCCTAGGAAGGGTATGCGTGTGCGTGCTGGGAACAGTGCTCCATGCTTACATTGCACGATGTGCCAGAAGGGAAAGTACAATCTTTGCGAAAATATGATTTGGCTTTGGGGCGCCTATGCAGAGTACATTAAGGTTCCAGCGCGGATGGTTCTAGTTAACATGCAAGAGATTCCACAGCATGTCTCTTTTGAGGAGGCAGCCATAGCGGAACCATTGGCATGCGTTTTGCATGGGGCGGAAGACGCTGGAGTTAAGCTTGGCGATAGCGTGGCGATAATTGGCGCTGGCCCGATAGGATTGTTGCACCTGCTAGTTGCGAAGCGAATTGGCGCTGAAAAAGTCATAATGATAGACCTTATTGAGGAAAGATTGGACTTCGCCAAGAAGCTTGGCGCAGACGAGGTTATTAACGCTGGAAAAGGTGATGCTGCAGAAAAGATTAGGCAATTAACAAACGGTTATGGCGTTGATGTTGTGATAGAAGCCATTGGTTTGCCGCAAACATGGGAGCAAGCCCTAAAACTTGTCAGGAATGGCGGAACAGTTCTGGAATTTGGCGGGTGCCCGCCTGGAACAGAAATTAGGGTCAGCACGGAGATGCTTCATTATGGTGAGATCAAGGTTTTAGGCGCTTTTCACGCGACGCCTTTGCATTTTAGGAAAGCCCTAAACCTTATAGCCTCAAGAACAATTGACGTTAGACCATTAATAACGAGAAGGATGGCGCTTGACGAAATCAGTGAAGCTTTCCGAATACTTGCCACATCAAAAAGCGAAATTAAAATTGCGATAATTCCATAAGCGGCATGTGGTTAAAGCGTTATTAAGAATAAACACACAATTTACTATGCGGTGTTGTGGCGTGAAGTTCACTTATACGGGTATCCGCGTCAGAAACCTAGAACGCTCAATAGAGTTTTACACAAAAACAATGGGCATGAAAATAATGCGCAAAGGCAAAATGGAGGCAGGCGGCATCTACGTACAGCTCAAAAGCGAAAGGTCACCGCAAATTTTGGAGCTAAACTACTACCCGCCTGGAACAAAGTTTTACGAGGAATATGTTTCCGGCTGCGAACTTGACCATCTGGCTTTTTGGTGCAAAGATGTCCGAAAAGAGTATAAGCGGGTTCTTGATGGTGGTGCAACCCCAGCCGTTAAGCCATGGGACGAAAGTGGTTATACTTTGGCGTTTGTTAGAGACCCAGATGGTATTTGGATTGAGCTTATAGGTAGAGCACGCAAAAACAAACGTGAACATGGTTGGCAAGATGGCTGCGCCTAAAGGCTTAATCTTAAGAATAGCCACAAAGGAATGGGTAAACCAGGTTTTCGATTACGCGATTTACTATACTAGTGCTCGTAGAAAACTGTCCGCTGGACAAATCGTATTATTTGTCCATAAAACAGAGTTTGGAGATGCCTTCATAGGCTATGGCGAGATTGAAAATATATGTTCTGTTGAGGAGCTTTCTGAAGTTGAACGGAGCCTATGTGAAAAGTGTGGTTGGAAAAGAGCCATAGAATTCAAGTATATTGTCAAATTTGAGGAGCCTTTGCCTATAAGCGAGACTTTCCTTAAGGATTTAAAGGTTAGAGGCAAAACTTTGCATTGTTTTCCGCTCAGCGAAGAAAATTTAAATCAAATAATTGGCAATGCTGAGAAGAGGCAAATGCAAAAGGGCTTGAGCCATTTTTCACCATGAACATGTATGTATTCGCGTAACCTAAACTTCACGTTTAGGCTCTCTGCAATTTCCCTCCATGTATGAAATGGCGAATGAAAGAATTTAAATGCTGATGCTGGTTTATGCTTCTGTTATTGCGAGAGGGCGTTAATCATGGTTAAGTATGTTTTTGTCACTGGGGGCGTGTTAAGCTCTGTTGGTAAGGGAATTGTAACTTCCTCCATTGGGAAGATGCTTCAAGCAAGGGGCTTGAAGGTTACTGCCGTTAAAATTGACCCATATGTTAATGTTGATGCTGGGACGATGAACCCTTACATGCATGGGGAAGTTTATGTTACTGATGATGGCGGCGAAACAGACCTTGACCTCGGCTGGTATGAACGCTTTTTGGATTTGAACCTTCGAAAGGACAATAACATTACAACTGGTTTAGTCTATAGGGCGGTTATCGAAAAAGAGCGTAAGGGCGATTTTCTCGGAAGATGCGTCCAAATCGTGCCGCATGTAACAAACGAAATTAAAAGTCGGATACGCACTGTTGCAAAGCAAGCTGATGTGGATGTCGTCTTAACAGAGGTTGGCGGAACAGTCGGCGACATTGAAGGCTTACCCTTCCTAGAGGCTATTCGTCAAATGCGTTTGGAAGAGGGTTACGAGAACACGCTTTACGTTCACGTAGCATTAGTTCCAATATTGGACGTTACAAAAGAAATGAAAACTAAACCTCTCCAGCACAGCGTAAACGAGTTAAGGCGAATAGGCATTCAACCCGACGTAATAGTTGCGCGATGCTCTGAAATGATAGATTCCGAAGCGCTGCGCAAAATAGCATTGTTCGGCACAATACCAGAAAACGCCGTCTTCTGCTCATACAACGTCGAAACAATTTATCAAGTGCCACTAATTTTGGACGAACAAGGCATGGGCGAATTCATATGCAAAAGGCTTACGCTTCCACAGCGTAAATTAGACTACGGCGAGTGGAAAAGCTTTGTTGATGCAATACTGCAGCCAAAATATGAAGTGAAAATAGCCCTTGTCGGAAAATATGCTGGATTAGCAGACAGCTACGTGAGCATGAATGAGGCGCTGCGTCACGCTGGCGCCGCCTGCAAAGCGAAAGTTAACATAAGCTATATCGAGGCTGAGGCTTTCGAAAAGAATCCCAAGGACGTGGAAAAACTTGAGGAGTATGATGGAATATTTGTGCCGTATGGTTTTGGTCCAAGGGGTACTGAAGGAAAGATAATGGCTATAAAGTTTGCGAGGGAAAACAACATACCATTTCTTGGCATATGCTACGGCTTCCAACTCGCAGTTGTGGAGTTCGCGAGGCATGTGTGCGGCTTAAAAGATGCAAGCAGCACGGAGATTAACCCATCAACGCCACATCCTGTTATTGACCTTATGCCAGAACAGCGGGGAATCGAAATTAAAGGGGCAACAATGCGCTTAGGCGCACACAAAATAATTGTCAAGCCATGCACAACCGCGTACGCATTGTACAAGAGTGAGGAGATTTATGAGCGGCACCGTCACAGATTCGAGGTTAACCTTGATTATCTTGAAACTTTTGAGAAGAACGGACTTGTGTTTTCTGGAAAAAGCGCTGACAGCAGACGTATGGAAATCCTCGAATTGCCAAATCACTTCTTCTTTTTTGCTTCGCAATTTCACGGCGAATTCAAAAGCCGCCCAGGAAGACCAGACCCAGAATATTATGGTTTTGTTAAGGCGTGTTTGGATAAAAAGTTGGGCAAGTCTAAGCCCGATTTTCAATAAGTCCTATGGTACGGTCTCAAAAGCTCCTCTAATATCGAAAGCATTGTTGGAACCTTTGCTACAATGTCGCTGAAGGTTATTATGCCTACAAGCTTTCCGTCGTTCATTACTGGAAGACGTTTGACGCGTTTTTTCGCCATTAGTTTTGCCGCTTCCTCTATGCTAGCGTTTTCGTTTATTGTTTGCACGGGGCTTGTCATAACTTGCCTTGCTGTTAGGGTTTCAGGCGCTAGGCATGGTTCAACAAGTCGCCTTAGGATGTCGCGTTCAGTTATGATGCCTACTGGTCTTTCGCCTTGAACGACTATTATTGAGCCTATGTCAAACTTGTTCATGGTTGCGACAACCTCCCTAACCGTTGTGTCTGGACGCACAACCCTAACATCCTTCGACATAACGTCCCTAACCAAAACTATTCCAGCCATGCGCAAATTCGCCTCCAGCAAACTCTACATTTTATTATGCTAATCACTTATTTATTTTGATGTGCTTAAAATTTAGATGCACAGCCATCAGCTTGGAGAATGTCCTTCATGAACAGCGAAAAAAGCGAAGTCTTTAGAAAACGCCTAGAAGAAGCAAAAAATTACGGCGAAATCTGGGAGGTGGTTAAAGATACTGTTGAGTTTTCGCTTCACAAACGTAGGGGCGGAATGATGCTTTTTCTCGATGATTTGCCCATCCAGTTAGGCGCTTACCATCTAATCGGAACAAACAACATAGTCCTAAACAAGCGTCTAGTTCAAATCGTTGAAGGCGCCATCAAGTCAAAGCGTGTTGTCAACGCTCTGGTTTATAATCTTCTCTTACACGAGTATCTCCACGCTTTAGGCAAATATTCAGAATTCGAGGTTAGACAGCTTGTTTATGAAGTTGCGAGGCAATGCTTTGGAGAGGAGCATGTGGCAACTGTTATTGCGAGGAAAAGCCCTTGGGCTTTGCTCAGCGGCATACCGTTAGAGGCTGTTGAAATTCCGAGAGGCGTTATGGAGATTGTGAAGGATTTTGAGAAAGCAGACAGATACATAGTTTAATGCTTGTAAAAAGAAATAAATTTGGGGTACTCCCTACTTTTCCGTGGAAAACCATGAGTGTTAAAGGTGAAATTGGCAAGAACATGCCGAATAGGTTCATTGAAAATGGAGAGGCGCTAATCAGCAAAGTGGCTGCTAAGGACAATTTGAAGGAAAGCATCTTGCACGCTGTGAATTTGATTGGTGGCTTTAGGAAAGTTATTGAAGACGGCGACGAAGTTCTCTTAAAACCAAACTATAACAGTGCAGATCCACCGCCAGCATCAACAGACCCAGAATTCCTAAGAGCATTGGTAGAGTTGCTTTACGAGCACGGCGCTGGAAAAGTTGTTGTCGGCGAATCTTCTATGCAGACGCTTTCAACGCGAAAGGTTATGGAGAAAACTGGAGCTTTGGAGAAGTTAAACGGCAGTGGAGCAGAAATAGTCTTTTTCGATGAAGGTAAGTGGGTTAAGGTTGAAGTTGGCGGAAAATATTTGAAAAAGGTGAGTTTGCCAGAAAGGGCTTTGCGTGCTGATAAGCTTGTATATTGTTGTTGCATGAAAACCCATTTTAAAGCGGATTTCTCGCTGAGCCTAAAACTTGCAGTAGGCTTCGTAAAAGGCAGCGAAAGAATAGCGCTTCACTTAATGCATTTGAGGGAGAAAATTGCCGACCTAAACCTTGTGGTGCATCCAAACATCATAGTTATGGATGGGAGAAAATGCTTCATCACAGGCGGTCCATTTAATGGTGAAACGCGTGAGTCAAACGTTATTCTCGCTTCTGGAGACCGCGTAGCCATGGATGTCGAAGCCATAAAAATAATCGAGAGTTTCGACGGAGCAGTTTTGAAGGATAATCCGTGGAATTACACGCAAATAAAACGCGCTGTTGAGCTTGGTTTAGGCGCAAAAAGTGAACAAGATTATCGCATTGTTTCTGAATAGCGATAGACGCTACTTTAGCCTTTCAAAACGTATGATGTAAACAAGCTGGTTTTCGTCCCATTCACCATAACGTTCAATCCATTTCTGCTTAAACTCTTCTAACGTGTATCCGCCTTCCCTTTTCGCATCATCCTCATCAAAATACTTCAACTTCTTCCTCTCCACAGCAGTAATGCGCAAATCCGCGACGTGAGGTTCCCAGATAACTGCATGGGCTACGGCTCCAACTTTAACCTTAGGGTCTGGCGCTTCAACACTTGTGCTTTGCGTCTTAACTCCTTCAAGTAAGGGCTTTTTATCCTCAGCCGCGAAAAGCATCTCAAAAGGTGCACTTTTAATGTCTTCAACAATTTTTTCTATGGGTTTTTCTGGTTCAAGTGCAACCTTCTTGATAATTTCCTTTCGCTCCTTAACTGGAAGCCGCTCTTCAGCCAACCTCTTAATAACCTCAACCTTCTTTTCTGGCTCCTTTACTGAACGCCCAACAGCCACAGCAGTTTGATAATCAACTTTTCCTTCTGGCACTTGCCCAGAAATTGTTGAAGGGGCAACATACCTTTGCGCCTCTTCTGGGATAACTTCAGCGGCTTGGAGCCAAAGCGAAACTGCGTTTACGCTCACGCCTATTTTTTCGGCTAGGGCTGCTTTTGACGGATATTTTTCACGGCAATTCTCCAGCAAATACTTGCAAACTTTTCCCTTCTCAATCGCATTCAAATCTTCGCGTTGAATATTCTCTATTAGGTTTAGTTGGACAACTTCGTCGTCGCTGTACTCCCTAACAATTGCTGGAACCTTCCGCAATCCAGCCTGCTGCGAAGCCCTATAACGCCTTTCGCCGACAACAACCTCGTAGGCATCTCCACCAATTGGTCTAACAATTATTGGCTCGAGAAGTCCAACTTCGCGTATGCTTGAAGCTAACTCGTTAAGGCGTTCAATGTTTAGCTCCAAACGCGGATTAAGCCTGCTTGGACGAATTTTCGCGAGTTCTATTTCCTTAACAGTTTCAGCCATTGTTTGCACCGTACGCTTACAAGCCTATTTCGGAAGCCACGCTTTTTAAGCCGTTTAGGGCTATCTCAAAAAACTTTTCTCTGGGAATTCCAATTTCCTCGCAGACGAGAATGCGCTCTCTTTCAGCACCACGCGCAAAATCCTTATCCTTAAACTTTTTCGCGACGCTTTCAACTTTAACATCAGCCAACTTTTTGGAAGGCATGACCAAAGCGCAGGCTACAAGCAAACCTGAAATGGCATCAGAAGCAATTAGAGCCTTTTCCATGCGTGTTTCTGGCATCACGCCCGTATGCCTAAAATTATGTGCCTTAACCGCACGTACAACTTCTTCTGGCACATGGTCCTTTAAAATCTCCGCAGCCAAAAGACTATGCCTTTCTGGATTCGCCTCAGTCTTCTCGTAATCCACATCATGAAGCAAGCCGACAAGTCCCCACACTTCCTCGTTTTCTCCAAAATGTTTTGCCACACTTCGCATTATCGCCTCAACGGCAAGCATGTGATAAACAACATTACGTTTAGTAACATGCTTCTTGACAAAGTTTAAGGCTTCATCACGCGTTAGCAACAGCTCACCCTAACCACATCATTTTAGAGTTTATCCTTATAAACCCTCAGACACGCGAACGATTCCAGACTTGTGGCAGAATTGGGTAAAATATATAAGTGTTGCTTGAAGTCCATTTTGCTTCATTACTGGTGTAAAAAGTGGATGAGTTCGCCAAAGTTTAAGCCTACGTGGAAAACTTTGATTCTGCCAATAATTGGAGTGGTCGCCTTCATCGTGTACATTTACCTCTTCAACGTGGACATACCGACAATAGTTGGCATAATGCGGCAGACAGACCTTTACTTTTATTCTTGGGCAATAATCTTCCTCTTTCTGCAAACTTTCTTTTTCGCGCTTTCTTGGCGCTTCCTAGTAAATTTCCTTTCAGTTAAGCTTTCAATCGTAAGGGCCTTCCTTTATGTCTGGTACGGCATTTTCATAGACATAATCATACCTGCAGAATCATTAAGCGGAGAACTTTCAAAAGTCTATTTAATTGCTAGGGAACAGAACGGCACAAGCGGGAAAGTTGTTGCGTCGCTTGCCATTCAGAGGTTCATCGGAATGGCTGTTAACGTTATAACATTGCTTGTTGGCGTCAGCCTATTAATAGCCAAGGGACAGTTTGGCGGAATAATACTGAACTTGGCTGTATTCCTAACAGTAATGATAACAGCCTTTCTAGCGATGTTGTTGCTTTTGTGCGTTAAGGAGGAGTGGACTAGGAAAATCATTGATTCAATTTTTAGGTTTGCTGAGTGGATTGGACGTGGGCGCTTAAAGCTGACAAAGTTTAAGGAGGAAGCAGCTCAAGCCCTTCGGATTTTTCATGAATCAATTAAAAGTTTTGGACGTGCTTACAAAGCGCTTTTCGCATCATCCGTGTTCTTTGTTATAGCGTGGATTTTAAGCCTAACCGTGGATTTTTTAATTTTTAAATGTGTTGGATATTTTGTGCCATGGGAAGTTATAATGGTTTCAGCATCAATTTTTGTTGCTGTAAAATCGATTCCCATAGGCGTGCCTTTTGAAATCGGGTTGCCCGAGATAACCATGACGACGTTATACATTGCTTTCGGCGTAGACCCAAAAATAAGTGCGACGGTGACAATTCTAAACAGGATTTTGACTTTGTGGCTTAGGTTTTTCGTTGGGTTTGCAATTCAAGAATGGATTGAAATAAAAGCAATAAGGATGTTTAACCATAACGCGAGTGAAGTGGCAGATAAAACCTAAATTACGCTTTGGCTCTTTTCTTGATTAGGATGTCGCGGATGCAAGTGACAATTGAAGACGCGTCTCTAAAACATTTGGATAAGCTTTACGAGGTTGAAACAAGATGTTTTGAAAAGGAGGCGTTCACGAAACAGCAGATTGCCAGCCTCCTCGCAAGTTATAACGCGGTTGGCTTGATTGCAAAATTGAACGGGGAAATAGTTGGCTTTGTCATCGGCATGTTATATAGGGAAAATGGCAAGACTGTTGGGCATGTTTTGACGGTGGATGTTTTGCCAGAGCATCGCCGAAAAGGTATAGGGTTAAGGCTCTTGAAGGAGATAGAGGATATTTTTAAGAGCAAGGGCGCAGGCTCTTGCGTTTTAGAGGCTCGAGAAGACAACATAGCTGCTTTAAGGCTTTACCAGAAACTTGGATACAAGAAGGTTACAAAACTGAGGTATTATTATGGTAATGCGCATGGCATTTTCTTACGCAAGGATTTAACTTAACTTTAAAAGTTTTAGTTTTGTCTTTTCATCAAATGTCCTTTGTAGAGTCATATTTTTAAGCTCGATTATTATTAGTTCGGCGGTTGCGCCTACAATCGAATTTTTCATCAAGTGTCCGCCGAAGGCTTCGCATTTCTCGTTTGAAACAACAATGTGCGCGTGGATTATTGTTTCGCCGTTTTCGTCTATGGCGATGTTTCCCATGCAAGAGGCTATCTCTAGTGGGCCGTCAATCCTTTTTGGGTAGTATTGTCCGTTCTTGTAGAATCCAAGCACTGCTTCCTTTAAGCTTCCAATTAGGATGAACATTCCCGCTTTTATCATGCTTTCTTCTGCTCTTTTTTTGATGGCGTCGCCTAAATCTTCTCCTTCGGAAAGGCGAAAAACGTGAACTTTTCCAACATTTCCTTTTGGCATGTTTTGTCCTCCTACGTTGTTTGAAACGTAAACCCTAAATGGAGCGTATTTTAAAAATATATTTTGTGGTGGAAATTGCCCAGTAAAAAGAAGCGTGGAGAATCGCAGAGGCTTGTTAAGGCTATAGTTGTCCTCATCCGAAATACTACATGGCGGTGTGGTAGACTTGAGAAGTCCATAGTTAAGCATCTTTATTCGCGTAAAGCGGGATTTGGAAAACCAGAGGCTCCAGTTAAGGACATGATAAAAAGTTTTAACTTGTCTGGTAAAAAGCGGAACGAGTTTTTGGATGCGATTAGGCGGTTGGAGAGAAGGAATATAATAAGAATTTTGAGCGTTGTAAACTAACCCTTTAAATTTTAGCCTTCTTAAGACTTTTCAGTAAGCTTTTTTGCCTCGCTAATCCATCTACCCGTTATTTTAGGTGAAATTTGAAGCTTTGAAGCCAAGTCATTTGCTGAAGCTTTGGCTAAATCTTCAAGCGTGTTTATCCCAAGCGCCTTCAGCTGTTCTGAACGTTTTGCCCCAATGCCCTTAACCTTCATAAGCTCAGAGGTAGGTGGCATCGAAACTGGAGTAGCTTCAACAGTTATCTCCTTTTTCTCCTCTTGCACAGTTTCTATTATTGGTGCTGGTTCTGGTGTGGATGTTGGCATAGGTGTAGGTGCTGGTGGCGGTGCTGCTTGAGGCTTTGGTCTTTGAGTGTAGCCTAACCCTATGAATAGTAATCCTAGAACCGCCGTAGTTACTATAAATAGATTTTTTGGTTCAAATTCGACGAAGGCGACCATCAAGGTTATTATGAAAAATATTATTGCTACCGTATAAAGGGCGTAGTCTGAACGCATATTCTTCTTCTCCTTATCCCATCTATGTTTTGTGGAAGAGCTTAAATAATTTTCTGAAATTCTAACATAAAAAGGCGGAAAATCGGCGTTTTTAGCGGTCTTTCACTTCAATTGTTTGCATTACTTAAGCAGTTCTTCTTCTGGCGGAGGCTTCTTTATTAAGCCATGCTTCATCAGAAGCTGCACAGATTCCCTAGCATTCTGTATTATCGCAACAGCCCTCTCGTAAAGCTCTTGTCTGCTCAGTTTAACTCTTGCCACACCTTCTTCTATGGACTTCAGCGCACATGCAACAGCCTCTCTTGGAAAGACTTCCCACTCCTCCATCCTTGGAAGGATATCCTCCTCATGCATTCCGCGCTCTTCAGCGAATTTCGCAAGCTCTTGGGCTGCGGCAATACACATGTCATCCGTAACTGTCTTTGCTTTCACGTCTAAAACTCCGCGGAAAATTGCTGGAAAACCAAGGCTGTTGTTAACTTGGTTTGGAAAGTCGCTTCTTCCAGTGGCTACTATACGGGCTCCAGCTTCTTTCGCCTCCCAAGGCCATATTTCAGGAATTGGGTTTGCGCATGCAAAAATTATTGAGTCGTCAGCCATTGTTGAAACCCATTCTTTCTTTATTGTTCCTGGTCCTGGCTTTGATGCAGCAACCACGGCGTCTACGCCTTTAAAGGCTTCTGCTATGTCGCCTCTTCTTCCTTCGCCGTTAGTTATTTGTGAAAGCTCGTATTTCCATGGGTCATCTTCTTTTTTGATGTCCGCTCTTCCTGGGTAAATTATGCCTTTCGTGTCTACCATGATTATGTTGGCGGGTTTTATCCCCCATCTTATTAGGACGTAGGCTGTTCTTATGTTGGCTGCGCCCGCCCCAACTAGGGTTATGAGGCTTTCTTTTGGTTTTTTGCCCACTATTTTGAATGCGTTTATCAAGCCTGCGAGTATAACTGTTGCTGTGCCTTGTTGGTCATCATGCCAAACTGGAATTTGTAGGCGTTTTCGCGCCTCTTCAAGCACGTAAAAGCATTTCGGCTTTTCAATGTCTTCTAGGTTTATTCCGCCAAATGAGGGTTCAATGAGTTCGCATGCGCGGATTATTTCTTCTGGGTCTTTTGTTTTTAGGCATATTGGAAAGCCATCCACACCACCCAGATACTTGAAAAGTAGGGCTTTTCCCTCCATAACTGGCATGGCTGCTTCTGGTCCTATGTCGCCTAAACCTAAAACGCGTGTGCCGTCGGAGACAACTGCCACGTAATTCCATCTGTTTGTTAATTCGAAGGACTTGTCTGGGTTCGCTTGGATTTCTTTACATGGCGCGGCAACGCCTGGCGTGTACCATATTGCGAAGTCAGCTGGGCTTGTTATGGCGCATTTTGGCATAACTTGAACTTTTCCTTCGTAAAACTTGTGCATCGGTGGAGCCAGTTGTGAAGGCTTTTTTGCTTTTGCCAGAAGTTCTTCCACCGTTGGTTTTCTTTCCTCTTTTTTAGCTGGGCACATTGTAATCTTCTCCTTTTGTGGGATGTTGTTGTTTTGTGTATTAGAGCTTTAAGGGTTACGGTGAATTTTTGAGGAAGCATTCAACTAATCTGTCTGTTTGAAGTCAAATTCCGAGTAACAAATTTTAGTAATTCATATCACTCTTTCATAAGTGATATTTAGAGCCAGAAACTCGTATTTTGGACAAGTGCGAAAGTTACGAACGCCCAGTGTAAACAAAGTGCGGCGAAAAGTGCGTAAAAAGCTCTTCGAAGGGATGTTTGAGTGCTGAAAATTTACAAAGTAAGCCTAATAACGATAATTGGGTTGGTTGCGCTTTACGCACTTCAAGGATATTACCCAGATTTCATTGCCTTCTTTTCTAATGCTTTTCCGCCGCTTATTGCTGGCGCTGCAGTTATAGTTTCGGGCGTTTCTCTAGAGAGGTATTGGCGTAAAATTTCGGACAGGTTTTCGGCAATTTGGCTCTATTTCACATGCGGTTTGTTTCTTTGGTTTGTTGGCGAAGCAGTTTGGGCTGGCTACACGCTGATTATGGGCGTTGAGCTTCCTTATCCATCAGTTGCAGATGTCTTTTGGTTGGCTGGTTACATTCCCTTCTTTGCCGCATTATGCTCCTATGTTAAACTTTTTGGCGGAGCTTTAACCAGGAAAACGTTGGCTTTATCCTTAGCCGCTACATTTACCCTAACAATTTTTGTTGCATTTGCATTGTTCATACCAGTTTTGGAGGCGGGAGATGACCTTGTCACGACAGCTTTGAACATTGCTTATCCACTGCTTGACCTATCCCTATTTTCAGTAGCCCATCTAGGACTCATTATTTTTTGGAAGGGAAAACTTGGAAAACCGTGGCTTATAATCAACGCAGCGCTAGCCGTGAACACGTTCGCCTACATACTCTTTAGCTACGCAACTACACAAGGCGTATACTACAGCGGGCACATGATAGATGTTCTATTTCAAATTGCGTATCTACTCTTTCTAGTCGCTTTTTACGTGCATGCGAAGGAGTTCTGAGGTAAGCGTGCATGGACCAGAGAATGGCAGCATTCGAAAAGGCTTTGGTTGAAGCCGTTGATGAAGGATTGCTTATGCTTGGGGAAAGCGGACGTGAAGTTGTCTATTTTCATCTTAGGCATTATTATGGTTTTACGAAAGATGATGTTCCAAGTAACCCTCAAATTCTTGTTAGGTGTTTAGAGAAGATTTTTGGTGTTGGGGCTAGGGCTGTTGAAAGAGACATCATTAAGAGTTTATACCGTAAACTTAAATTGGAATACGTAGAGAAAGAAGCCTTTGATTTTATGGAATATTTAAATGAGGCAAAGGCGCAGCTGAAAGGGCGATAAACGGTAAGCTAACAAAAATGAGTGAAAAATAATGGCAACGTGCGTGTTGCCTAGTATCTTCTGCGGAACCCGCCTCTTCTATCGTTTCTGCCGAAGTCTCTTCTTCCACGCCCTCTAAACGGACGTCTCTGTTGCTCGTAAACCTTGTTCGACATGTTATTCTCAGTGTTAACTTCAACGGCTAATGCTTCCTTTGCAACTTCTAATGTGCCAAACTTTCCAACGTTTAGGCGCATGTTGCCTTTAAAGAGCGTAACGTAGCCATTGCCTATATTTACCGTATCGCCTTCTTGCACTTTTTCGATGTTGTCATCCCAAAGCGTTAGGTAAACGCATCCAGTTTCGTCGCCTATCAAAGCGTCGCAGACTCGATGTGGCGCGCCGTCTCTTCCAGCGGTTATGTTGCGTACATCACTTTTTGAAACGACCTTTGCTTTTACGTTAACTGCCCTTGAGGCGGGGCTTAATTCAGCTATTTTCACGTCTACTGGTTGTCTACTTCCCGAAAAGCTTTCAACAGCCAAGTCTTTCAACACCTATATAGTATTAACAGACAAAAATAACGGGCTTAAACACTTAAGGCTTTTGGTTAAAATTTTGGATGGCGCTGTTCATATTAGGAAGATGCCGTTTTTATAGAAAATTTTGCCATCTGCGTAGATTTCGCCGTTCTTCTTCATGTCCTTAAGGATGTCCCAGTGGATTGCAGACCTATTTGAACATCCAGTCTCTGGGTAGGCGTTGCCAAGCGCCAAATGTATTGTTCCGCCCATCTTCTCGTCGAAGAGCATGTTCTTCGTGAACCGCGTTATTGCATAGTTTGTTCCAATAGCGATTTCGCCTATACGATCTGCACCATCAATTTTCAAGATTTCCTTTAGGAATTCTTCGCCTTTAGACGCTGAAGCCTTGACAACTCTGCCATTTTCGAATGTTAGCCTTACATCTTCGATTTCTCTGCCACTGTAAATTCCTGGAAAAGTGAACCTTATTGTGCCGTTCGCAGAATTTTCAACAGGTCCAGTGAATACTTCACCGTCTGGCATGTTCTTTTCTCCGCTGCAGTTTATCCACCTTCTGCCCTTAACATTCATTTTCAGGTCTGTGTCTTCTCCAACGAAACGAATTTCGCTTACAGTGTTTAGGAAGTTGCAAATTCTTTCTTGTTCCTCGTGTATGCGCCTCCATTCTGCGATAGGGTCTTCCTTATCAACGAGGCAGCTGCCATAAACAAAGTCCTCGTATTCTGGCAGAGCTATTGCAGCCTCTTGCGCTTGGGCGGCTATTGGGTAGGGTAAAAGTGTCCAGCGGAATTTTCCTTCAGCCTCCCTCTTAACTCGTATTTCCATTAGTTCTTTTCTCGAGGCTGCGCGCATCCGAATTTTTGAAGGCTCTATGCCTGTAAGCCTCTTTGGGTTTGGCTCGCAGAAAACGCCTATTTGCACATCAATACTTTCAATTAGGAATTTCTCAAAGGGCGAAACATGCGATAGCTGGTCTTCCTTTGCATATTTGTAGAAGATGTAGTCTGTCTCAAGTTGCGGCATAATCATTGGGTAAGCGTCGCTTAACAAGCACTCCTTGTACAACGCGTTTATTAGAGGCGCTGCTTCTACGCTTCCCGTTATAAGCACTTTTTCTTTTGGTTTAACTGCAACACTGTATTGAACGGAAAGCTTTGCAAGTTTCTCAATTCTATGGTCACCCATGAACATGCCAACCGAAAGAACCATCACAGAGTCAATGTGTCGCTTAAAAACCTATTGGTTAAAATCTGGCAGCTTAAGCTTCGGTCCTTTTCCTTCAACGCTGTAGGGCAAATTGTTTGTCTTGAAAACGACGAGTTTTCCGCTGAATTCTGATAGATACGCGAGGACAAGCCTTTTCCCCTTTCCTGTTAGCGCGTAGACTGGTATGGTTACGCCGAGTTGCATAAGTGCTTTTGTGGCAATTTTTTCTCGAAGTATCTTCGAAGCGCTTGCACATGCAATGTCCGCCTTGGCTATGTGCAACACGGCAGAATCGTCCACGCAGGTGTTGCATACAGAAAACACGAGAACATCAGCCTTTACCCTTTCCTCGAAACGCCTTATTTTGCTTATTGCTTCTGCTTGAAAACCAGCAACAGTTACTGCTATTCGTCTAAAGCCCATTTTGAAGGCTTGTTTCACTCCTTCAACTTGGTTGATTCGTGCACTTCCTACGTCCAGAACCTTCCCACCCTCTGCTTCGATGCGCTCAATTGTTGATTTTATAGGCGAAGTGCGCATTATTCCAGTTAACCTTGCGCCTATGGCTTGCACAAGCCTCCCATTTGACGTTATGACTGTTCCAGCCCCTTCACACACAATTACAGCGCAATCTATAAGTGCCTTTTCAATCCAGACTTGCATCATTTCGGAAGCCCCGTAAGCCACAACCGGTTCAGCGTTTAAGAGCCTATTTTCGCAGCAAAAACCGTAGCCGCTAATCTTCTTTTCTATTGTTTTGCGCACCGCTTCCGCGTTGATTTTCTTTGTTCCATAAAGCGCTTCATGTAGGGGACAATACTCAACAGTTGGCTGTGTAAGCAGTTTTATGCCCTTCTCCGATATTTGCACCCTTGCTCCGCAACAATAAATTTCATGTTCGCCTTTGACTTTCATTGTAGACTCTCAAGCAAAAACTCGGTCAAGTTTCCTTGTTAACCATCTCGTTTATCTGCTGTTCCATCATGTGCCCGCGACAATAAACCAACGCCTTTTTTACGCCCGCGACGCTCTGCGCGGCGTTTTTAACGTCTGCGGCAAGCTTGAAGGCTATTGGGCAGAATGGACTTGAAGGTATAAAGTCAACTTTAACGACGCCAGGTTCTTCCTCCTTCACGTTTGTTATCATGTGCATTTTCGCGAAGCTCAGACCAGTTTCTGGGTCGATTATTTTTCCGACAGCCTCTCGCACCTTATCTTCCAATTCAGTCAAACTCTTTCACATCCACCTTCTAATCGTATAAGGCGTTGAACGGCAATATAAAATGTTTCTGCATACTCACCCTTTTTGCGCCATTCTTTTCTGGTG
>JBNAWC010000025.1:0-15667 GCA_049700035.1 Candidatus Bathyarchaeales archaeon
TTCCAAAGCGTCGCGAATTGTTGGCGCTATCTGACCCTCTTCAACAGCCATGCTCCTAATGTCGATTAGGAACTCGTATGGATTCAAGTCTTTTGGGCAGCGGACTCCGCATGTGGAGCATGTCGTGCAACTCCATAACTCATTTTGCGGATGAATTGTTAACCTCCCTAACGCGGAAACTTCACGCATGTAACGCCTAATGTTTAAGTTAGCCTTTTTCGCTACTGGGCAGCTTCCCGTGCACATTCCGCATTGTATGCATTCGAGAAGCTTGTGTTTTTGGATGAGTTCTTGAACGTTCATTTTAGATGTCACTTTGACTGATTTTTGGGAGTAAGATTTTTAATAAGTGTTTTCCCTTCTATGAGTCAAAACATACCATCAGAGAATGGAGATTACATTCATGGAGAAGAAAACGCCGAGAATCGGCATTTTTGTTTGCGAGTGCGGAGGAAACATAGGCGATGTGGTGGACGTTAAAGCAGTTGTTGATGCAGTTAAAAACTGGGAGGGCGTCGTCGTCGCAAAACAGCACAAGTATTCATGTTCGAAGCCAGCCCAAGAAATGATAATCGAAGCCATAAAAAAGAACAATCTTGACCGCGTTGTGGTTGCAAGCTGCACGCCACGCATGCACTTACCAACATTTCAGAACGTTCTGGAAAGGGCTGGACTAAACCCCTACATGCTCGAGTTTGTAAACATCCGTGAACAAAGCTCATGGGTTCACGGTCCACACGCTTCGGCGGAAGCCACAAGAAAAGCAATAAGCCTAATCCGAGGCGGTTATGAACGAAGCTTTGAGCTTGAACCGTTAGAAACAATAAGCGAAAAAGGCTCAAGAGAAATCCTAATAGTCGGCGGCGGTATCGCGGGCATAACAGCCGCGCTTGAGCTTGGATATTTAGGTTATAAAGTGTACCTCGTGGAGCGGAAGCCAAGTATAGGCGGCAACATGGCAAAACTCACCAAAGTTTTTCCAACATTAGATTGCGCTCAATGTATTTTGACGCCGAGGATGGCTGAGGTTGGAAGAAACCCAAACGTGAACTTGCTGACGTATGCGGAAGTACAAGAGGTAAGCGGAAGACCAGGCAATTACAAGGTTAAGGTTTTCATGAAACCCAGAGGCGTAGACGTAGAAAAGTGCAGGAGCTGCGGCGTGTGCGCCAAAGTCTGCCCAGTAACTGTTCCAGACGAATTTAACGAAGGTTTGATGCAGAGAAAAGCCGCATACATAGAGTTTCCACAGGCAGTTCCATCAGCTTACGCCATAGATTTTAATGCTTGCAACAAGTGCCGAAAATGCGAGCAGCTCTGCCCAGCAAAAGCAATAAACATAGATGACGCGGGCAAGGTTGTGGAGCTAAACGTAGGCGCAATAATTTTGGCTACGGGATATCAACTTTACGATGCGCAGAAACTGGAGATTTACGGTTATGGCACATATAAAGACGTAATAACAATGATGGAGTTGGAGAGGCTAACATCAGCAACTGGACCCACTGGCGGATTCGTTAAGAGGGCTGACGGAAGCGACGTTAGAAAAATGGCGATTGTCCTATGCGCTGGCTCACGCGACAAAAACTACATCCCATATTGTAGTCGCATCTGCTGCATGTACTCGCTTAAACAGGCTTTTGTGCTTAAGAAAATGCTTGGAATAGATGTAACCATCTACTACATAGACATTAGAGCAACAGGAAAAGGCTATGAAGATTTGTACTGGCGAGACCAAGAAGCAGGCGTCGTCTTCATCAAAGGCAAAGTAGCGGAAATCTACAAGAACAACGCCAATGGCAAACTCGTGGTTTTGGCTGAAGACACGTTAACTGGCGAAATGCGCGAAGACGAGTATGACATGGTCGCTTTGGCTACGCCCATGGTTCCACCAGCGGGACTTAAGGAACTAGCTGAAAAAATGAAGGTGGCAATAGGCGAAGACGGTTTCATAACAGAAAAGCATCCGAAACTTGACCCAGTTGATTCGCTTGTTACTGGAATTTTTGCTTGCGGATGCACCCTAAGTCCAAAAGACGTTAGAGACACGGTTTCAGACGGTTTGGGCGCAGCGGCAAGAGCAGCACTTTTCCTAAAAAGCGAATACGTCACCACAAGCCCAGAAAAAGCCTACGTTATTACAGACTTATGTAATGGCTGTCAAGCATGCGTGCCAATCTGCCCAGTAAACGCCATAACAATGGTTGAAGGCAAAGCGAAAATAGACCCCTTCCAGTGCATCGGATGTGGCGCATGCATACCAGTATGCCCACAAGAGGCTATAGACTTCAAGAATGCAACGACAAAGCAGATTCTCTCAACTTTGAGAGGTGTTCTCGCGGAAAAACAGGCTGGCGAAGTGCGAATAATCGCCTTCGTTGATAAGAATGTTGGCTATACTGGAATAGACTTTTTGGGATTGGATAGAACGAATTATCCAGAGAACGTGCGA
Organism: Candidatus Bathyarchaeales archaeon; assembly: GCA_049700035.1. Taxonomy (GTDB): domain Archaea; phylum Thermoproteota; class Bathyarchaeia; order Bathyarchaeales; family Bathycorpusculaceae; genus JAVZLQ01. The sequence goes on from JBNAWC010000025.1 coordinate 2,453, forward strand.
ATAGTTGCCGTGCCATCAACAGCTATACTGGGATTAAAACACATTCTTTACGCTTTTGCTTATGGCGCAGACGGCATTCTAGTAATTGAGGGCTCGGAGGAAATTGACGAGAAGTTCACGAAGAAACGCATGATTGACATGGGAAGGGACATAGCCAAATATGGCGTGGAATCAATGCGTTTACGCTACAGTTATGTTCCGCTTCCAGTTTACAAGAAAGCAGCAGAGCTTTTCACGATGTTCACGGACAGAATAAAGAAGTTTGGACCGCTCGCGGAGGAAAAAAGAAACAACATAAAGCAGCAGTTGAAAATTTAGGCGTCCCGAGACTGCTAAATTAGATACCCCCTCTAGATTTTCATAAGTTAATGTTTGAAAAATAGCGAAAACAAGCAAAAGTTATATGAAAACAGTTTGCTATCACCTTTTCACAATTTGAGAGGGAAAAACTTTGGACATAATTGTTTGTGTTAAGCATGTTCCAGAAACGGCAGAGGCGGAACTAAAAATCCACCCAAGTGGAAAAACAATAGAAAAAACTGGATTGGTCTTTGACATCAACGAGTGGGACGATTACGCGCTTGAAGAGGCAGTGCGCATAAAAGAGAAACTAGGCGGAACAGTAACAGCCATAACCATAGGCGCAGAAGATTCAGACAGCACACTACGCAAGTGTCTAGCCCGCGGAGCAGACAAAGCCATACGCGTTTCAGACCCGAAATTTGAGGGATCAGACGGATACGCAACCGCAAAAATCCTACACAGTATAATCAAAAACCTACATTACGACTTGATTTTGACTGGTTTTCAAGCTGGAGACGACGGTTACTCGATGGTTGGTCCAATATTGGCGGAAATGCTTGGAATACCACACGCAACACTTGTCAAAAAAATCGAGTTGGGCACTGGAACCGCGCGGGTTAACCGTGAACTTGAAGGCGGATTGGAAGAAGTTGTTGAGGTTAAGCTTCCAGCGCTTTTTGCGGTTCAAACGGGCATAAATGAGCCACGTTATGTTTCGATAATGGGCATAAGGAAGGCGATGCAGAAGCAGATAAAAGTCATGAGTTTGGCTGAAACTGGACTAAGCGAAGCAGATGTTGGCGAAGCAGGTTCATGGCTTAGAATAGAAAGGCTTTACGTGCCGCCAGTCGAGAAACAAGCGGAATTCCTCAAGGGAAGCCCAGACGAAGTTGCAGCGAAAATTGTTGAAATCCTCAAGGCAAGGGGGCTGATATAAATGGCAGGAATATTCGTTTTAGCCGAGCATAGGCAAGGGCAAATCCGAGACATAACATACGAGATGCTTACGAAGGGCAGAGAAATAGCTGAAAAGACAAACGTCGAACTAACAGCAGTTATACTCGGTAAGGACATTAAGGAAAAGGCGAAAGCACTGTCTGAATACGCCAAAAAAGTTTTAGTCATTGAAGATGCCAAGCTTGAAAACTTTAATTCAGAAGCTTACCAGAAAGTGCTCTCAACCCTAATCAAAGAAGAAAAGCCACTATTAACAATGATTGGAAACACGTCATGCGGCTTGGAACTCGCCCCAAGACTCGCCGCTGCGTTAGGCATTCCACTCGCAACAGACTGCATAGACCTATCCTTTGAAGGCGAAACCCTGACGGTGACTAGGCAGATGTACGGCGGAAAAGTCAACGCTAATGCTTCGCTTAAGAAAGCAGATAGTTACATGGTTACTGTGCGCCAAGCAGCCTTCACAGCCAAAAAGCCAGAACCTCCATTAAACGGCGAAATAATAGAAAAACCGTCGCCACTAGCAGAGGAAATAACAACAAAACGCTTCATAGAATACGTTTTGCCTCCGCCAGGCGGAGTGGACATAACAGCAGCAGAAAAACTTGTTGGCATAGGAAGGGGCATAAAAGACCAGGCGAACATGCCATTGATGGAGGAATTTGCAAAAACGTTAGGCGCTGTTCTAGCGTGTTCCAGACCAGTTGTGGATAAAGGTTGGCTTCCAAGCGACCGCCAAGTTGGCAGTTCAGGAAAAACAGTAAAGCCGAAACTTTACATTGCAGTTGGCATAAGTGGCGCCTTCCAACACGTGCTGGGAATGAAAAACTCCGACCTAATCATAGCGATAAACAAAGACCCAAACGCGCCAATATTTAACTTTTCAGACTACGGCGTGGTTGACGACTTGTTCAAGGTTGTGCCAGCGCTTAAGAATAAGATAGCAGAGCTAAAAGGACCAAAGGCATAAAATCACTGAAATGGAGGAAAAAGCCAAAATGGAATTTAAACTAACAGCAGAACAGCTTGAAATAAAGAAGGCAGCACGCGAATTCGCAGAAAAAGAGTTCACACCAGAACTCGCTTTGGAGTATGACCAAAAAGAGGAGTTTCCAATGGCACTTTACAAGAAGGCTGCCCAACTAGGATTCACAAGCATGCGCATCCCACAAGAATACGGCGGACAAGGCTACGGCGTACTAGAAGAATGCATAGTCGTAGAAGAATTTTGCCGTGTAGACCCAGGCTTAGGCGTTGCAGTGTCCCTGGGCAACCTCATGGTTCCAGACGTGCTGCTGAAACATGGCACAGAACAGCAAAAGGAAAAGTATATTCCGCCGTTGGCTAAGGGCGAAAAAATAGCTGCTGCAGCCTTCACAGAGCCAGAGCATGGAAGCGACATAACACGCATGAACACGACAGCCGTGAAAAGCGGAAATGAATGGATAATAAACGGTGACAAGCAGTTCATAACAAACGCGCCAATAGCAGACACATTCATAATACTATGCCAAACAGACCCAAACGCACAACCACCACACCGCGGACAAAGCCTATTCCTAGCAGAAAAAGGCATGCCAGGACTAGACGCAACAAAACTGCATGGAAAAATGGGCATAAAACCATGCGTCACTGGCTCACTTGCCCTTAGCGACTTAAGGGTGCCAGAAACAAACCTTGTAGGCGAATTAAACAAGGGCTTCTATTATGCTCTAGAGCTTTTTGATGGGACACGCATAACGGTTGCAGCCCAAGCAGTAGGCATGGCGCAAGGAGCATTTGAACGCGCATTAAACTATGCGAAAACGCGAAAACAGTTTGGTCAACCAATAATAAACTTTCAAGGCGTGTCATTTAAGCTGGCTGAAATGGCAATTAAAATCGAGGCGGCGCGTCTAATGACGTACAAGGCAGCTTGGCTTTACGACAAAGAAAAGCCGAACCCAGCAGCAACATCTATGGCTAAAGCCTACGCAAGCCGCGTGGCAATGGAGGTCACAGACGACGCCATACAGATTCTCGGCGGATACGGATATCTAGAAGACTATCATGTGGAACGTTTCCACCGCTGCGCTAAGATAACAGAAATCTACGAAGGAACAACAGAAGTTCAAAAACTCACAATATTAAACTTCCTACAAAAACAAGCATAACCAAAACTTCGCCTTTTTCTCTTTTAACCCATAATTTACGCATCATTTCAAAGCTTTTATACACTTTCAACGTTATTCTATTATTCGCAAAAAGGAGGAAATATTTTGTCTGTTGGAAAGATTCAAAAAGCGACTGTTATCGGTTCTGGGGCGATGGGACACGGAATCGCGCAACTTCTCGCAATGACTGGATATACAGTCACGATGGTTGACATAAGTGAAGAATTTCTCCAGAAAGGTATGGAAAAAATCAAGTGGAGCCTAGAAAAGTTTGTTGAAAAGAAAAGAATTAGAAGGGAAGACGCTGACGCCACGCTAGCCAGAATAAGCACAACAACAAGTTATGAGCAAGCCGCAAAGGACATAGACCTAGCAATAGAGGCAGTTCCAGAAAACATGGACTTAAAAAAGAAAGTTTTCGCGACACTTGACTCTTACGCGCCGCCACACGCAATTCTAGCCTCAAACACTTCAACGCTTAGCATAACGGAGATGGGAAGAGCCACAAAACGCCCAGACAAAGTTGCTGGAATGCACTTCTTCAACCCGCCACAGTTGATGGCTCTGGTGGAAGTGATAAAGGGCGAAGAAACAAGCCAAGAGACACTAAACACGCTCGTCGAACTCGCCAAAAAACTTGGAAAAACGCCAGTAACAGTGCGCAAGGACGTTAGAGGCTTCATAGTAAACAGAATAATATGCGCAGTCTTCAATGAGGCGTTTTGGGCATATCACAGAGGAGAAACAACAAAGGAGGGAATAGACGCTTCGGTAAAATATACGGGTGGTTTTCCAATGGGATGGTTTGAACTCGCAGACTTTGTCGGACTCGACATAGCTTATGAAGTTGGAAAAATATTGTATGAGGCTTACGGCGAAAGAATGAAACCATGCACAGAAGTAATAGAACCACTGATAAAAGAACGTAAATTCGGACAAAAAACAGGTGTAGGCTTCTACGACTGGACAAAGGGAAGACCACGCATACCATTCAACCTGCTCGAAGAATACGACGTGGAAAGGTCATGGGCAGTAGCAGCAAACGAAGCAGCATGGCTAATCCACGACGACGCAGCAAACCCAGAAGACATAGACACTGGAATGAAACTCGGCACATACTGGCCTTCAGGACCATGCGAATACGCTGACAGAATCGGCCTAGACGTCATAGTTGGCAAGTTAAAAGAGCTATACGCAAAATACAACATGGAAATGTATAAGCCATGCCCATTGCTTGAAGATTACGTCAGCAAGGGCTGGACGGGTAAAAAAGCTGGAAGGGGGTTCTACCATTGAAGTTCGAGTTGACAGAAGAACAGATTGGAATTTTGAACGCTGTTAGGGAGTTCTGCCAAAAAGAGTTCAAACCAGAACTAGCCCTAGAACTTGACAAAAAAGAAGAGTTCCCGTTAGAAATATACAAGAAAGCGGCGCAGTTAGGCTTTACAAGCATGTTCTTCCCAGAAGAGTACGGAGGACAAGGCTACGGGCTTCTAGAAACATGCCTCGTCATCGAAGAAATGTGCAGAGCAGACTCATCATTGGGCGTAGCCGTTTCAAGTGGAAACTTCGGAAGCGAACTGATACTAGCCCATGGAACAAAGGAGCAGAAAGAAAAGTATCTACCGCCAATTTGTAAGGGCGACTTTATATCTGCAGCAGCGTTCACAGAACCAAACGTCAGCGGAAGCGACATAACACGCATGGAAACCACAGCCACAAAATATGGAAACGAATGGTGGATAAACGGAACAAAAACATTCATAACAAACGCAACAATCGCCGACTTCATAGTCGTCCTAACACAAACAGACACCAAAGTTAGACCAACATACAGAGGCGAAACACTGTTCGTGGTGGACAAAGACACACCTGGACTAGAAACAACAAAACTCCACAACAAGATGGGAATCAGATGCTCCATAACAGGAGAAGTGAAATTTGACAACGTTAAAGTGACAGACGCAAACATAATAGGCGAACTAAACAGGGGATTCTATTATTCAATGGAGTTCTTCGACAAAACAAGAGTAGGCGTAGCAGCCCAAGCAGTTGGAATGGCGCAAGGAGCATGGGAAATAGCATTCAAATACGCAAAACAAAGAGAAGCCTTCGGACAACCAATACTACAACATGAGCTTATAGGCTGTGGACTAGCAGAAGCCATGACAAAAATAGAGGCAGCAAGATGGCTAACATACAGGGCAGCATGGCTCATAGAAGCTGGAAAAATGGACCCGATGGCAACAGCCATGGCAAAGCATTACGCCAGCCGCGTGGCAATGGAAGTAACCGATTTTGCGATACAAACGCTTGGTGGCTATGGATACTTGGGCGATTACCGCGTTGAGCGGTATCACAGAGATGCAAAAATAACCGAAATCTACGAGGGAACAAGCGAAATTCAGAAACTAACAGTACTGAAGTATCTGCTGCGGAAATTCTAGAACTATGAAAAATGATAATAATTGTGTGCACCAAAATGTGTGCGGGTGAAAATATGAGCAAAGCATATGAAACAATAAAAGTGGAAAGGGAACAAAGCGTACTATGGATAATACTCAACAGGGCGCATAGGCTTAACGCCTTCAACGACGTCATGCTCGAAGAACTCGGCGACGTACTAGAAACTGCAGAAAAAGACCCATCAGTCAAATGCGTCGTAATAACAGGCGACGGCGACAGAGCGTTCAGCGCAGGCGCAGACGTAACGATGTTTCCTAAGGCGACGCCAGCGAAAGCAGAGGAATTCTCAAGGTTTGGACAGAAAATCTTTGGAAAAATAGAGGAAATGTCGAAACCAGTTATAGCGGCAATAAACGGCTTCGCCCTAGGCGGAGGACTAGAACTGGCATTAGCATGCGACTTCAGGGTGGCGGCCGAACACGCAGAACTTGGAAGCCCAGAAATAGCGTTAGGCTTAATTCCAGGATGGGGCGGAACACAGAGGCTTGTTAGAATTGTGGGTTTAGCCAAGGCAAAAGAAATGGTTATGCTTGGCACACGTGTCAAGTCAGAAGAAGCCCTAAAAATGGGGTTAGTCCACAAAGTCGTACACTTTGACAAGCTAAAAGATGAAGTTAGAGCCTTGGCGAACAAGCTTGCAGAAGGACCGCCGATAGCGATGAAATACGCGAAACACGCCTTAAACTTTGGAACACAAGTGCCATTGGAGGTTGGCTTGCGTCTAGAATCTGGGCTTATGGGCTTAGCGTTTTCAACTGAAGACTTGAAAGAAGGCGTAGAAGCGTTCATGTCGAGGCGCAAGGCTGAATTCAAAGGCAAATGAGAGCATTAACCCATCCTTTTCTCCATTTTTTACATCCAAAATGAAGTTTACATAATTGAATGGGGTATTGATATGAGAAAAGTTGCAGTTATAGGAGTTGGAAACTCAAAGTTTGGAGTAAGAAACGACGTAAATGTTGCCGAACTAGCATTTGAAGCCGTCAAGCCATCACTTGAAGACGCGGGAATAACCGCCAAAGACATAGAACTTGTAGCCCTAGGCTCCACAGGCGCTGGCGCATGGTATGAGGAACTCCTCCCAGCAGTCGTCACCGCAGAATATTGCGGTTTAACAAAAGCCGGCTTGGTTCGATGCGAAGCAGCCTGCGCAAGCGGCAGCGCCGCCTTTTTCACGGCTTATTCGGCTGTTGCCAGCGGTCAAGCAGAAATTGCCATGGCTTTGGGCGTTGAAAAAATGCGCGAAATCGATACGCCTACAGCTATGGAGTGGATTGGGAGGGCTGGCTATTATCTTTGGGAGTTTCACAATTTTGGGTTGACTTTTCCCGCTTATTATGCTTTACACGCTACGGCGCACATGGCAAAGTTTGGGACAACAGAGGAGGACTTGGCTTTAGTCGCCGTCAAAAATCACAAGTATGCTTCTATGAACCCGCTTGCACACTTGCAGAATCGAATCACGGTTGACGACGTGCTATCGTCAATGGTTATCGCCTCGCCGCTCAAACTTTTTGATTGCTGTCCAATGACTGATGGCTCAGCGGCGGTGATTCTCGCTTCAGAAGAGAAGGTTAGGCAGTTGGGCGTTGACACACCAGTTTGGGTCGCTGGAATAGGCTATTCTTCTGGGACGGCAAACCTAAGCAGAAGATTAGACTATGTTGGTTTAGAAGCAAGCGTCCACGCCGCAAAGATGGCATACAAGAACGCCGACGTAACTCCTAACCAGATTGACTTTGCAGTGGTTCACGATTGTTTTACAATAGCTGAAATAATGGCTTACGAAGACCTTGGCTTTTGCAGCAAGGGCGAAGGAGCAAAACTAATCCGCGAAGGACAAACAGAAATCGGCGGAAGAATCCCGGTAAACATGGACGGAGGCTTAAAGGCAAAAGGCCATCCAATAGGCACAACTGGATGCTCAATGATATACGAAGTTACGAAACAGCTTAGGGAAGAAGCCGTTGAAAAGGGTAGGCAGATCCCACTGAAAAACTACATTGGACTGGCGCATAACGTCGGCGGAACTGGACACTACTGTTATGTAGCAATTTTGAGGAGGTAAGAGCATGTCGGCTATGCCATCAATAAAATCGAGAGAAATTAAAATAGTGCAAGACATACCAATAAGCAAGACACTGAAATTTTGGGAAGGCTTGAAGGAAGGAAAAGTTTACGCAACAAAATGCGCCAAATGCGGAAAAATGTATTTTCCGCCAGCAGCAGACTGCCAAGAATGTCTAACATCAAACATGGAATGGATAGAGCTAAGCAGCGAAGCGGAAATCGAAACTTTCACGCATGTAGTTGTTAGACCAACATCATTCCAACAAAACAAACCCTACACCGTGGCAATTGGGAGGCTTAAGGAAGGCGTTAGAGTGCTCGCTTGGCTTACTGGGTTCAAGCTTTCACAAGTTAAGGTGGGCATGAAAGTTAAGCTTACGGCTAAAGTTACGCCAGAAGGAAACCTAACATACGAGTTTGTCCCACCATAGAAGGCTAAAACAACCTTCAAATTTTTTCTAACACTGCCTTTATCCAATCAATTGTTTTGCAGACAAGTTCCTCTTCCCTTCCCTTGTAAATGTGATCAGCAGATTCTATAACAACCAAATTTTTTGGCCCGTTTGCAGCTTCAAATATCGCTTGCGCCTCCTCTATGCCAACTATTTGGTCTTTGTCGCCGACCACGATTAGCAATGGCATACCATTAAGTTTTGAGACGCCTTCGCATTCGTTTAATTTCATGAGTTTTTCTCTAACATCCTTTGGACGCAGTTTTATCCCGTAAACTTCCAGCTTGTACAGTTTTGTAACGTCAAAAAGTTTGTCAATCCACGTGAGAAGCATGAAAACGCATAATCCAAGCATCTCCCGAGTGTTTGCAATGAATTTTTTAACGCTGTAATTGTGATTTTTTGGTGTTGACCATAGGACAAGTCCTCTAACACGTTTATCATTTCTAATGGCGTAGATTGAAACGACACCGCCTAAACTGTGGCCAACGACAAAAATCTTGTTTGGATTAACCTCTGGTCTTGAAGCTAAATAATTTAACATGCATCTAACATCTTCTTGTTCACCAAAACCATAATCAAATTTTCCGCTGCTTTTACCAACTCCTCTAAAATCAAAAAGCAAGGAAACAAAACCGCTTTCGCATGCTCTCTTTGCCAGTTCGGAATAAATTTTCAGCAAGTGAAAGCCTTGAGCGTTCATCCCATGGCATATTAGAAGCGCTGGCGCGGGAACATTTTTTGGAATATAAATTTCACCATAAAGCCTTACTTCTTCGCATTTTATCCACACGTTTTCTGTTTTCAAGCGTGTCCATCCATGGAAAGTATTATTACAACCTTCAATTGCTATATTTAAAAATAGGGTTGAAACGGTTTATGTCTCCAAGAAAGAAGCAGGAGAAAGTGAAAGAAGTTGAAAAGCCTTTGGAAAAACCTTGGTTGAAGGTTTGGCCCGAAGGAATTCCACTGCACATTGATTATCCCGAAATTCCGCTTTTCGAATTTTTGAGGAAAAGCGCTGAAAAGTACCCAGACAATGTTGCGCTCGTTTACTTTGACAACAAAATAACCTATAAAGAGCTGGATTTGCTCACAGACAAATTTGCAGCTGCATTAAATAATTTGGGAGTTAGGAAAGGCGACAAGGTGGCTATTTTACTACCAAATGTTCCACAGTTTGTGATTGCCTATTATGGTGCAATAAAAACTGGGGCAATCGTAACCGCGGTGAGTCCGCTTTACAAGGAGCGTGAAGTGGAACATCAACTCAATGATTCGGAAGCTGAAACAATCGTTGTTCTGGATATGCTCTACCCGATAATTGAAAAAGTTTTGGCAAAAACAAAGCTAAAAAACGTAATCGTAACTGGACTTAAGGATTACATGCCTTCAGCCAAAGCCTTTTTAGGCTCGCTTCTTGGAAAAATTCCCTCACATAAGGTTGAACGTAAAGCAAACGTTTACTTCTTCAAAGAACTCGTAAACAAGTATGAGGCGAAACCGCCAAGCGTAAACATAAATCCAAAAGAGGATTTGGTGGCGTTCCAGTACACGGGCGGAACAACTGGAACCTCGAAAGGTGCAATGCTAACACACATGAACCTCGTCTCAAACGCCATAATGTGCAAAGCCTGGTTCAAGGATGCCCAGGAAGGAAACGAGGTCTTCCTTGCTGTTTTGCCACTCTTCCACATTTACGGAATGACAACAGGCATGAACGCACCCATACACTTAGCTGGAAAAATAGTTTTGCTTCCACGCTTCGACCCAGCAAGCACGCTGGAGGCTATACAAAAATACAGGGTTACAGTCTTCTGTGGAGCACCAACAATGTATTCGATGCTTCTTGCACACCCAGACCTAGGCAAATACGACTGCAAATCAGTGCGCTACTGCATTTCGGGTTCCGCGCCGCTGCCACCAGAAGTGCAGAAGAAGTTTATGGAATTAACTGGCGGCGTGCTCGTTGAGGGATATGGTCTTACAGAGGCGTCTCCAGTAACACACTGTAACCCACTGGACAAAACATTAAAAACCGTTAAGATAGGCTCGATTGGCATACCGTGGCCAGACACAGATGCAAAGATTGTGGATGTGGAGACGGGCGAAAAAGAACTGGCGCCAGGAGATATTGGAGAATTAGTCGTTAAGGGTCCACAAGTTATGAAGGGTTATTGGAAGATGCCAGAAGAAACAGCGGATGTTCTGCGGAACGGTTGGCTTTACACTGGCGATATTGGAAAGATGGACGAGGATGGCTACTTTTACATTACAGACCGCAAGAAAGACCTAATCAAGTATAAGGGCTACAGCGTCTACCCAAGAGAACTTGAAGACGTGCTTTATGAGCATCCAGCCGTCAAGCTATGCGCTGTTGTGGGCAAGCCCGACCCAGTGGCTGGCGAAATTCCAAAGGCCTTTGTAGTGCTGAAGGAGGGAACGACTGCAACGGAAAAAGAGCTTATGGACTTTGTGAACGAGAAAGTGGCGCCATATAAGGCTATAAGAGAATTAGAGTTCAGAAATGAGTTGCCAATGACGCTGGTCGGCAAAGTACTGCGGAGAGTACTTCAAGAAGAGGAGCGCGCAAAAGCAGCAGAGAAGACTACGCAATAACTGTCTATTTCGTTTGTTCGAAACCGCTGCTTTTTGAAACTTTTAGTAGTTTCCATCTACCCAGTAAATCTTTCTGGTAGAAGTGGAATAAGCCGCAAACTTGGCAGCGCATAATCTTTGTTCCCTTTTTAACATCTAACTCAACAAGCTTCGTGGTGCCTTCGCAATCGAAACACTTACCTACATGCCTCTTTTCCTCAATCACTTTAAACCCAGCTTTTGATGCTTATTACTAGCTTTGAATTAAAAATATTTTTCCAAAAAAATATAAGTTAAACTCAAGACATGCGCGCGCGCAATAATTATGTTTAGAGAAGGTCCAATAGTTAGTGAACCTCAATATATTTGTGATGTCTGCGGCAAAAAGAAACCAGTTAGCCAAATGGCTGGCAAATGCGTAAAATGCGGAAAATATGTCTGCAGCGAATGCGCCAAGCTAAAAGGCGATAAAGTTTATTGCCAAAAGTGCGCAGGAGCTTGTTTTATAGCTACAGCCGCTTATGGAACGCCCATGGCTTTTGAAATTGACCTGCTAAGGGAATTCAGAGATAAAGAATTGGAACCAAACACTATTGGAAGGCATGTAGTCAAACTGTACTACACAATAAGTCCACCTATTGCACACATCATTTCTTGCAATGAGCGCATGAGAGCTCTAGTAAGGGCTAGTTTGAAACCAATAGTTAATCATTTCAAACTAAAGTATATGAGACAAGAAAACAATCAGTGATTTCTTTGTCCTCTCTGCTCGTAAGAAACTACACGATGTACGACTTAGTACCACTGATAAAGACATGGCTTGAAGAACACGGTTTTAGCGTTTCACTTTTAGCAAATCGAATGGACGGTGTTAAGAAAACGGGCTTCTTAAAAAAAGAGAATATAACTATTCTTTTAGAAGATTACCCAGAATATTGCACAGTGAGATGCCAAAGCACAACAGATATGTGCAATCAATTAACACAATACCTTCGTTCACTTCCGCCAAAGGAGAGAAAGAACGGGAAGGAAGTTATCATAAAAGAAAGAGAAATTATTGTAATTCCATGTCCTTATTGCAGAACTTTGGTTAAAATAACTGAACAAAGATGCCCAAACTGTGGAGCGTACATAAAAGGCTAATTTGTCACTATTTGTTGGATATAGCACATCAAAACATATATTGCGTGGAGTTTTTCCTTAAACTAAATAAAAAGCTGATTAAAGTGCGTGTCAAAATTAACGTGACAGGCATCGTTCAAGGTGTTGGCTTTCGCCCCTTCATATACAGAATAGCCGTAAAAAATGGCTTGAAGGGGTACGTTAGAAACCGCGGCGACGCTGGAGTGGAGATACTCCTAGAAGGCTCAGAAGAAGGTATAGAGGCTTTTATGCGGGATTTAAGGGAGAAAAAGCCGCCTCTGGCGAGAATCCACGACGTCGTAGTTAAAAGGTTGGAGGGTGCAGACGAGTATGAAAACTTCACGATTTACAAAAGCTCCGAAGAAGTGGAGCTTTCTGGCTCTGTTATTCCGCCAGACATAGCAATATGCGACGAATGCCTAAAAGAACTGCGAAACCCAGCAGACCCGCGACACGACTACTTTTTCATCACATGCACTGACTGTGGTCCAAGATACACAATTATTGAAAGGCTTCCATATGACCGCGAAAACACAACAATGCGCGACTTCCAAATGTGCAGCTTCTGCCAAAAAGAATACAAAGACCCATTAAACAGGCGCTTTCACGCCCAAACAGTGGCTTGTCCAAAATGTGGACCAAAAGTGTATTTGACAACAGCTAAAGGCGAAATAGTGGAGGAAAGAGACCCAATAAGAGAGGCTGGAAAACTCGTTTCAGAAGGCTTCATAGTCGCCATCAAAGGTTATGGAGGCTTCCACGTTGCAACATCAACTGTCAAAGAAGAGCCTCTAGAAAGGCTTAGAAAAGTTAAGCATAGAAGCCAAAAACCATTCGCGATAATGGCTAGAAGCCTAGAGGCTACAAAAACTTTTGCCGAAGTGAGCGAAAAAGAGGCTGAACTTCTAACTTCTTACATTCGCCCAATAGTTTTACTGAAGAAAAGCGGCGCATACTATCTCTCGGAGCTCGTTGCCCCCGGACTGCACAACGTTGGCGTTATGCTTCCATACACGGGTTTACATTACATGCTTTTTGACTGGGTGGATGATGCAGCGTTTGTTATGACAAGT
>JBNAWC010000026.1:0-15362 GCA_049700035.1 Candidatus Bathyarchaeales archaeon
CTTATGCCAAAAAAGGGCAAAATAGCCGTTATCTCGCAGAGCGGCGGAGTCGGCGCATGCCTACTAGACTGGGCTTGTTTCTACGGTGTTGGTATAAGCAAATTCGCCTTTGTGGGAGACAAAATAGACGTTGACGACGTTGACTTGATTAGGTATCTAAGCGCAGACAAAGAGACAAAGGTCATATGTCTATACATGGAGGGAATAAAAAACGGGAGAGCCTTCATAGAAGAAGCCAAAAGAACCGTCAAGAAAAAGCCAATTCTAGTCTTGAAGGGCGGAATAACAGAAGAATCCGCACACAGGGCAAAATCTCACACAGCTTCAATAGCTGGCTCAGACGAAATTTTCAATGCCGCACTTAAAAAAGCTGAAATAATAAGGATGGAGAACGTGGAAGAGCTTATGGACGCAGCAATCGCCCTTTCAAAACAACCGCCAATGCGCGGGGACAACGTTGCAATAGTAAGTAATGTTGGCGGACCAGCAATCCTCGCAGCAGACGCAGTGGCAAAGAACGGCTTAAAACTTGCAGCATTATCCGCTAAAACCAGAAAAGAAATTGAGCGCTTGTATCCAGGCGTTGATGCAACAAACCCAATTGACATGATTGCCGATGCAAGAGCTGAAAGGTACGAGAAGGTTTTGGATTTGGTGCTTGCAGACGCTAATGTTGACGGGGTTCTAATCATAAACATGCTCAAATCATGTTTTTTTGAGCCAGAAGACGCGCGTGTCATACCCAAAATCGCAGCTAAATATCCAGAAAAACCCGTTGTAGACGTGCCAGCTGGAGGCGAAGACTTCGCGTTGGTATACAGAGTTTTAGGCGAAACCAAAATTCCGCTCTATAATTTGCCTGAAAAGGCTGCTAAAGCACTTAAAGTTTTGAGGATTTATGGGAAAATTCTTGAAGGACACTAGTTTATATCTCTAAAATTGTTAAATTCTATTTTAGTTCTCGCCTTGGTGAAAACGTGAGTAAACGAACTGTGCATTTAGACGCGGAAATAACTAGAAGTCTCGTTAGGTTTTGTAGGTATGTTGCTGGCTCATGTGAAATCACGGCTTTATGCATAATTGGAGACCCCCAATTAGCCTTTAAAGCCAAAACTGCCTCTCAAGTTTTGCTTGTCATTCGAGATTTTAAACCGCGCTTGATGACTTATCTGGATGTTTTCAAGAACAAGAGCTTCATTATTTTTGCTGTTGACCAGTGGGTTTTCGAGAGGGACATTGACAGAGGATTTCTTGGCGAAGCCTTGGCTGGAGGACTAATTTTTCCGTACATTCCAGTAATCGGCGAGAATTATTTGCGTGTTCAAGAGGTGCAGTTGAAGAAGCGCCTAATACGCGAGATTTTGGAAAACATCATTTTAGACTTTACAGAGCTATCCTACAGCATACACATAAAACCCGAATACTTTGTGTATGAGGCGCTATTGACAAGGGCTAGGCTTTTTCCACTTATGATGTCAGATTTAATTGAATTCATGCATGAAAATCGTAAGAGCGCAAATGTGACCAGCGTCTTACAAGGCTATTTAGAAGCCTTGAAGGAGCTCGAAAGGGAAGGCATAACCAGTTTTTCGGATGGTTTTGTCAAGATTTCCGCTAAATTCGTTGATTGTGTTAGGAAACGAAAAATTCGGTTTATAAACCTCTTCAGGTCTGCGCAGAAGGCTTTGTTTAACTCTTTGATTGGAACTTTTCCAAGAATTTTTAGTTTTCTCATGCAGAACAAGGATTGGCTTACACGGTTTAGGTTTGCCGAAAACTACCCGCAGAATATCTGTTTTGTTGAGGACCCGCAAGCATACTTGTTTGTTCCAACTGCTAATGGTCTTGTTTCCTTTGCTAATAGACTTGATTTGAAGTCTTTTGCTAGGAAAGCTTTGTCTGCGGATGAAAAAGTTGAAGTGAATGTTACGCAGATTGGCAGCGTCTTAAACGAGACGTATTTGATAACGGCTTCAGCTAATGGCGTTGAGCATAAGATTGTTGCAAAGAAGTTTAAGGACTGGTCGAGTTTCAAGTGGTTTCCGCTTACATTGTGGACTGTTGGAACAAGAACTTTCGCTGTTTTGGGGCACTCAAGGCTTGAACGCGAATGTGCGATAAACCAGCTTCTACATTCACATGGGTTTGCAGTTCCAAAACTGCTTCACGTAAACCATGCTGAACGTCTTGTCCTCATGGATTATGTTGAAGGCGAGAACCTTGAGAAAAAGGTAAAGCGCATAGCAGAGGCAAAAACCGCGGATGAAGTTAAGGATGAACTTGCCATTATAAGGAAAGTGGGAGAAAGATTCGCTGAAGTTCACGCGCTTGATGTCGCTTTGGGAGACACGAAACCCGAAAACATCATAATTGGCAAGGATAACCAAATTTACTTGTTAGATTTTGAACAAGCAACAAGAAATGGCGACAAAACATGGGACATAGCCGAGTTTCTCTATTATGCTGGACACTATTTTTCGCCTTTCTCGAAGGGCAGTATGGCAGAGCACATGGCGAAATCTTTCATTGAAGGCTATTTGAAGGCTGGTGGAAACCCAGAAACCATAAAGAAGGCGGGAAACCCAAAATATACAAAAGTTTTCAGCGTCTTCACCCTTCCACACATAATGCTCATAATATCAAACACTTGTAAGAGAGTGAATGAAATTAAGGGATAATTATGGTTAGGTCGAAAACGACAATAACATTTTACGGTGGAGTAAACGAAATTGGCGGAAACAAAATCCTAATTCAAGACAAAGGAACCAAAGTGCTTTTCGATTTTGGCCTGTCCTACGCCGCCAAAAAAAGGTTTTATTCGCCGCCTTTTCTTTCGCCTAGAAACGAAAAAAGCCTACAAGAGCTAGGCATACTACCAAAAATAAAAGGCGCATACAAGTTCGATGAAGAACCATGTGCAATTGACGCCGTTTTCATTTCGCATGCGCATATGGACCATTCCGCCTACTTATCATTCATAAAACGTGAAATTCCAGTTTACTGCGGTGAAACAACAAAAATCATTTTGCAAGCGTTAAGCGAAATCCGTAGGGCAGACTTGGAATTTAACGTTGAGGGCATACAATTCAAAACTTTCCGAACTGGAAAGAAAATCCGCATAGGCAGCATAGAGGTTGAGCCAATCCACGTTGACCACTCTGTTCCAGGAGCCTATGGCTTCATAATTCACACTTCGAATGGCAGCATAGTGTACACTGGCGATTTTAGAACACACGGCATCAAACACGAAATGACAATGGATTTTGTTAAAAAAGCCAAGAAGGCAGAACCTACAGCGATTATCACCGAAGCCACGAACATGACTGGCGCGTATGTGTCTCATGAGAAGGAAGTTGAAGACAAGTTGAACGAGATTGTTGGGCAAGCAAGTGGCATAGTATTGGTTGACTTTGCTTCTACCGATGTTGATAGGCTTAATTCAATTTATCACGCCGCCAAGAACAACAAGCGTTGCCTAGCTGTTTCACTTAAACAAGCTTATTTGATGGAGGCTCTGCAAGAAGACAAGCGTTTGGAAATTCCGCGTTTAAGTGATGAGAGTATTTTGGTTTTTCGAAAATCGAAGCGTGTACGAGACAAGTGGGAAAACGCGTTAATTGAAAAGTACCAAGATAAGGTGAAAAGTGCATCCGAAGTTTCGAAGCAGCAGTGCAAAACCGTTTTGGCATTGTCCTTCTACGACCTAGAAGAGCTTGTTGAGATAAAGCCAGAAGCTGGAAGCTGTTATGTGCTTTCCGCGTCTGAACCCTTCAACGAGGAGATGGAAATGGACTATGAGAGGCTTATTAACTGGCTTGAGCATTATGGTTTGCCGCAATATCACGCGCATGTTTCTGGGCATATAATGCCAATGCCGCTGAAGAACATCCTAAAGGAAATCGGCGCAAGGCAAGTCTTTCCAGTACACACTGAAAAGCCAAACCTTTTCGCTAACTTTGTGAGAGACTTAAAATGCAAAATAACGCTGACTGAACGGGAGAAGGAATATGCAATTTAACAAAACCTATTTCTGACAGATGTCGCCTATCCCTAATATATGATAACAATAATTGGCGCTGGACGTGTTGGAAGCGCTGCAGCTTTCAACATTCTC
This sequence comes from Candidatus Bathyarchaeales archaeon, assembly GCA_049700035.1. Classification (GTDB taxonomy): domain Archaea; phylum Thermoproteota; class Bathyarchaeia; order Bathyarchaeales; family Bathycorpusculaceae; genus JAVZLQ01. The sequence goes on from JBNAWC010000026.1 coordinate 4,115, forward strand.
AGATATCGTATCGGCGATGTTGTTTTGGTAGACGTTTACGAGAACATAGCGAAAGGCGAAGCCCTAGACATGATGCAAGCAGCACCAGCAATAGAGTTTGACGGAAAAATAAAGGGGACAAGCGACTACAGCGAAATGAGCGGCTCTGAACTTGTTATTGTAACGGCTGGCGAGGCGAGAAAGCCTGGGATGTCAAGGATTGATTTGATGAATAAGAACGCGAAAATAGTGCGGTCGATAGTGAGGGAGATTGTAAAATACGCTCCTGAATGTAAGATTATGATGGTTACGAATCCAGTTGATGTTATGACTTACGTTGCCTATAAGGAGTCTGGGTTTGAGCGTAACCGCGTTTTTGGAATGGGCAACATTCTTGACACTTTGCGTTTTAGGTCTTACATCGCCTCTGAACTTAACGTTTCTAGAGAGGACATACGCGCACTTGTTATAGGCGAACATGGCGACTCTATGGTTCCGCTTGTTGAGTATGCTTCTGTTTCTGGAATACCAATAACACTTTTACTAAGCAAAGAGCAAATTGAAAGGATAGTTAATTTAACTGTAAGCTCTGGCTCGGATGTAATAAAGCTTAAAGGCGCCACAATCTACGCGCCAGCGGCAGTAATCGCAATAATGGCTGATGCGGTCATGAGGGGTAGAAACCGCATCATGGGAGTATCAACCTACTTACAAGGTGAATATGGCTTTTCAGATATCGCAATAGGTGTTCCAGTTGTTCTAGGCAAGAACGGCGTTGAAAGAATTTTAGAGCTTGAACTGCAACCCGAAACAAGAAAACGCTTCGAAAATTCAGTTATGACAGTAAAAGAAGCTATTAGCGGCTTGGAAGTCTAACCAATTTTAAGTCTAGCCTTACCGCATAATCGAATAGCCCCCTCTAGATTCTCGAAGTGGAATGTTAACTTTTAATTTGAATTAGAAGCTTTAATCATAAGGTTTCGTAGTGTGTGGGGATTCATAACCTATAAGTTAAGGTATAGTTTCTTGTTATTCACGATAAAAGATGAACGTCACGCTAAAGCTTGACCGCAGAATGCGCACACTATTCCACATTTTAGGCTTAAGCTGTCTAGGAGGTGCCATATTCCTCCAAATTCTGGTTTTCACGGATATACTTCAACATGGGTACTTTATGGCTATTGAGAACAACCCAGCAATACTATTCATCGAAATAGCCTTAACGGCGTTCGCCTTCATCTACTTCATATATATTTATCAGCGTTTTATCCGTTCACTAAGGTAGCTCTTTTACCTTTTTTGGCTTTTGAATCGTGAGAAATTGTTAAATAAACTCTAAACTAAAACACCACTTTAACCATTGGAAGGTGAAAAATTGAAAAAAATTAAATTAGTAACCCTAATATACTGCCTTTCCATCGCCATTTTACCAATCGCAGGAACAAAAGCACAAAATGAAACTATAACCAAGCTTCTAAATATTCCTGGAATAAATATCCAAGTAAACGCAACTGCAACTACGTTGCCAGGTCAAAATGTTTCAATGACTTTGAGTCTATCTAAATCATCTGGTCCAAAGGACGTGTATATAGGCTATATTAATGTGAGTGTTTTTGGCTTTGTCTATGGCAAAGATAAGATTCTAATAGCTAGCCTGGCTGATGGCAACATATCATTAGTTGATGAATACAATTGCGTTCTTCCTCCTTTCGCAATACCTGAAAATGTTTGGGGTATAACTCAAGGGGAAATCACATTATCATATAACGCCACTTATGAGCAGTCAGGAACACCTACGATAATAACAATAATGCCTTATGAAAATCTGAAAGTTAGCTTTGACATGACCTACGTTGAAAACACCTATCTCAAAAGCATAGAAGAAAAGCTTGCAAATTTAAACGCAACATTCTTCGACAGTTTCAATATGTCGCTGTCTGAAGAAAACATTGAACAATTGAACCAAACTTACTGGGATTACGTACAAAAATATGATGCACTTAAAGGAAGTGCAGGCGAACTAGAAAACTTGCGCAATGTTTCTGTCATTTTAGGTGTAATAGCCGCTGTTCTCTTTGTGTCAACGGTCTACTTGCTCTTCCGCAAACCCAAAGAACAATGGTAGCCACAACACTCTTCATTTTCATTTCTTGTGTAGGTTTGGGGCTGCTATGAACGTTAGTCCACGCTCTGTTAGCGCTTTGGCTGTTCTGTTCACAGCGTCATGTTTGTCCATGTAGTTTTGCAGCAGTTCTGGCATTAGCCCTTGTGCAATTATCTCCTCTTTCGGCATGAAATAGTCAAGTATGTCTGATGGATGCTTCCTATTCTTGTCGATTTCTGGGATTCCGCCCTCGTGTTTGGCGCTTATGTTTTTTACGTGGTCTGCCAATTCCAAAAGCTCGTTAAGTCTATCGTATGGTTGCCTAACGATGCTTTTCTGTGTTTCAACAATGTGGTGTTCTATGCGCACAATGTCCTCAAAGCCAAACGCTTTTCTTATGTAGGCTGCAAGTTCAATAGTCTTGTTGTTCACAGAATTCGAGAGGTTAAAGCCTATAAGCGGTGTTGTGCCGTCTTCGCGGCTGAAAAGTTTAGCGGTCATCAAAGTCCAAAAGATGAAGTAGGGATTGTCATTACCCGCGTAAACTGAAATTTTGAATTCAATGTCCACCCCAAGCTTGTAAAGCAGATAACCAAGCATTATGGTTCCAGCATTAAAATTCAAAACTTGCTTAACGCCATATTCCGTGTGATAGTGGAGGTACTCTTCAACCCATTTTAGGGCGTACTCGTTAGGCACACCTATACCGCCAAAATATCCCGTAATAGTTTCTGGTCCGCCCAAATGCACGTTTATGGGATTGCCGTCTGGTCCAGGCATTGTTCCCTTCGTGTCCAAAGTTTGAACATAAGACGCACCCATAATCTGCATGGCGGCGGCAAAAGCCAGTATATCATCATCTTCAACTTGTTCTTTCATGTTCCTGACGCGGATATAACGTGCTGGCATCAATTCATCCTTCTTTATGGACTGCTTTGCCTCCTCAATTATCCACGGGAAAAAGTTGCAGGCGCTAATTTCAAGCGTAACAGCAAAAGAATCATCAAAACGCATGGAATCAGCCTTTTTACCCAAAACTTTTCTGCGATACGCGGGTATGCCGATGAACGCTTCCTTATCGCGTTGCTTCATAAGCCACTCCAAATCCTCGACAAATGGCGACTTCTTCCTTTCAAGCCGCGCCATAATATTCTCAAGCTTGCTGGATTCCCTAGCCTTACGGTTAATCTCTTTAACACCGCCATATTTGTCAACAATTTCCAGTAGCCCGTTAACCAATGGATTATCTTTTTTTAAGAGAAAGTCGTTGATTTCCTTCAGATTTTCTTCTTTAATTTCTAGTTTTTCTCTAACAGCGTCCAAAATGCGTCCTCCCGAAACGGCGAACCTTATTTTATTTTAGGTTGATTTAAAAGTTTTCAGCACTCTCCCTTCAATTTTCAAGGATGGAATGGTATAAGATATCTTTTCAACTTTCAAAGCTTAAATGATATAAAGTGTATGCTTAACTAAAAGATTGGAGACGCAAACAATGTTCAAACCTGAAGGAATATCACCAGCTTTGGTTACTCCCTTCACTGATGATGGAAAAGCCGTTGACGAGGAAATGCTTCGTGCTTTGGTTAGACGCTGCCTCGAGTTGGGCGTGCATGGCGTTGTTCCATGCGGGACAACAGGCGAATTTGTAAACTTAACAACCGAAGAAAAGAAGAGCGTCATAAAAATTGTTGTCGACGAAGTTAATGGAAAAGTTCCAGTTATCGCTGGAACAGGCGCAAGCGGAACAGACCAAGCCTTGGAAATGACGCAATACGCGAAAGACGTTGGCTGCGACGCCGCTTTAATTGTTACGCCTTTCTATTTAAAACCAGCAGACCGCGGCATATACGAGCATTTTGACACAATCGCAAGTAAAGTGGACTTGCCAATAATCCTATACAACATTCCACAATGCACAGGCGTCGAATTAACATGGCAGATGGTTGAAGACTTGGCTCAAATCCCAAACATTGTTGGCTTAAAGGATAGCAGCGGACAGTTACGCTATATACTTGCTGTGCTGGAAAAAGTAAGAGACAAAATCAATGTTTTATGCGGACACGACGAAGTTGTAGTAGCAGCATTAGCCGCTGGATGCTCTGGCGCCATATTGGCAAGCGCCAACGTCATACCAGATATCTGGGTTCAAATCTACAATTACATGAAAAGCGGCGAATTGCAAAAAGCCAGAGAACTCCAATACAAGGTGCAGAAAATAGCCAGAATAATCGCTGGAAGCGGCGCAGTAGGAGCAAAAGAAGCGCTAAACATGATGAAAATCAAAGTCGGTCCAGTCAGAAGACCGCTCAGCGTAGGCGGAGAACTAACCTACGAGGCAAGAGAAGAACTACGCCTAGACCTAGAGAAAATTGGCAAGATAACGCCAAAAACCATAACCTTCGAAATCACCGAAAAACCCATAGAAGAAAGGTTCATGGCAATAAACATAACACCAGAAACCATAAGGGACTTTAAACTGCGCGTAGGCGAAGCTCTAGCTGGGTCTGGCGCAGAAGTCGCCCACATAGATCTAATCATGGGGAAAAAGGATGGTCCAGTAGGCGAGGCCTTTACAAAGGCTAAGGCTGCACCGACGCCTGGGCATGAGCCTTTATTGGCGATTTTGGAGCCAAACTTGACTGTTAAACCCGTAACGCTGATAGTGCCAACGGTTACTATTACAAGTATGCGTCAAGCCAGTATGGTTTATGGGCCAGCTCAAACAGCTGTAGCCAAAGCAGTTTTAGATAGCGTTGCTGACGGCACAATTCCGAAAGAGGCAGTTGAAGACTTAATTATAATCGCAAATGTCTTTGTTCATCCCACAGCAGTGGATAGACAACGAGTTTACATAAACAATTATAAGGCTATGCGCCACGCCATCCGCAAAGCCATAGAAGGCAGACCAAATATAGAAGAGCTTATAGAAAATAAAGACCGTGCAAAGCATCCATTTAAATACACGCCATAGTGACTAAAGTTGCCAGACCAAAAAATAATGGAAGGCGACTACATACTTCTATACCTAAACCAAATGAAAACCTACCTCGTAAAAGTGGAAGCTGGAAAAACCTTCCATACACACAAAGGGTTTGTAAAATTTGATGACCTGATTGGGAAGGAGTACGGCTCAACTGTCCTTAGTAACACCGGCGCCGAATTCGTAGCCTTAAAGCCATTGCTACGTGATTACATCATGAAGTCCGCTAGGCAAACACAGATAACATACCCAAAGGACATTGCCCTAATAATAATGTTCAGCGGCATAGGCTCTGGAAGCCGCGTTGTCGAAGCTGGAACTGGCACGGGAGCCTTAACAACAGCCCTAGCACATTACGTTAAGCCAAACGGCAAAATCTACAGCTACGAGGTTAGAGAGGAATTCCTAAAAACCGCAGAGAAAAACCTGCGAAGGGCAGGCTTAGCGGATTTTGTGGAACTCAAAAATAAGGATATTACCGCTGGCATAGACGAGTCAGATGTGGATGCTGTTGTTTTGGATTTGGCGACACCTTGGCTTGTAGTTCCGCATACCTACAGCGCCCTAAAAGCATGTGGAACGCTTGTTTCATTCAGCCCAACAATAGACCAAGGGGTAAAAACTGTTGAAGCTCTAAAAGAAAGCGGTTTTGTGGATGTGGAAACCGTTGAATGCTTGATGCGCGGAATGCAAGTTGAGCGTGGCAAGACTAGACCACAAACGTTAATGACTGCGCATACGGGCTACATCACCTTTGCCAGAAAAGCCTTGAAAAATTGAAAAAGCATTTATGCGATTAGCCTCTTATAGCCTAAGTTTGAAGGTGGCAATATTGGCAAAATTTTCCATAAGCGAGGCGGAATATGGACGTCGAATAGACTATGTCAAAAAAGTTTTGGTCAGGCGCAAACTTGACGCCCTATACTTAACAAACACAACAAGCATATTTTACTTGACGGGTTATTCTTTTTTGGCAACGGAACGCCCAGCAGCACTAATAATACCAGTCGACGGCAAAATCACTTTCATGGGACCGCTGCTTGAAAAGAATCACATTCCACTAAAAACAAGAATTATAGAAGAAGTGAAGACTTATCTGGATTATCCAGGCGAAAAACACCCAATGGATTACTTTGCAGATTTCCTAAAAGAGATGGGTTTAGCAAAGAAGCGCATAGGAATAGACAACAAAGCTGGAGCATCCGCCATGTGGAGTTATAAGGGTCCGCCAATAACGAAAAAGTTGCCTGAAGCTAAATTTGTGGATATGAAGGATTTGGTTCCTTCCATGCGCCTAATAAAATCTGAGGAGGAAATAGCCCTAATTCGTGAAAGCGCCAAATGGGCAAACCTAGCCCATAGTTTACTTCAAGAATATACTAGCGAAGGCTTGTGGGATGTTGAAGTTGCGCTGGCAGCGTCTCATGAAGCATCAATAATGATGAAGAGGACTCTTGGACCAGAATATGAACCTCTGCGAAGAAGCACTCCAGTAAGTGTGGGTTTTAGGGGACAAATTGGTGAAATGAGCGCTGTCCCCCACTCTATTGCTACAAAACGCATGATTAAGAGAGGTGACGTTGTTGTAACGGGTGCTGGTGCAGACGTAGGCGGTTACAGTTGCGAGTTGGAGCGGACAATGATTGTTGGAAAGCCTACGCCGAAACAGAAGCGCTACTTTAACGTGATGGTCAAAGCACAAAAGGCTGCCTTCAAAACTTTCAAGGCTGGAGTTAAGTGCAGCGAGATTGACAAAGCAACGATAAATGTCTTCAAAAAAGCTGGTTTGTCGCATTTAGTGCTGCACCACACTGGACATGGGTTGGGTTTGGAGGGACATGAACCCCCGTGGCTGGACATAGGCAATGAAGAGCCTTTAAAGGCAGGTATGGTTGTAAGCTGCGAACCAGGAATATACGAAACTGGATTTGCAGGCTTTAGACATTCTGACACTGTTTTGATAACTGAAGATGGCGCAGAAATAATTACGTATTACCCAAGGGACTTGGAAGAGTTAACCATCAGCTAATCCTTTCCTCCACAACCAAATCTAAATGAAACAAAGTTCTAATAGTTGAGTGTGAAATTTGCAAGAAAATAATAAAAAGGTTGGTTTTAGGGCGATTTAAACACCATAGCCATCGTTTTAAGCGTCGCTTGGCAGTATGGACAGTTTTTGCGTCCTTTCTTAAACGGAAATGTTCTACCGCAGCGGATGCAAAGTTGCATTTGAACAATAAATTTTCCATTATGCACGTTAGGATGGAATTTTCGCGAATTAGCATTCTCCTTTTCCTTCGTTCTTGCGGTGTGTTTTTGAAGCAACTCTTGTTTCCGCATCATCGGCAACTTCCTTAATTTAGCCTTCGCGTTTTAACTTGCTGTTAGGCGCATCTATTAAGACAGCAACCTTGTAGACCACGTAAGCAAAAAGAACGGTCACAGCTATCTCGGCGAAGTCTCCAAGCATTCTGATGAGTTCACTTAGGGTCATAGGCATTCGCGCTCCTTCAAGCTTTGAGGTTCAACTCTTTGATTTCGCTTAGGTCGAGCAGCGAGTTTATTTTAACTTTGCTTTCCGATATTGTGTATAAGAAATCGCCTATGTAGAGCGCTCTCATCACGTGATGTGTACTGTCCATAACGTTTCCATTTTCAACATGCGTTATTGTTCCCCTCAACGCGATTTTCTCTTCAAGCTCCAACGATATTGCGAACACGTATGCGCCTTGCCAAACTGGTTTACCGCAAACATAAGGTGGAACGCCTTGCGGATACTCGCTTTCGTCAACATCCGCGACGAGAACGGGTATCACTAGAAGGTTCCTTTCCCTGTCAAACAAGAACGCCTTGTGGTCTCTTAGAACCGGCGAGTCTGTTCCCCTCTCGCCTATGATATATTTCGCAATTTCTTCTGGTTTGCTTACATTTGTAACGTCGAAAAGCGAAATTTTCACTCCTTGATACCATGAGAAAGCACCCTCTTCCGCTGGAACTGTTTCTTTGCCAACGCCAATAACGTGGTTCTCATCATAAATGTGCAGATAATCAGAGTAACCGTTAATCTTCAGTTCGCCAAGCACTTTCGGATTGTATGGGTCAGTCAAGTCTATGACGAAAAACGGGTCAACCTTCCTAAAAGTCACAAGATAGCAGATGTCGCCCATGAAGCGAACTGAATGAATCTGCTCTTTTGGGGCTACATCTTCAAGACTTCCCACCACTTCCAAGTCCATGTTTAGAACATATAGGCTGTTCATTCCACTATAAGATGTGGGCGATTCTAAAGTATCCATCATATTCGTCCATGGAAAACTGGTTAAGAGCCATGCCTGGAACTTGCCCATCAGCAACATAACTTATCTTACAATCTTCAATGCGAATCCTATGCAAATATGTCTTGCAATAGTCAGTTATAGCCAAGTAAACGTTATTCAAAGAAACGTACAACGTTGAGGTTGCGCCAAGAAGCAGCGGTCCATAAGTGGGCTCTTGCCAATCGTTTTGCACGTTAACAGCAACTATTGTAGTGTACACGTAGGCGTAGTCCACAATTTTTGAGTAGTAAATTTCAGTCGCCTCTATTTTCCTCCATTCACCATCAAAACAAATTTTCGGAAGCGCCACTTCATCGTTAATTACGCAAGCGCTTCGCATAACAATGGCATAAACATAGTCGCCTATCATCCTAGAACTGAAGTACCACCCTTCAACAATTATCTCCCTTCGAAGTATTGGAAACGCATTGTCTGAAACATCGTATATCTGGATGACTGTCTCCAACTCATTAGGATAATCGAACCCGAGATATCGTTTGTCGACAACTTCTGAATAAGACCCATGAACAGTTTCTTCATAAAAGATAACAAGTCTATGACCGTTTATGAAGAGCTGCTTTAAAGTACCATTTACATCTATTCTAGACAACACAGTGGCTTCTTCGGGTGGATAAGCCTTAACAATGACCACGCTTTGACCCGAAACTATGTATAAGTATTCACCGTCAGTCTTAACGATATCCGCCTCGTCGACTCCTTCAACTTGGATGTTAGTCTTTGAATAGCCATAACTCTCAGTTAAAAGCGCCCTCATGCCTATATCGCGTAGGGAGAACGAATAATCTGAGGGATTATATGCTCTTAACCTTTGCAGGAACTCTTTAAGTTCAGCGTAAGACTTGAACTTGCTAAGCGCGACTGCTTCATATTCCATGTTGCCACAAAGCATTAGAAACATGCTCACACCGAGCAGCAATAATAGCGAGACAACTTTTCCCTTAACCATCTCAATTTTCACCTGGCTATAATAGACGCTTTTAGTTGACTTAATACTACGTTTCAGAACACATTTGTACCAAAATTAGTACAGACATCTAAACCATGCGCTTGAAAAGCAGATAAACAGTTAATGCAATTAAAAAGCACAACGCAAAAACTTCAACGTCAAGGCTTGAATATGAATACATGTTAGAACCATATGTTTCGCTATTAGGTTTTTGCAGCGTCCATTCTCGCAAGTGCAAATGCACTAAATATTCATCCGTAAACTCTAACATTGCAAGCGCAAACAGCGGACCAACTATTAGAGCTATTCCAAGGATTGCTGCTGCCACGCAGTACAGCACAATTTTCTTCAAGGCTCGCTTACACCTTCACATGTTAGATGGTCGCTTTCCCTTTTAATTCTACACTTTAGAACAGCATATAAAAGTTGTAGAGACATCATAGGGGCTTCGCTCTCCAAAGTCTAAATGTTTCAAACCATAGGATTACGTTTGCAGTTAAACCAAAAATTAAGGCATAAAGGTTTGGAACCAGATGACCAATAATGCACAATGTCAAATAAGCAACTAGCATTGTGAGAAAAAGAACAGAATAGAACAAGTACCGTGGAACAAGAAAACGTCCCATCCGCGTGAAAAAACGTAAAATCCCAACCTTAACCTCTTCCTCAAGCACATACTCGCCAGTCGCCCTTTTTCGGACAAGCCCCAAATCCTGAAGTTTCTCAAGATGATGCACTGCAATACTTGGACTTGAAAAGCCTAAGGCACGTTGAACTTCGCGAACACCAACAGCATGCGTGGACTGCTGAAGCAAATACCAATATACGAGGAGGGTTTTTCCCTTTAGTTCAGATTCTATAACTACCGTGTCAGGCTCAAACTTGGGCATAACAGCACCTAATTTTATTATGGCGGCTCTAATTAAAAGCCTAATCATGAAGTGCGTTAACCAAAGCTTATAACTCAGATACGGGCATTAAAAGATAATGCATGAAACAAAAAGGGAAAGACAAGAAACAGCGAAAAACAGCCGCTTAATGAACACTTTCAAATCTTTGATAAGGCTTCTGGGGAAAAGATACATATGGTCAGGCTTGCTTTTAGGATTCGTTTGGAGCTTCTCAACGCCATTCATCTTAACAATATTCCAAGAATCATTGCAACAATTCCCGCAGGAGGCAATATACGCACTCTTCTTCCCAATGGCCTCAGCTCTGTATATACTAAGTGCAATCGCTGGTCCAGAGGGATACGTTGATCCACTATTGTTGTGGAGTTTATCCATAATTATCGGTGTGATCATCGGCGTAATAATAACCTATTGTGCGCATCTAGTTCACATTTTACTGAAAAACAAAAAGGCACGATGTCAAGTAGCAAATAAAACACAAAAGGTTTCTCACCCGTTGCCGTCCGAGTAACTCTGAGATTTCATCTGCAGTCAATCTAATGCCTTCTCATCATCCGGCGAACATAATTAATGGAGCAATAAATAAAAATGTTCTCCAAAATTAGCGCACTTATCCTAAATCTGAATTTTGAATTCATAAGTTAGTTATATGCTCTGTGCGTATTTTGTGCGTAAATGGGTGGAGGAAACTCGTTGAAGCAAGATTTAACATTAAAGCAAAGGAAAGATTTGGAGGCTAAGATGGCTAAAGTTCTCAAGGAAAACATTAGGGGACTCTCGGCGGAATTGCAAAAAATATTACTAGACGACATGGTCACGGCTTTCCAAAATAGAATAAACGTGTTAATGCGCGCTCAGAGGAAAAGGAGCTACTAATGCTGACTAAATAGGAATAAGACGTAGTTTGAATCCATAAAAGCTTTATATAAAAAGGGTGAAAATATCGCCAAGAGGTTTGGATGATGAGACGTTCCAAACTCGAAATGTATA
>JBNAWC010000027.1:0-15268 GCA_049700035.1 Candidatus Bathyarchaeales archaeon
TTCAGCTACTGGGATATAGATGGCGCATCCCAAGGAAGCGGAGTAAACCCAATAGCGGTGATTATGAACTCTCCTAAAACGGCAACAGCTCATTACACGCCAATAATAACATACACTCTCAAAATAGAAACAACAACAGGCGGCACAACTAACCCAACGCCGGGCACATACACTTACACTGCAGGTTCGCAGGTTCAAGTTACCGCGGTTCCAAGTGGAGGCTACGTTTTCGATTATTGGGAACTTGACGGCATAAATGTTGGCACAGCCACTACGTACACGGTTACAATGAACGCTAACCACGTTCTAAAAGCCTTCTTTAGATCTGCACCGCCGCCTCTTTTAATTTCCATAAACCCAATGTCCGCCTCAATACTTGTCAATCAACAAATGATGTTCACATCAAACGTTACGGGTGGAACGTCTCCCTACACTTATCAATGGTATTTGAATGATGCAGCAATTTCAGGCGCGAATGGAACAAGCTGGACCTTTAAGCCAACAGAGGCAGGCATATACTATGTGTATTTGAAGGTTTGGGACTACGCTGGCGGCATGGCACAATCTGGCACTGCAAGGGTAGTTGTTGCATCAATTCCTGTTGGCGGCTACTCGGTTTCGCTAACCAAGGTGCCTTCAATAGCACCAGTAGCGGCATACGCTTTGGTCTTATGCCTATTCGGAACACTTCTCAGTCTAGCAAAGCGCAAAAGAAAATAGGTCATTCTGCTTCTTTAAACTTTGTTCTTTAGTATTCCAACGTGGAGTGCTGATGGCGAAAAAGAAGATTTCGAAGGGAAAGAAGCAGTTTACAACAAGACAGTTGATAATAATCTCCTTGCTTATCACCACTCTAACAATTTCAATTTTTCTTCTGTTCTACTATTTTCTTTGGGCGAGTACAATTAAATTTTCCTTTAAAGCTGCAATAGTTGACCAGCTTGAGAGTGCATTTGAAAATCAAAGCTTTGTTGAAAACGTGACACAAATTCTACAGCAATACAATTTCACCGTAATGCATAACAGAAGCGCGGAAATTAACGTAAATTTTTACAAGAACTTGCCAAAATCCAATTCGGGCGTAATCATATTCAGAGTTCACTCGGCAATAAGAAACAGCACAAACGTTGTGGACTTTTTCACTTCGGAACGCTATAAAGATAAACTGTATGAAGAGTATGGGGATGCTTTAAGCGTTGCTTGGCTTCCATGGGAGCCGGGCATATACTATTTTGCAATAGGCCCAAAATTTGTCAAGTTCATGGATGGAGTTTTTCCAAAAAGTGTTGTCATAGCTATGGGCTGTAATAGCTTAAATGGCACCACAATGGCTCAAGCTTTCATAGATAGAGGCGCCAAACTATACATCGGCTGGACTGGAAGCGTTAGTATAGGCGATTCCGATAAAGCCACGCTTAAACTTTTAGAGTTATTGTTTATTCAGAACATGACCATCAAGGACGCTGTTAACCAATGTAATCGCATTCAATTTGAGTATCCAGGACGTCTCGATTACTTCCCAAAGGGTGCAGATGTGGACAACGAGAAAGTTTGGGATTTGGTTCTTGATTCTATTTCTCAATCTTCTGTTTTGCCAAACCTTGGGGAATCAACGTTTTTCATGTTCGCGCCGTTTAGAGTGGCACTGCTATTAGAAAGCTCCAATTGCCCTTTCATAGTGTTTGGAGACAATGTTATAGAGGTGCGATCTAAGCGTGTCTCCCGAACATTTTAAGTCTCGAAGCTTCTTTATTGCTTCTGCTAACTCTTTATCTTCTAGGACTTCACTTATCCACTTTTCAAAGTCTCCTCGGTATAGGTGAAACTCGAGTGATTTAACGTTAACTTCTTTTATTTTTTTCATGAACTCTTTTAGGGATGCTGCGCTTTCGCCTGTGTAGTTTCCTATTGAGGTGAAGAAGTAGAATGCTTTTTCTCTGGGGAAGGTTTTTAGGATTTTCTGATTTGCCTCCTCTTTCAATGTGAACTTCTCCAATTATATTAAATGTTCAACTTATTAAATTTATTTCACTGTTCGACTTGCCACAGAAAACGTTGTTTCCTTAAACTTCTTCGTTATGATTGCGGTGCGAATTCTTAAGACACCTGGCAATGGAGCCACGGAATTGGCAATGAAAGAATGTAGTGCTTCTTGATCTTTGGCAATAACTTTTGCTATTACTTGCAGTTCCTCTGAAAGCGACATGTACACTTCCAGTATTTGTTGAAAGTTGCTGAGGGTTTTTGCAACTTTTTCGCTTTCTTTTGGGTCTGTGTATATTGCCATTATGGCGGTTATGTTTTTTTCTCCGATGTTTTCTGTGTCAATTATTGCTGTGTACTGTTTTATTACTCCGTATTTCTCTAATCGTCTTATTCTGTCGTATACTGTTGAGTGGGCTATTCCTAAGCGCTTTCCTATGTCAGTGTATGTTTGCCTAGCATCTGTTTGTAATGCCTCTAGAATTTTGTAGTCTAAGGCGTCTAGAGATATCGCATTACTTCTAATCTTCAAATAGCTTCTGCTCCCCTTTATTACCGTATTTTCTCTGGATTTATTGCTTTTTGTCGGAAAGGTGTAGAAAAATTTATTGTTTTCCCTTAAAACTTTTAATGATATATTTCATTAAACGTGCGTTGAACAGTCGTTTTTGGAACAATTTTTCCGAATAAATTTAAGTTTTCCGACATTTTTACGGAAAAGTTAGCAAATAAGTTTAAATTTGAGTGTGACGTAATAGAATATTGTTCTAGAATATTCTAACAGATAGGTCGTGATTTGAACATGAAGATGCCTAAGGTCTGGGAGATTCTTGAAAAGTTTAAATCCATATGTAACCGTCGCGGTTGGAAGGCTTCCGAGAATGAGGATTTGATTCGCATTGGTGACGAGTATCACAATTTTTTGTATGTTAGAGACATTCCTCTATCATCATTTAAGAAAATTGCCTCAAGCAGAAAATGCGCAGTTCAGGAGGGTTTGTCTTACAGAGTTGTTGAAGCCGCGTATACTGCCTGGCTTTTTTTGGAGCCCCCTTCAAAGGCGCTTTTACTAGAGATTCTTGAAAATCCAGAATTTTACGGGCATATTGCGCTTTACGATTTAAGTCCGTTGTTGGAGGGGAAAAATCTCTGTGCAAAAATAAACGAGACTGGGAGCCTTGTTTTTCAAGAGTTTGAGAATTTTCTTGAGAGAGAGTTAAACGTTAAGTTTGAGGCTATTACGCTTTCGGGCGGTCGCTTGTTATTGAACGATGTTGCTGTTGAAAGTTAAAGTTTATCACGTAATTTCAAAGGTTTGATAAGGGTGAACGTTTAAAATATATTTTGTGAGGCTGAGATGTCGCAGGATGCTGAAAAGATAAAGAGGCTTGTTGAGTTTAAGGAGAAACTTGAAAATAGAATTGAGCAGCTTAAGTCTGAACTTGAAGAGCTAGAAACAACGCTTGAACTTGTTAAGTCAATTTTGTTAGAGAAAGGATTCAAACGGGCAGAGATAGCTGCGAAAACTGAGGCTGAAGCAGCGCCTGCGCCAATGGCAGAGTATGAAAGTGTGATCCAGCTGAAGGCTACGTCTGGCGAGTTGCTTGCAACGCTTTATGTGGGTGAAGGTTTCCTGCGTGTTGTGCCAGCCGAAGATAAAAGTTTCAATGTTAATACGCCGCCGTTTAATCCTTTTCTTGTTGAAAGGGTTTTGATGAAGATGCAGGAGAAGGATTTAGAGTTGGCAAGGGTTGGGCAGTTGCCGCCAGAAAAGGTGTTTTCGTATAATGTTGTTAAGGATGGCGATGTTTTACGTGAAATTCACGTTAAGAATGTTGATGAGGATCGTTTGAGGGAGCTTAAATCGAGTATTCGTTGGACTTTGGAGAAGATGTATGAAAAAATGAATGAGCAAAGCTAAGCGCGTTTAGCGTCTGTCAAAGTATATGTTTTTGCCTTTTGCTGATATGGGGATTCCCATGATGACTGTTGCTTCTGGTAGCAGTTTTAATCTTATGGCGGCTGTGCCTACTCGGTACATGATGCGGTTGTCAACGTTTAACATGCTTGCGATTTTAACTGCTGAGCCTAGGGCTATTCCGAGGTCTAGGGCTTTGAAGATGCAGTTTGGTCCATAGAAGTCTTGTCCAAGCTTTTTCTCTTTTCCGTCGAATTCTTTGCAGTTTTTGCTGCCGCACGCGCTGCAGTTTAGTCCTACACTTTTGTTTCCTCTAACGCCAATTAAAACGACTGCTTCTGAGTCTCTGACGTTTTTTGCGTCTCTTTTGAAGCCTTCAATTTTTCTTTCTTCGGCTATTTTTTCCATCATTTCAGCTATGGCTTCCTTTTCCTTGTCATAAACTATACATGTTAATATGTCGTCAATGCCCGCTGTTTTTGGGGCTGTTCTTGCAGCTATTAACATCAGCTGAGCGGTTTCGAGAAGCCCATCATGTTCGCCTTTCATACTTTCAATTGTTGGGCACATTATGGCATCACACGCTTTTTAGGTTGTTATGCGTTTACGTCTGGCTGGTTTGGTTTAAAACCCTTTTTCTAGAATGGTCTAAAAACGTTTTTTAAAAGTTCAATCACTTTGCTCAGTTGTCCAGTGTAGATGCCTATTGCAAGAAACGAGAATCCAAGCAGTAAGAGGAGGGCGCCCATTACTCGTTTTTCTTGGATGTCCATAGCATTTCACCTCAAGTGCTTGTTTAGGATGGCTTCTATGCTGCTTTTTGGGACAAGCCCAACTATTCTGTCAACTTCTTTCCCGTTCTTCATTAGCACAAGTGTTGGGATACTAAAGATTTGGAAGCGTTCCGCTGTCTGCGGGTTCTCATCAACGTTTAGCTTTCCGATTAAAATTTTTCCAGCGTATTCTTTGCATAATTCATCGATTGTTGGGGCGAGTGCTCGGCATGGACCGCACCATGGAGCCCAAAAATCTATTAAGGCTAAGGCGTTTTTGTTGATTATACTGTCAAAGTTTGAATCTGTTAAATGCGTGGGTTCTGTCGGCATTTCTTCCTTCTCCTTTAGGGTTTTCATCAACTTTTGCAGTTTCTTTGCGCGTATGTGTTCAAGTTCTTTGTCTTCGTCTGATATAAATTGTTCGCGTTTTCCACTCATGCTTCCTCATCCGTCGCCTTTCAGTTTGTTTTGAAGAACCTTAAACTTTATGTAGGCTTCGGCTGGATTTGTTAGTTCGTCTGCAAGCTTTTCGAATGGACAAATTTCAGTCTTGTTTGGAGCTAAAATTTTTTCAACGAGCGTTTCCAATTCGTGCTGAATCGCGTACTTTTGGAGAACACTTCTGGCTTTTTCGCTTAATACAATTGCATAGACAGCCCTCACTTTTGCCTCAGCGCATAATAGTGCTATTGCTTTCCCAACAACTTTGTTCGCGACGGAGCTTCCACGCATTTTTTCTCCAAGTTTTCCATAGCTTCTAGGAAACCTGAGATTCCATAAGATGCTGTTTCAAAAAGGATTTCGCCATTTTTTACTATGGAAAGTGTCAAGTGCCTTTGCTTTAGCCTTGTTTTGGCTATTTCTAAATCATTGTTTTCCATTTTAGGTTTAAGGGTTATTTCAAGCTATTTATTGCTTTTCCACAGTAAACATCTCGTTGTCAGAAGTGCGCGCTACTATCCGCGCCAATTCCTCATTTGGCACTCCTTGTGAGAGTTTTTGTTTAAGTTCTTCTACCAACTGGGGCTTCACATAAACTTTTATGGATTTTCGAGTTTTCTGCGACTTGAAATGTGCTGCTATCTCTTTTTCAGTTTCCTCTATTGAGAGTTTTCCATTTCCAACAGTGCACTGGGTTGACGCTTGAATTCCATCAATGATGCATGAAAAAGGCGTTATCATAGGAACTTTAACAGATACTTTCATTTCTTCGTTCAATGTTTTCTTCGCGTATTCGCCTATCCTGACACCAACAACTAAAAATGGACCTAGATGTCCATGAAGCTCCTTTGCCTTTTTTATCGCGGAATCAAGTTTCTCGTGTGTTTTGGGCACTTATGAGTCTCCTTACGTTTGCTTTTTCTAAGGCGCCTATAACTGGCAACGTTATAGCCAAGCTTAATATTCCGCCTAGCAGGTGGAGTGCACCCCAGAATGTCAGCGCCCACTCTATTGTTGCCCACTCTAAAGTTTTGTCGCTGAAGAATATGCCGATGATTATTCCAGCGAAGTATGCGGATATTGTTGTTGCAAAAATTGTTGCGGCTAAATGTTTCGGTTTTGGATTAATTTTATGTTTGCTCGCAAGCATAAGCGCATCAAATAGTATTGCTGAGAGTGCGAATCCTATCATGTGCGGCGAGGGTCTCAGCATTAGCACTATTATGGCGCCTATTATGCCGACCATGGATGCTGTTCCAAACTTGCCAGTAGCCCAAGTTGTTAACAAAAGCGTGAAGAAAACCGAGAAATCGCATAGTATTGGGAGCCTCCACAACTGGAAGCCCAGTGGACCAACGTTTATGTTAAGAACTGCCCACAAAGCGCAGAAAAATCCTACTAACGCTATGTCTTGTGCTGTTAAGTGTTTTTTGTTATGCACTTTTTTCACCTTTTGGCTTTGTTGCCGCAAAGCCTATAGCGTATGCTGTTATTAAAACGAGGAAGAAGCCGCAGACTCCAGCCAGTAATGTTGAAGCGTATTGGTTCTCGATTGTTGGCAGCGTGTAGTCTGGCATCAAACCGTTCCATATTGGCTCTTTTTCTTCTATTTGGAAGGTTTCAACAACCTTTTCTAGGCCGTCTGGAAATTCTGAAGCGAATGGTATCAGAACTGCCAAACAAACCAGTATTGTGATTAGGGCTTTAAGGTAGCCTCGCATGTTCTTCCCTCTTTAAAATGTTTAGTCCGCTGAGTGCTGTTGGCTGTAGTCTCCAAAGTTGTGTTGTTATTGTCGTTGTGATTGCTGCTTCGCCTAAGCCTATTAGGACATGCCAAAGGAGCATGGCTGGGATTGTGGCTGTTATGCCTCCAACGTTTGAGAACGCTGGAGAAATTTCTAACGCGCATGCCAAAGCGCCTAAAACCACTGAGAGCCAAGAGGCGACGAAGACGCTTGCGAAGAGTAAGCCTTTCTTGTTGGTGTTTTTTGTTAGGTATTTTATTATGAAGAAGCTTAGTGCGCCTATTACTGCCATGTTGAAGATGTTTGCTCCAAGCGCCATTATGCCGCCATCCGCAAAGAACAGTGCTTGCATGAGCAGCACTACAGTCATGCCTAAAGCTGCGGCGTAGGGTCCTAAGAGCACTGCGAGGAATGTTCCGTCGACTAGGTGTCCGCTTGTTCCGTATGCTATTGGGAAGTTTATCATTTGTGCCACGAATATGAATGCGCTTGAAATTGCCAGAAGTGGGGCTAGAGACCTTTCGTATGTGGCTTTTGCTTTTTTCCAGGACCATGCGAGGAAAGCGATTGATATTGCGTACATTAATGCGGCGATTTCTGGTGTTATTAAGCCGTCTGGTATGTGCAAGCGCGAATACCTCGGTAACACTTTTATGCATTTTAGTATTACCAATTAACATAAAAGCCTTACTGTCACGGAGCGCTCACTTTTCAACATGTTTTTGGAGCTGAAACAAGCCAATAGTGACTACCCCCTCTAGTTTTTCTGCAAAAACTGGTTTGTTGCTTATGGTGGGGGTCTAGCAAAGGTTTTATTGCTAACTCTTTTTTAGGTAGTGGGTGGGGAGATTTATGTCGAGGATTGTTCGTGTGGGTGTTACTTTTCCTCCAGATTTGCTTGAGGATTTTGATGAGGTGATTCGTAAAATGGGTTATGAGAACCGCTCTAAAGCTGTTCAAGATGCTGTGAGGCTGTTTGTTTCTGAGAAGAAGTGGCTTCAGGAGGAAAGCGGAGAGCAGGCTGGCGTTTTGACGGTGCTTTATGACCATGAGGTTAGGGGGTTAGAGAGCGCGTTAACGGATATTCAGCATCGTTATTCGCATATAATCTGTTCGACTATGCATATTCACCTAAGCGAACGTGATTGCCTAGAGGCAATTGCGGTTAAGGGGAAAGCAGATGAAATCAGAAAATTAAGCGACGAGTTAGCCTCGAAAAGGGGTGTTAAGATACTTAAGATGACTATTGTTCACGTTTAGCCTTTCTTGTTTGTTATTTCGAACATTCGTTCTAAGACTTTTCTGGCGTGTTTTGCTATTGGCTCTGGAACATTAACGACGTATTTTTCCTCCTTTAACGCTGTGTAAAGCCTTTCAAGAGTGTTAAGCTTCATGTTTGGGCATACGGCTTCCTTGTAGGCTAGAATGAACTGTTTTTGTGGGTTATCCCTTTTTAGGCGGTGTATGAGTCCCTCTTCCGTTGCGACAATGAACGTTTTTGCGTTGCTTTCTCTTGCGTAACGGCACATTTGCGAGGTGCTTCCAACAAAGTCGGCTATTCTGCGCATTTCAAGTGTGCATTCTGGATGAACCATGACCAAAGCGTTTGGATATTGCGCTTTAAGGATTTGCACTTCTTCTGGCTGAAAAAGCAAGTGCGTTGGACAGAAACCCCACTCTGGAATTGGAATAATTGTTTTCCCAGTTTTTTCCTGAACATGCTCCGCTAAGTTTCTGTCTGGTCCAAATAGGATGGTTTCCGCGTTTATTGACTCTATAACTTCAACAGCGTTGGCTGATGTGCAGCAAACGTCGCAGTAAGCCTTTGCTGATGCTAGAGTGTTAACGTATAGGACGACTGGCACAAGTGGATAAAGGACTTTCCACCTCTTAATTTCTTCAACTGTGAGCATCTGCGCCATTGGGCAGCGTGCGCCAAGCGTGGGCAGCAAAACTTTCTTTTCTGGGTTAAGTATCGCCGCGGATTCAGCCATGAAATCCACAGCTGAAAAAAGTATTATTTCCGCCTCTTTTTCCTCCATTGCTTTTCGGCTTAGTTCTATGCTGTCGCCAACGTAATCTGCGATGTCTTGAATTTCTGGTCGCTGGTAGTTATGTGCGAGTATTATGGCTTTCTTTTCCCTTTTCAGTTTAAGTATTTTATCTTTTAGCTCCACTTGGATTCGCCTTTGCTATGCCTCGCGTCTTCAGAGTTGTAGGTTTTCTAAACTAGATGTGAGATATATCCTTTGCTTAATTTGAATTTGAGCATAAGTTTTATGGGCAATCATTTAGTTGATTGTTGTTTTAGACTTTTTTGTCGCGAATGAATGTTTCGCATATAAGAAAATCAACTGTTAAAATTTCAGATTTCAGCTCTTCAATTTTTTTGTGTCTCATATGTGTCTGGTCGTTTTTTCATTCTTTCATCCACCGTTTTAGCCTACAGTGTATTAAGTCTTAATAAACATTATGGTATAAAAGTGCAACAAAAATACAAAACAAAAACCACAATAAACGCTACCACTAAGCGCGCCTATCCTCTTTCCACAGGTCAGCAGTGTCGCTGTAACCGCGCTTTTCCCAATACCCCAACTCACGGACAGAAGAGAATTTCGCCTTTCTCAGCCACATCGGACTTTTATAAGCATATTTATGTGGAACAACAAGCCTAACTGGTCCACCCCTTTCAAGAGGTAAAGGCTTACCATCCAACTTGTAAGCCAAAATAACGCCTTCCTTAAGCAACTCTGAAAGCGGAAGCGAAGTTGTATAACCATCATAACACTCAAAACTCACATATTTCGCTGTCGCCTTAGGCTTAACAACCTCCACAAGAGCCTTAAACGGTGCTCCCTCCCACTCACTGTTCAATAAGCTCCAGCCCTCCACACAATGGAAATCAGAAACAACAACGACCTTTGGCATGCGCCCTAAATCATCAAAACTAAACACTTTCGGCGTTTCAACCTCGCCATAAACCTCCAAACGCCACGTTTCAACGCTGACCTGCGGAATATCTCCTATGTGGCGTAAAGGAACACCCACCGCTTTTCTCTGCCCAGGAGGCAATCTTTTATCTTTCAAGTTCCACGTTCACTTCGCTTAAGTTCTACATTGCGTTGTTATTGCTTTCGTTTTTCTATGATTAATCTTTTCCCATCAATTTTCACGGTTACGTCCTCTCCGACCTTGAACGGAAAACTTGTGTCTGTGGAAACCTCCTTGGGTATGTAAACGAAAATTTTGCTATATTTTTTCCCTCTATCTACCACTTTCCCTTTTCCTTCGCCTGTCATAGGCGCGCTTGCGCCCCAACGATGTGGCTAAATAATTTTGGTTTTGTTAGATATAAAAATTTTAATTTAGCATTAAATAGTAAATGGATTAATAATGAAAAGGAAAGGATTGAAGCAAATTGGCATTTTTTAGTTTCGCTTTCTTTTATTATGGGAATTATTAATTTAGTTTCTTTCCTTCAAGGTCTAGATTATACAGTAGAAACAGTTTATTATCATAACTACAATTATCCGACACCATTAATTCCATTTGAAACATTTAAGCTAATGATGATATTATCTATTGTTTTGTTTTTTGTGGAATTGATTATTTTAGCGTTTTTTACACATGGTCAAAAACCATTTCCCTATTAAAATCCCACAACATATAATAATTATTATAATTGCACCGTAATATTTTGGGTCATCATACCAATTTGGAATGGTTGAAGATGCGGACAATTCGGGAATAGTGAAGTTGTTAAAGTATTTTTCTCTGAAAATTACAAATCCGTTAAGTTTATGCATTCTCACTATGTTTATTTCTTCATTTAATGTGTTTTGGTCAAATTCGGAAAAGAAAACACCAATTACGGGGAAAATTGGGGTTAAGCAATGCAGAGATGCTATTTCGTTAATAACTCTTTTAAATTCAAACGGTATAGGAGTGTAAATCATTGGAAGTAAGGAATCCACTAGGTTTGATTTTGACCAATTAAACCATTTCATAGTATTTTAGAGCATCTTCAAGCGGGGCTAGAATAGTTGAAGAAAATTCCAAATTTAAATTATAGCTTTTGATTGTGATTTTGCATTCATTCATAAATTTGTAAATTTGTTCTTCTCTCCATGTAGCCCATAAAGGATGATTGGGATTTTCAGATGCATTTATTCCCGTTTCAGAGTAAAAAGCTGAAAGCGAATAGTCATCATAACTATAATCTGGGCTAGAATATTGGACATAATCTAAATGAATGCCTTTAACGGGATATTTGTGGATTATTTCAGAAATAACATTGCAAACCCATTGACGGAATTCTGGAATGGCAAAGTTAGGCAATGGTGAAATTTCTCCATTAATGCTTTTTGTTTTCCAATTGGGGTTATCTGTTCTAATGTCTAGCCATGCATGAATTGAAATATTGAACATTTGGGCTATTTGACAAGTCAAATTTAGAAGGTCAAAATCAAAAACATTGTAAAGTTCTGAAATTTCACTATTATAAGTAGTAGCACTACAACTTAAAGCTAAAAAGTAAACGTCTTGAATGCCTAATTGAGCATATCTATTGAAATCATCCCATAATTTGATTTTAGCTAACGTTTCATTATTAGGCATAACTTCAGCATCCCAAATAGGATGATAATAAATTCCGATTCTTTCATTTGTGTTAACTTTTGAAATTTTTATCGGATATAAAGCTAAAAGAATAATAAGAATAATTATGAGGGGTTTTTTAAACATGATTCTTCAACCTCCAATTTTTCAAATTTTTAGATTTAATGATTGCTAAAAAGGGGAGAAGGGGGAATTTTTATTTACATTGTGCTAGTTTAGTTAGCATTGAAACAGCAACACCAATAATAGCCAATAGAACTATAACGGGAATCATTTGGTCAAACAAATTATAAATGGCTGATAAAAATTTTAAGATTTAAATTTGTGATTCAACCATGAATTCGCAGTATGGGTCTCCCTTCGCAATGCATTTAACCTCATCAACCTTAACATCCTTTCCAAAAAACCGAGCAAAAAGTCCAGCAGTCGCCCCTCTATAAAACTGGCTGTAGGGTTTTTCAGAGCCTTCGCCAAGTTCACACTCAAAGCTCTGATATATCCGCAACTGCGCCCTTCCCCTTTTAACGTCCACTCGTACATCGTCAATTATTCCCCAACCCAACGTCATATTAATTGCCTTGGCAGCCTCTATCAAATCTTCCGGCTTTTCCGAGCCAGCAGCCCTAACATACTCGTCATATGCCTCAACTCCAACAGTAAAGCCTTGATAATACAGCATGGCGTCGCCTGCAGAACCGAACTTCTTCCTAACGCCATTAAATAAAGCTTCATAAATCAATCTTCTAAATATTACAACTCTCTGGTTTTCGGCAATAACCAGCGGGAAAAAGTAGTTATCATAAATAATGCCGTTCCTATTGGGCTTTATGGGCCTTGCGTCAATCACAAAACTTTGGCTCTTAACAAGTTTTAAAGCTTCCTCAACCGAAACCTTCGCATCTGAAAAGTCTAGGAACGCTATAGCCGTTAAAGAAGGCTTATTCAGCTCCTCCATTGAAAATTGAATGTAACGAACAACAATTCCTAAATCATCCGCAAGCGTGGATAACTTCCTAAGCGCGCTCCTCTCCACCTGCGCTTCAATCACAACACCATAAATCTTCTCGCCCTTCTCGGCAAGCATGGCTCTCCCAATATTTAATGGCCTAAAATATTCCTCGAGATTCAGCCGTACACCTTCCCGAGCAACTTGGTAGGTGCACAATATGACCACCAAAGGTAGTCATCTACTAAAACCCCCCACATATATGCATTATTAACCCAAAATCTGAAGCACAAAACCAACTTAAAAATAAACAAAACTGCAAATTATGGTTAACTGGTGCGGCGGGCCGGATTTGAACCGGCGAACCCCTACGGGAGAGGATGGCTCATAGGGGTTTCAAGGCTTTCAAACACGCCGATCTTGAGTCCTCCGCCTTTGACCTGGCTTGGCTACCGCCGCTTACAAGTTTTTCTAGGATTATTTCCTTATTAATATTGTTTGCCGAGTGTGAATGTGTGTTTTGCACAAAAAAGTTTATTAATGGGGCGTGTGGTTTACGTTTTTAGCTCTTTAAAATTGGAGACTTTTTAGTTGGATGACCCTCGCATCGGAGGAAATTGAAAGTTTGAAAAGCTATGTGCCGAGTGTTTCGTATCCGCTCAT
The DNA here is from genome assembly GCA_049700035.1 of Candidatus Bathyarchaeales archaeon. Classification (GTDB taxonomy): domain Archaea; phylum Thermoproteota; class Bathyarchaeia; order Bathyarchaeales; family Bathycorpusculaceae; genus JAVZLQ01. The sequence goes on from JBNAWC010000027.1 coordinate 13,090, forward strand.
GTTTAGAGTTGAAATGGGGGATTATGTGATTGGTTGAGTTTTCAAAAGAGGATAGGAATCAACTGTTGAAGGCTTTCTTTAGGGAAAAAGGTTTGGTGCGTCAGCATCTTGATTCTTTCAACGAGTTCATTGACCATGGACTTCAGGAAGTTATAGACGAGGTTGGCGAGATTCCAATAGAGGTTCCAGAAAGCCCCTACAAGGTTAAGCTTGGACAAGTTTGGATAATAGACCCGCAAACTAGGATAACTGGGCCCTACACGACAGAGGTTGACGGAACAAAACATGAAATTTACCCGATGGAGGCAAGGCTCCGCAACCTAACCTACGCCGCGCCAATAGCGCTTGAAATGACTCCAGTAATCGATGGCAGAGAGCAGGACACTGAGCTCGTATTCATTGGAAACATTCCAGTAATGCTCAAATCCAAGCTATGCTTCCTATCGCAGCTTTCGAGGGATGAGCTAATAGCCTGCGGAGAAGACCCAGACGACCCAGGAGGCTACTTTATTGTTAACGGTTCAGAGCGCGTTATTGTTGCGATGGAGGATTTGGCTCCCAATCGCATTATTGTTGACATAGACGAGAAAGGCGCGACTCCAGTTTATCAGGCGAAGATGTTTTCAACAACCGTTGGTTTTAGGGCGAGAATTGAGCTTAAACTGAAATCTGACGGGGCAATATATGTTTCAATGCCAGGTGTGCCTTCGGAAATTCCGCTTGTTGTTGTGATGCGCGCGCTGGGTTTAGAGTCGGATAAGGAAATAGCTGAAGCAGTTTCTTTGGATGGGGATATTCAGGCTGAACTTGAAGCAACGTTTGAAAAGTCCTTGGGCGTTGACACCGTAAAAGATGCAATATTGTTTATTGGTAACCGTGTTGCGCATGGCCAGGTTGAGGAGTACCGTATCCAAAAAGCTGAGACAATACTTGACAAGAACTTTTTGCCGCATATTGGAAGAACAAGCCAAAGCAGAAGAGCAAAGGCAATCTTTCTAGGCGAGATGGCGTGCCGCGTAATCGAACTGAAGCTTGGAAGAAGAAAACCAGACGACAAAGACCACTTCAAAAACAAGAGGCTAAGGCTTGCGGGTCCACTGCTTGCAGACCTCTTCCGTGTAGCGTTCAGAAACCTTGTCAGAGACATAAAGTATCAGCTTGAACGCATAGGCGTTAAAGGCCCCATAATAACTGTTTCCGCTGCGGTGCGTCCAGGAATAATAAGCGAGAGGCTTCAGCATGCGCTTGCAACCGGAAATTGGGGAAGGGGAAGAGTTGGAGTAACACAGCTTCTGGATAGAACAAACCACCTTTCAACTTTGAGCCACCTGCGAAGGTTGCAGTCTCCGCTTAGTAGAAGCCAACCAAACTTTGAAGCAAGGGACTTGCATCCAACACATTGGGGTCGCTTATGCCCAAACGAAACGCCTGAAGGCTCAAACTGTGGACTTGTCAAAAACTTGGCTTTGTCCGCGTGCATCTCCGTTGGCGTCAACCCAGAAAAGATAAAGCAAGTGCTTTTTGACATGGGAGTCATCCCAATAGAAGAGGCGAATGAAACCCTCAAGCTTTCCGGCGCCAAAGTCTTTGTTGATGGAAACATAATTGGCTACTGCAACTCTCCAGAAGAGTTGACGCGGGAATTTAGGGAAAGGCGAAGAAGAGGAGAAATCTCAACCGAAGTCAACATCGCCTACTACCCCAAAGTTCAAACTGAAAGGGAAGAAGTTTACGTTAACTGTGATGAGGGAAGGGTGCGGCGTCCACTAATAATAGCTGATGATGGCGTGCCAAGGCTTCAACGTGAACACGTGGAGAAAGTGGCTTCTGGAGAATGGTCTTGGGAAGACCTTGTCAAAAACGGTTTAATCGAATACTTGGACGCTGAAGAGGAGGAAAATGCCTACGTCGCCGTCAGCCAAGAAGAGCTAACGCCAGAGCACACGCATTTGGAAATTGCAACCTACACTATCCTGGGGATATGCGCTTCAACAATACCTTACGCTGAACACAACCAGTCGCCACGCAACTCCTACCAAGCGGCAATGGCGAAACAAGCATTAGGCGTTTATGCCACAAACTTCCATCAAAGGGTAGATTCAAGGTCGCATATACTTCATTATCCACAAGTGCCAATTGTTGAAACCGCGCTTATGGATGTTATGGGCTATAAGCTCCG
>JBNAWC010000028.1:0-15125 GCA_049700035.1 Candidatus Bathyarchaeales archaeon
TGCAATTATTAGAACAATTGTAAGTCAAGTGTTTAGAGGAGCATTCAATTGGATTCTTTGAAGATGATCGCTCCTAGAAAGGTTGCACCTATGGGCTCAAGCAGCGCAGTAGTCGCGGCTTCAAAGGATTTAAGGTTTGAAAGTGAAGAAAAATATAATGTATGGGCTACAGCTGTTGGAACTAAGCCCAAGCCAAGTATAGGGAACACCGCATCAACGCTTGTAGGTATAGAGAATGTACCAGCAACCGCTAATTCCAAGAGAAACGCCAGAGACGTTGCAAACAAGTAGATTGGCACAATTGAGGTGGATAAATTAGTTTTACCTCGGAGAAACTTGCCATAATTTAAGTAGAAGGCTATGAGCAAAGCGGCAAAAGCGGCTTCCAAATCACCTTTTATAGATGGCGAAATACTTGCGAACTGAGAACTCGGCGTTTCAGCATAAGCAATCAAACAGACGCCTATAAATGAGATTATTAAACTTAAAACTGTGAGTCGGGATGGTTTAAGCCTAAAAGCGAACACCGAAATAATCGCGGAAAATATTGGCGTTGTATTGACAAGAACAGTGGCGTTCAATATTGTGGTGTCTTTCACGGCGGATGCAAAAAATATAAAATGTAAACCTAGAAAAAGGCTGAGAACCAAAATTTCCTTCAAATTTTCCCTCACTAGGTTAAAATTAAGCGGTGCATGAAAAACAAGGGCTATTACCAGTAATGCTAGGCTTGCGATGAGCAAACGCCAGAAAGTTATGGAAAAAGCATCTAACTCTACAAGGAACCGTGTAAAAATGGCTGATGTTCCAAAGAGAACACCAGCAGCCATACCTTCAGCCACAGCTTTACTCCTAGTCTTAACACACATGTCTACGCACTTTTCGCTCTGCTTTTGTGCAAATCATATTTATACGTTTATTTCTTAAGAAGGGAGAGACAGAAGGTGAAAATTTGGACACTGAAGAAATTATGGAACTGGCGTTGAAGCTAGCAGAACTAAAAGAAGTTCCAGCAGACAGCGCCATTTACGTAAGTGGAAAAAGAATCCAAAAAGTTCTCTTCGGCATAGATGCGGGAGTTCCAGAGCTTCTACTCGCCAAACAGCTCGGCTGCGACGCTGTAATTGCGCACCACCCGCCAGGAGGAACTGCAGCAATAAACTTCTACGAAGTCTTTAGGAGGCACGTTCAACAAATGGTTGCTGCTGGGATTCCGAGGCATGAAGCGGAAAAGGCTGTTGAAAAGAGAATCGAAGAGTTGGAGGTTGAGGGGCACATGCGAAACTATGCACATGCGGTAGACGTGGCAAAAATTTTGAAGATACCATACATGAACATCCACACCCCGTTAGACGAAGTGGGAAGGAGAATCATGGATGAAAAGATAAAAAGCAAAGTTAAGGAAAACTCACGCGTAAAAGACGTTGTTTCAGCCTTGAAAGAACTTCCAGAATTCAAAAACGCCGTAACCGACATAAAAATTCGCCTCGGAAAACCAGAAAACCCAGCTGGAAAAGTCGCGGTTTCGCATGGTGCCGGAACAAACGGTGGCTACGAAATCGCAAAAACATACTTTAAGCATGGCATCGGAACGGTGGTTTACATTCACATAAGCCCAGCAGACTTGGCAAAGCTAAAAGCTGACGGTGTTGGAAACTTAATAGTGACTGGACACATCGCAAGCGATTCCGTTGGCATAAACCCGTTAATCGACAGACTTGAAGAAAACGGAATTGCCGTAACAACAATTGGCATCGTCAGACACTGAAGGGAAACTGAAGATGAAACTTGTTCGCTACAGTGTCGGAGAAAGCGAATGGTACGGAGCTTTAATCAACAACGAAGTAATATGCTTGCCAAAGCTTGCAAAAAATAAACTTCCAGCAAAACTGGAGGAGTTCATAGCCTTAGGTACTGATGGAATTAAAACGGCAGAAAAGCTAATTGAAAATGCAAGCGAAGATGCTGTCAAAGACGCCTCTTCACCCATTGATAGGGTCAAAATGCTGGCACCAATAAAATTTCCACCAAAAATAATCTGCTTAGGCTTAAATTACGTCGACCACGCTGCAGAACAGAACGCACCAGTACCAGACGAGCCAATAATCTTCTTTAAACCCCGCACAGCAATAATTGGACCGAACGAGAACATCGTAAAGCCAAGCTTTGTCGAGCAGCTCGATTATGAAGCTGAGCTAGCCGTTGTTATAGGCAAAAAGGCGAAAAGCGTCAAGGTTTCAGAAGCAAAAACATGCATTTTCGGTTACACGATAATAAATGACGTTTCAGCTAGAGACATACAATTCAAGGATAAACAGTGGACCAGAGGAAAGAGCTTCGACACTTTCGCCCCAATTGGACCATACATAACAACCGCAAACCAAATTGAAGATACATCAAACTTGGCGATACGCACATGGGTTAACAGCGAACTACGTCAAAACTCAACAACAAAAAAATGGTTTTCAAAGTGGAAGAGATAATATATCACCTAAGCCGCGTGATGACACTTGAACATGGCGACATAATTGCAACAGGAACGCCTGCTGGAGTAGGCTTTGCAATGAAGCCGCAACCTAAATTTTTGCGATGTGGAGACGTCATAAGAATTGAAATTGAAAAAGTTGGCTTGCTAGAGAACAGAGTTATCGAGGAAGGAAAGTGAATTAAATTTCTTACTCACCATTCATATTTAAAATTCATAAGTTATAAAGCATGCTTGCTCAGAAAATAATCTTTTCTGGAGAGAATAATGTTAGAAAACATTTTGCAGAAACAGAGACAGAAGACTAGTGAACACGTTAAATGTGTCAAATGTCATACAAGAGAAGCGACAAATGAAGACCAAATGTGCGACAGTTGCCGCTACATGCTCACCTTGGAAAACATAATCAAAAACAGAAAGTAAACTAATTCGCGTTTAGAATGTGGAGCAACGCAAAGTTACGAGTTTAGGCAGCTGTAAATCTTTGTCTTAGAATGTTCCTAATCTCCTCAATTTTTACACTATCTTCAAGCACTTGCTTTTTCAGAACTTCCTCTGCCTGAACCTCGCGAGCTTCCATCTCCTTATTATACTCATCAACTCTCATGTTAGTTAAATCAACAACTTCTTTAACCCAGTCAATTTTCTCTTCGATGTCTCTAAGCGAGGTTACAAGTCGAAGCTTATTGCCAATAACAAAGAGTTTCCTATCCCATAAGTGCTTACTTAATTTCCATTCCCGTTCAAAAAGATCTTGCCAAACATGGTCTGGTGTTGAGTCAAGTGGAAAATCAATTAGGTAAGCATCTTGGAAATAATGGTCTTTAGTTATGGTTATCTTCTCGACGTCAAAATGATCCAAAAGTTTTGCTTTTTTAACAAATTCTTTCATAAGCTAACCCTGCTATTTACTGCGCTTTTATAGCTTAAAAATTCTATGTTTCAACCAGAAGTGTTTGTTTCGCTCTACCTTTTCGCATAATCAGCTAAGAGGAGCAGGCACTTTGCCTTTCATTTTTGCAAACAAAGCGTAAATGATAATGGTAACTATAGACACGAACAATGCGAAAGTGTAGTATCCAAGTCTAACATGAACATTAAGCGAATATAGTAAGACAGAAAATGCGACAACTAAAGCGATTGTTAGTAGGAAAAGCCTTGTCTTTGGCGCCAACATCATTTTATTGCCACACCGCCAGATTATTTTTCAACAGAAATCCTGCTTTCGCCAGCTTCCTTCTCAAGCCTTATCACGTGTTCCGCTTTCTCCGCGAAAGCCTCGCTGTGCGTAACAGCAATTATTTGTTCGATGGCTTTTAGGCGTGATATCGCCTCTGCTAAGCGGTCTATGGAGCCGTCTTCTCTTCCAAGGCTTTCAGTTGGCTCGTCTAGTAGTAACATGCTTAAGCCATGACCAGACCTAGACTGCATAATAAGCTGACCAAGCCCAAGACGGTATGCAAAAGCGATAAGTGTTCTTTCTCCGCCAGAAAGGTTTGAGACTTCACGTTCTGCGCCGCTCTCGCTTTTGACGCATGGCGTGTACGTTTCGTCTATGATTAAATTTAGGAGCGGCCCTTCTCCGCCGACGAGGTTGTCTAGGATTTGTTGCACAAAGTTTCTTAGGATGTTTACAAATTCGCTTCTCAGTTTTGGCTGGATGCTGCGGTAGGCGTCGCGGATGTTGCCTATAACCTCGATTATTTTTCCAATTTTTTCAACTTGTTCAGCTTTCTGTTGGGCGTTATCTATGCGCTCTTTAGCCTCTTCTAGGCGTTTCATTAAATCCTTTTTGCTGTTTTCCTTCATTTTAAGTTCGGAATCAAGCCTAAAAAATCTCCTGTAGGCTTCGTCTCTCTGGCTTTTAGCGTTTTCAAGCTGGGATAAGTCGAATTTGCCAATTTCAGTTCGAATAGTTTCCAGTTGAAGGCGTAGTTCCTTTTCCAGTTTTTGTTTTTCCTCAAATTCGCGTGCAAGCTCAGTTAGGGACGCTTCTTCTCTACTGATGTTTGCTTTTAGGTTTTCTATCTGCAAGTTAAGCGCTTGCAAATTAGCTAAGGCGTTGTTTGCAATTATTCTTACACGCTGTAGTTCTTCGATTTCCCCTTGAAGCGCACTTATGGTTTTTTGTCTTTCAACGTTCGCGTTTTGTATTCTCTTAAGCAGTCCACTCTTATACTCGTCGTTTAAAGGTTGGAGACAAAGTGGACAGCGGCTTTCAGATGAAAGTTCCGTAACCCTCTTTTGGTCGTCTCTCATGCCTTTTAGGGCTGATTCTTGTTCGGCTTTTAGGCTTGAAATTTGGTCGTCGAAATAGGTTAGGTATTGTCTCAGTTCTTCTATGGACTGGTTTGGGGAAATTCCAACTTCTTTAAGCTTAGCCTTGTGCGATTCAACTTGTGCTTCTAAAGAAGTTAAACGCTTTTTCAGCTCTTCAACCGATGTTTTTCGCTGCTCAATCTTTTCAGCCAAGTTTGCTGATGCATCTTCAACGTTTGCCAAGCTTGTTTGTATCTGCGTTTCCTTTCTTCTTTGTTCTTCAACCTGCGCCCTTAGTTCCTCAAGTTTCTTAAGCCTTAAATCAGCCTCTTCCAGCGTTCTTCTGGCTTTTTCCAGTTCCTTGCTTTTTTCTTGGAGTTCAATTTCTATTGTTGAAAGTTCTTCAACCATGCGGTTATATTCTCTGTTTAGCCTTTCAAGTCCGATTACATCTGGGTCTTCAGCGTAGGCTTTGCGTTTTCCTTCGTATTCTTTCACGTAGACCGCGAGGTTGCTCCATGCAGTTTCGTAGTCTGATAATCCAAAAAGCTCGTCTAGGCGCTTTTGCCTCTCTCTTGGAGTGATATCCAAAAGTTCTTTTAGGTGTTCTTGTCTAACCCAGACTATTTCGCGGAAAAGCTCCCTGTCAAAGCCCGTTATCGCCTTTAACTGTTCGGCGACAGCGTCGCTTTTCACACTTGCTATTAAGGTTTCATCTTCGAAGAGCTTAAGCTCGTCAAAGTCTTGACTTATGCCTTTTCCGCGCCTTTTTAAGCCGCGAATTACCTTGTAGCTTCTGCCGTTTTGAGAGAATTGAACTTCAACCTTGCCGCTGTCTGCGCCCTCTCTTAAGAGGTAGTCGTAGCCCCTTCCTAATGGTTCGCCGAAAAAGGCGAAGTCTATCGCATATAAAATGCTCGATTTTCCACAGCCTAAGCCGCCGACAAGGCAGTTGAAGCCTTTTGCGAATGGCACTGTTGACTTTACGTGGGAGCGTATATTTTCCAATTGCACGATTTCGATTTTCATTGGAAAAGCGCCTCTATTGTTTGCTTAACTTTTTCCTCTTGTTTCTTGGTTAGAGGTTCAATTAGGCTGACGGCTATGTGCGCTATTTTTTCAGCCTCCTCTTGGCTGTAGCGTTCGGAGAAAATCTGCAAAAAGTATTCGAAGGATTTGGTTTTCAAATCTTTAAGTTCGCCTTGAAATATTGAGCGGACAACTTCCTCCGAAACTTCGCTTTCACGTAACAAGATAATTGGGTGGACAAGTAACGCCTTTTCTGCGGCGCCTCTAATTTTGGTTATGTCAACTTCGGCGCGGCTTGCCTCTGCCGGAAGTGTTCCCTTTAAGATGGGTATTACGATGGCACCTTCCTCGTCCGCGTCCTTAACAAGCTGAACTGCCAATTCGGTTATTTTTGACGGGACAAGCCCGCTGAAGTCATGTTCTGAGATGATAAACTTGCGTGTTGATTCAAGTTCAACAAATTCCAATGAGACCCTTTTCGCTTCGTCGACTTTGACATGGTAAAATCCCTTTTTGATTCTAGCTTCATCGTAATTGACTGTTTCTGTGCATCCGCTGTAAACGAGTAATCCAGATCCAAGTTTTCCTTCATACGGCGAGTGCACGTGCCCCGCAGCGTAATAATCGAAGCTTTCTGGCAAGAGTTCTGGAGGTGCCTCAGCCTCCATGTATGGTGGTTTAACGCTTTGAATGTCTAAAGCCATGTGGAAAACGAAGATGTTGAATAGGGATGGGTCTGGCGTTGGTTTGTTTTGCTCCATGAACGCTGGCAACTGCTCTTCTGTTTTGCGTCTTGTTCTAAAGTTTGGCACGCCGTAAATGTAGCAGCATTCTGGCTTTTTCCAGCATGCACCTTCATGCTTTGGCAAGTGATAAATTAGCCCAGCGCTGTCAAGCGGGTTCAGTATTGTTCCAGTTATGATGTTTGGCGCTGAATCATGGGAACCGTCCACTGTTAGAACGGGTATCCCAGCGTCTCGTAGGCGGCTAAAATTTTTTATGGCTGCTTCCAATGTGGCGTTTGATGGTCTCGCTTGATGGAAAAGGTCTCCAGCAATTATTATGAAGTCGGGTTTTAACTCGATAGCCTTGTCCACTAACTCGCTAAAAGCCCTGTCAAAGTCTTCACGTCTTTCTTCCAAACCATACTGTGAATAACCCAAATGTAGGTCTGCAGCGTGAATAAAGCTGAAAGCCTTCAAGCGCTTCGCTCTCCTCCCCTGCTTTGCCGTTTAAAATTGGTGGAAGCACTATTTTAAAATATGCGGGTGATTGCAAACATGTTTCTTGGCGGAGAACAGAAACGTATAAACGGTAATCTCACAAACTTTAAGCGTCAAAAGGAATGTAAAGGCTGATGCAGTGCGAAAGGTGTGGCAAAGAAGTGTTCCTACCATTCAAGTGTCCATACTGTGGAGGCTACTTCTGCGCTGAGCATCGTCTACCAGAAAACCATGAGTGCCCACAAATGGAAAGAGCACGAATGCCAGTTTGGGCGACGCCGCCAACAATTGTCATCCAAAAACAGGAGCCATACGAGTATTCTGTCACGTATGTTGCTGTTGAGCCATCGAAGAAGGGAAAAATCCGTTTCAGCACAAAGGAAATTCAACACTTGGCCGTCGCTGCCCTACTTGTTGCAGGTATAGCTCTTTCTCTGGCAATTCCACTTGATTCTAGGATGGCAACCATTAACCCAACGACGCTTGCAGCTTTGACATTAACCATAGTTGCGTCGTTTTTCGCGCATGAATTAGCGCATAAAATAACTGCACAAAAGCGCGGTTATTGGGCTGAATTCAGACTAACGCTTATGGGGGCAATATTAACGTTAATTTCCGTTATTTCGCCCATTTTTAAGGTGATATCGCCTGGAGCTGTTGTTGTTTCAGGATTTGCGGACAAGGAGAGTTTAGGCAAAGTGTCGATTGCTGGTCCAGCAACGAACATTATTTTGTCAACGATGCTCTTAATTGCCTATTCCTTTAATCCTCAAGGCGCATTGGCGCAGATATTCCTTTTCGGCGCGGCTTTTAACGCTTGGATAGCCTTATTTAACCTCATTCCATTAGGGATACTGGATGGCTTCAAAGTGTTTTTGTGGAGCAAGTATGTTTGGGTTTCAGCTTTTTCGGCAAGCCTAATTTTAACATGGTATTCTTACACGCTAATCTTCTGGAACGTGATGTTTGGTTTCGCATTTGGCAAAGGTTATTTACCCAAATTGTGTTTATGATTAGATGTGGCAAAATTTTGTGGAATATATTATGATTAACAGAGACAGACATGATATAGTGTTTGAGATTTTGAAGAAAGCTGTTTCTGGAAAGAGGAAAACCGAGATTATGAGGGAAGTTGGCTTATCTTATACTCAGTCAAAACAATATTTTAGCATGCTTCTCACGAGAGGCTTGCTTGAAATCGACGATGACAAATTTAAAACCACTGAGAAAGGCTTGGATTTCATGAATAAATGTGCACAATGCTTACTATCGCACTGGAACAAGCAAAAGAAACGTTAAAAACTTTTAGGAAAGCTCTATTGTAACGTGCACTTCTTCTGGTACGCGAATACGCATTATACGCCTCATAACGTTGCCTTCAGCGTCGATGTAAATTACGCGTTTGTGGATGCGCATTTCCCACTTATCCCAAGTGGCTGTTCCTTCGCCGCATGGAGACTTTAAAACTGGAACACGCAATCTTTTTGTTGGCAAAGGTATTGGTCCATTCATTTTCGCGCCTGTTTTTTCGGCGATGGCCTTCAGTTCCGCACATACCTCTTCTAGTTTTTTGTAATCTGTGCTTGTTAGGCGTATTCTTGCCATTTTAGCCATCGCATCATTCCTTCAACTTTTAGACGCTTTTATTGGTGATTACCTTACAACATCCAACCGAAAATAAAAACTTATCGACGCCATTTAGCACGCCTATGCGCTTGCCCGCATCAATTTTTGGATTGCCGCACAACCAAAAAGGTAGACCCCCTCTAGATTTTTGCTATCGCCTAACGTGAACGCATAAGTTTTATTGAACTGAGTGTGTTAATGATGAGAAAAGTGAAGGATTAGGGATGGCGAGGAAAAAGTTGAGGGTGAAGGCTATACTCCTAGACTTGGACGGAACTATAGTGGACTCGAGAGAAGCCTACGTAGAAGCGTTAAAGTCCGCTTTCGCCACAGTTGGACAAAAATTGGTGAGCGAAAAGGCGGCGCTTGAAATTCCGAGAAGGCTTGAGCAGAACTTGCCGATAGATGGCTTGATAGGCGATGCGGATACGCAACGGTTTTTGGAAGTTTACCTTAAAGCATATTATGAGGCTACAACCGCCAAGACGAAGCCTATGCCGAAAATTTCAGAAACTTTGGACAAGCTTTCAAAGAAAGCGAAGTTGGCTTTGATAACAATGCGCCACGTTTCAAGAGAAAAAATCATCTCGGAACTCGAGAAGTTTGGCTTGTCAAAATATTTTCAGCACATCGTCACAGCACTTGATACACGAGACCCTAAACCTTCTCCAGAGGCGCTGATGCGATGCGCTGAAGAGCTTTGCGTCGAACCCCGTGAATGCATGGTTGTCGGGGATTCTGTTGCTGACATTAGGGCTGGAAAAAGGGCTGGCGCTAAAACTGTTGCGGTTTTAAGTGGAATTTTTTCTCTGAAAGAATTGGAAGCTGAAAAACCAGACCTAATAATTGAAAGCGTCGCTAAACTTCCAGATTTTATTGAATGAAGGGCTTTAGAAGCGAGTTTAGAATATTCTGTTGTCTGGAATATAGCTGAAAATTACTTAAAAATCTTATAGAGGCGAATGTAAATAAAGCTTAATTAAAACCTCAACGCTAATTTTAACATGGAGAAGGCTTCGGAGCGAGAGCAAATGAACTTCATAGAAATACTATTGTCTGAAAAACTCAAAAACATAAACCCAGCACTGGACATATACGGCTCAGACCGCAAAGTGCTACAAGTTGCATGCCAAGACCTAACAAATTACTTAAAGGTTCACTGGGACCTCGTGGGCAAAGAGGCAAACGAATGCGAAATAGCTGAACGCTTGGAAAAATTCTTCAACGAGAGCCCACAGGAGCTGGAAGAATTTTTAGACATTTGGACTCAAATGTGGTTTAAAAAGTGGAAGGAACGCGTGAAACTGCTTATTGGAAATGAAAATTCAAAACGATGGGACAAGGTTACGCGCATATTAAGCGACGCCGAACCACTATGGCGGAGGCTTTCAAACCGCCAAGAAATGCAGGAAGTTGTTGTTTCAACTCTTGTTAGAAACGGCGAAATTTGCGGCACAGCAATCTTGGCTGAAAACCTTTTAAAGATGGAACTAGGCGAGAAGAAGCGCATATACGAAACTAATAACGCAGAAAACATAGTGAAAATGGTAAACTCTACATTAAGGAAAGCTAGAGAATTAGCAAGAAGCAGCGGACCGCTAATTTACGTTAAAATTGATAAGGGCTACTACAACCTAACGCGTTAATTTTGCGCAAAATCAACGAAGTCTTTCTTTATGGAGATTCCTTGTCTGCCATGAATACTCTCTAATGGATTTTGTTTCACCGTAACCGCATGCAGCGCAGCGCTTTTTGGTCACATTATACGCTCTTCTTCCACAGCGCCTACAACGTATGTGCAAGGTTTTTCCGGCGCGTTTGCCGAAGGATGGTGTTCCTTTACCCAAAAAGTTCACCTTGGCGGCGGCGAAATTAGAACAACGTTGTCTCCGCGTACAATTATTAAGCCTAGTTTCTTCACGTTTTCACTGTTTGTCGTGTCTTCTGTCTCTTCTAAAACGAGGTTTAGGTGCTGGTCAAAGCCCTTCAATCTCCCACGTAGACTTTTTCCGCCCTTCAGGCGGACGAGAACTATTTTCCCGAGGTTCTGTTCAAGGATTTCTGTTGTCATTTCGCTCATTCGAAACCCTCAAGCTACATTTTATGTCTTTTATACTTAAACTTATACAATTTAAACCTATCTAAGGCGAAAGCTAATGTCTAAAAAATTTAGGAGATACTTCCTAAAAACGAAGGAGGTCAAGACTCTTGCGGATGAAGCCTCTAAACTGGGCATTCCCTTGGAAACGCTTTTGAAAGAGAAAGCCAACGTTGAAGTTGTCGAGTTTGATGAAGCAAAAGTGTACTTACTAAATGGCGAGCCGCTTCTGGCCAAGATTGGAGAGAAACTCTTTCCAACACTGCTTTTCACAGAATACTTGGAAAATGCTCCTAAAGTTGTCGTCGACATGGGCGCTGTCCCACACGTGTGCAATGGGGCGGACATCATGGTTCCTGGAATAAAACATTTCACGGGAGAATTCAAAAGCGGCGACTTTGTTCTGATTGTGGATGAGAAGCATGGCAAGCATTTGGCTGTAGGTGAAGCGCTTCTTGATAAGGATGTTGCCACCGCAACCAAGCATGGCAAGGTTGTCAGAAACGTTCATTTCGTCGGCGACAAGATTTGGAATGCTATAAAGCGGATTGGCAGCTAATTAGAATCTAGATTTTAAATTCATAAACTAATTATCTATATTGTGGATTTAGACGTGGAATTAAGAAACACTTAAACTTTAGAAAAGCAGATAAAAAGTTTAGAGAGGAGAAAATTGCCTGGTTTAAGCGGTATACTGCGCAAGTCGAAGAAAGAGGAAAAGGAAGCGGAGCTTAAGGGCGCGTCTGGCAAGACTTATTTGAAGGCTATGCCTCTCCGAGACTTGTCGGACTTGGACGGAGTGAAGGCTGAGGTTAAGTCTGGAAACATCCTTATCCTTAGGATAACTCCTCTCGCAAACAAGAGCATAGACGACGTTAAACGCGCTGTGAACGAGTTATGCGAGTTCGCCGAATCCCTCGGCGGAGACATCGCAAGGCTTGGAGAAGAACGTGTTGTTATTTGCCCACCAAACGTTAAGATTTGGCGAGAAAAAACCTCAGTTTCAAAAGAAACTGTTGTTACAGCAGCCTAAAGGTTTCCATAACAGAAGGCGCGAAAGCCTGCAGCCCCATCCGTTTCTGAAGGAAGTTCGCGATACTTAGGCATTTGGCTTTTTCGCCGTGACAAACAATAACCCTTTCTGGCTCTGGCTTCAGATTCGATATGTAACTTATTATCTGTTTTCTATCTGAGTGCCCAGAAAAGCCTTCAATCGATTCCACGCGAAGCTTAACTTTTATTACGTCAAGTTTGCCCTCGCTGTTTAAAAGCGTAACCTCGTTTAGACCTTTCTGTACTCGTCTTCCCAATGTGCCTTCTATCTGGTAGCTTACGAATATTATGGTGTTTGCTTCGCTTTCAGCTAGCGCCTTAAAATATTCGATTACTGGTCCGCCTTCAAGCATTCCAGAAGTTGCCAAAATGATGCATGGTTCGCCGTCGATTATGTCTTGTCTAACGTTTGGGTGCTCGACGATTGTGAAGTAGTCTGATTGGAAGGGATTAACGCCTTCGTGGAGTATGCTATTGCGCACTTCTCTGCCCAGATATTCTGGATAAGCCGTGTGGATGGCTGTTGCTTCGGATATCATACCTTCAATGAAAACTGGAGCTTCCTTCATCAATCCACGCTTCATGTAACCATCAAGTATAAGCATTATTTCTTGGGCTCTTCCAACCGCGGGCACTGGTATCAAAACTTTTCCTTTACGCTCCAAAGTTTCATTTACAATTGCCGTCAAGCGTTCCTCAGCCTCAACGCGTGAAGGCATAACGTCCTCTGGACCGCCATAAGTGCACTCGGTTATGACTGTTTCAACTCTCGGGAATTCTCTTGTGGCAGCTTCAAGAAGCATTGTTCTCGCGAACTTGTAGTCGCCAGTATAAACAATGTTGTGCAGTCCCTCGCCTATGTGTAGGTGAACAAGCGAAGAGCCTAAAATGTGTCCAGCGTTGTGAAGCGTTAAGCGAATGTCTGGAGCTATGTCCGTCACAACGCCGTAACGAAGCGGAATCGTGTGTAAAACGCATTCTCTAACGTCTTTCTGGTCGTATGGCGCTATAATTCCCTGCTTGCTGGCTACATCCAAATAGTCAAGTTGGAGAAGCGTCATTAAGTTGGAAGTTGGAGCTGAACAGTAAACTGGTCCATCATAACCATACTTGTAAAGGAAAGGCACAAGTCCACAGTGGTCAAGATGCGCGTGGCTTATGACAACAGCGTCCAAAGAGTCAAGCTCAAACTGCGCATTGTCAAGCCTCGGAAAAGACTCAAAAGGCTTCGAGGAGCCAGGGTTTATGCCACAGTCAAGGAGAACGCTACTTTCGCGTGTCTGCACAAGAAAGGCTGACCTACCAACCTCTTGGGCTCCACCCAGAACGGTTATGCGCACATCCCCAACATCGTAAAGTTTAGGTCTGAAAATCCTTTCGCCAATTGTGCGGAGTATACGCTCCCTTTCTTTGCTTTCTGAGTGAAGATAATGCCTCATATGCGTGACAATTTTTGAACGCAAAGGAGGACTTCTCAAAACATGGGGACGCCACTTCGTCTGCCGGATTATTTCCTGCAGCACAGCGCCATTTTTCCCTATGACGAGACCAGGCTTTTTTGCTTCAATTATTATTTCGCCTAGGCTCGGGTCGAAGTTTATGTCTGTAACTTCTGCCTCTGCTGGGATTATGGATTTGGCTATCCTTTCAGCTTCCTTTTCTGGGAGCCTCACCGAAGGGTCTGAGCGCACAACTATCCTTTTTCGTATTACGTTGACTATGTCTGCGATTAGGCTGCTTTGTTCAACAAGTAGTTCTGGTCTTTTTGTATAAACGGCAAGCGTTGAGCCTTCATATTCTATTCTGGTCACTTCAACCTCTTTCGGCACATGCTCTAGTATATAATGGCTTATCTCGATTTTTTCTCGGTCAGAGTTAGGCGTCACTTCCTAACATCCTCAACTTGACAACAGCTTTTTCTTTTCCTTCTCGTCTAACTCACGGTAACCATTACTGTCTATAACTGCAACATTAAAGCTGTCCCCGCTTGCTGCGTCCCGCTTCATGGCAGAATTCACAGCCTTAACAACTATTGGCAAAAACTCCTCAACAGTCACATCCTCGCGGTATCTGTCCTCCAAAATTCCATAAGCTATTGGCGAACCAGAACCAGTGGCAACACATTTCTCTTCGGTTAAGCTGCCAAAAGGGTCTATTGAATAAACATGCGGTCCCTCCTCGTCCACTCCGCCTATTAGAACCTGCGTTAGAAGGGGTAGGTATCTGGCTGAGAATAGGAGGTTGGCGATTAGCCTCGCGCCAGAGCTTACTGGTATGGGTCTACCCATGTTTATTTTGTATAGTTGCGCGTTTGCCGTTAGTACGTCAACTGTCCTCTGGGCGTCTGCAAGCGAGCCAGCAATAGTCATTGCCAAGTGGTCGTCTATCTTGTATATTTTTTTGCCGTGTTTGTGGGCTACGTAAAAGCCCATAGTTACTCGCGTGTCCGAGGCGAGGATTACGCCGTCTTTGCATACCACGCCTATCGTTGTTGTTCCTTTCAGTGCTAACTTATCAACTGCGTCTTTACTTATCATCCTATTTTTCTCCCAAAACCTAAACAACTCGGATTAATTCGCTAGGAAACAGCATCATGTAATCACACCGTGACATTTATTAACATTACGGTTAAAATGGAGAGAAATCAATAGCATTTAAATTGCAAAACATCCACTAATCTAGGGTTTAGGCAAAACCGAAAAGTAACATGTTTAGCGTGGTTGATTTGCCACTAAAACACCATCAAATGCAACTTCCAAGAGAAGTAATCGTTGGAAACGGCACTTTAGAGCGTATTCCAGAAATAACTCTACGATTGGGGTT
Source organism: Candidatus Bathyarchaeales archaeon (assembly GCA_049700035.1). Taxonomy (GTDB): domain Archaea; phylum Thermoproteota; class Bathyarchaeia; order Bathyarchaeales; family Bathycorpusculaceae; genus JAVZLQ01. Next base: position 14,597 of record JBNAWC010000028.1, read on the forward strand.
CACAAAATCCGCGTTAATAGTTGCTGGTGCACGCACTTATGACATTGCTGGAAAAACCGTGAAGGAACTCCTTGAAAAAGACGGGTTAGAAGTTAACACCATTCTTGTTGAGTCTGCAACTGTTAAGGGTGTTGAGGCAGTTGAAGAAAGAATTAAGGTTTTGAAGCCCCAAGTTGTTTTCGGGGTGGGCGGCGGAACAAAAATAGATGTTGCAAAGTTAAGTTCAGCCCGCCAGCAAGTCCCATTCATAAGCGTTCCAACAACAGCCTCACATGATGGAATAGCAAGTCCACTATCTTCTGTTAAGGGTTTCGAAAAGCCCTATTCAGTCATGGCTCAAGCGCCAATAGCCATAATCGCGGACACGGATATAATAATGCAGTCGCCTTGGCGTTCAATAATAAGCGGATGTGGAGACGTAATTGCGAAGTTCACTGCGGTAAGGGACTGGAAACTTGCACATGAAGAGCGAAAAGAGTATTATGGGGGTTATGCTGCAAGCCTAGCGCTGATGAGTGCAAAACTCGTA
>JBNAWC010000029.1:0-14810 GCA_049700035.1 Candidatus Bathyarchaeales archaeon
TGCCAACTTGCACACGTGTGTTGCTGGTTTCGGTGAAAGGGCTGGAGTAGCTTCAATGGAAGAGGTTGCTGTGGCGCTTGAACTGTTATATGACATAGACACTGGTTTAGACTTGAAAAAGCTTTATAGGCTTGCGCAGTTAGCTGAAAAAGCCTTCGCTTTGCCAGTTCCGCTTCATAAGCCGATAGTAGGCGAGAACGTTTTTTCCTATGAGGCGGAGGAGCACATTCAAGGGATGATAGCCCATCCAATGATATATGAGCCTTTTCCGCCAGAAATAATAGAAAGACAAACCACATTTTATTTGGGAAGACAGACTGCAAAAGAAATTGTAGAACAATATCTGAACATGGCTGGAATCAAAGCTACACCAATGCAGATAAACGAAATAATAAGAAAGATTAGAAGTATACAAGAAAGCACGGACAAGGGTGGGGCGCAGATGACATTTTACCAGATAAAGAAATTGATGAAAGAGTTACGTAGAGGCTTACCAGAGGAGGAATTCTGGAGGATAGTTGAGCAAGTAACGAAGCAGAAGCCAAAGTTCCAATCTACTTAGGTCGTGGTATGTAAATTCCATGCGGATCTATAGCCCGCAAGACGCTCAATTCCTCGTACGTCGGTAACTCTGTGGTTGGTACACTTTCAGGAACAATTAGATCGAAACCCGTATTTTCTAAAACTTGCTGTAGTGAGACGCCTGGATGAATCGTAGCCAATCTTATGCGTTTTGTTTTCGGATCAAAGTCCATCTGGCAAAGGTTAGTGACCACTAATGAGGGACCACCACCAAGTAAGCCAGCTTTTTCCCGTGCTCCAGGTCCGTCAAGATATCCCGGGCTTGTTACATAGTCGAGTTTCTTAACCATTTTCCTCTTTTCATGTGTCATTATTACAACTATTCTCTTTGCAGATGAAATTATGTCGTTTCCACCGCCGCTTCCAGGAAGTCTCACGCTTGGCTTTTCGAAGCTTCCGATGTATGTGGTGTTTATGTTTCCATATTCGTCAATTTGAGCTGCGCCAACAAAACCTACATCAACATGCCCGCCTTGTAGGAGCAGCCCTAAGGTTTCAATTAGTCCTATCGCCGCTGACGCACGATAACCAAGTCTTGAATCGGCTATTGAAAGGGCTAGGTCTATAGCATTTGAATCTATAAATCCCGCTTCGTAAACGATTTTCGCTTTTGGTGCATGCGTCCTTTTTGCTAGCATTGCAGCAATCATAGGCAGACCTGTTCCAACGAAGACTACTTCGCCGTTTTTTATTACTCTGGCTCCACAAACAGCCATCAGTTCAAGAGTTGTGAACTCGCCTGACTTTGCATAATTCCTTTCCATGTTTACATCTCCTAATATGGTAGAGGCTTTTTTGCCTTAAGCTTTAGGAGGCGCTCAATCCCTATTTTTCGTAGTAACTCCACATGATTATCCACACCTGTTATGTACTCTTCGCAGTATTTCTGCCAACCCTCTTCGGTTTTGCACTGTTCGTAATACATGCGAACGTGCTCCATGTCGTAGTCATAGTAATTGTAAACCATCATCGGGTAAGCGCCCCATGGGCACTCTACAACATGCGTGACGTAAATGTTTGGTATAACAGTCTGGTCTGGTTGTGAGCGTATAAATTCTGTGTCAACGATCTCCTCAGCTATAACGATTACTTTTTTGCCAGCTCTTGCCCCCTCAACGTCTTCGCCTTTAATGCCGTCTATCTGCGCATTTCCCTCCTTATCAACACGTGAAACGTGAATTATGCTGAAATCTGGTTTCACGGATGGGACCAGAACAACTTTTTCTCCTGTAAAGGGACATGTTATAACTTCAGCCTTTTTTTGTCTGAAACGTGTTTTTGCTATAAGATCTGTGCCAAGCATGCTCTTCAAGGGCATAAATGGAACTCCCAAGGCACCGCCCAAAAATCGCAAAGCCATTGCTAAATTCGTGTAATCTTCTATCTGAATTGCGCCTTCACGGATTCTTCTTTGAATGTTAGGCGCCAAGCCTATTCCTTCAATTGCAAAGAAAGCCAGTTCAAAACGCGAAGCTACATAAGCGCCTGAAAGTATGTCGATATCCATCTCCGAACCGCATGTGTAAATCGTTAAGTTCCTCTTTTTTTGCCTCACAAGTTCGTGAGCGAATGCCATTGGTGGACGCTGAAACCCGAAACCACCCCAGAAGAGGTGTGCTCCATCTTGGATCATTTTTGCCGCTTCTTTTAAGGTTACCCTTTTGTCCTCAACAGGAGCCTCAACCATCTCCCATACCACCTTTTGGATGTTTATTATTCAATGAGTTTCAATTAATAAGTTTCTATGCTTGGAGTAAAATCTTCTGTTAACTTTACTATTTCTTCCCTGTTTAATAATCTTGGATAATTGTAGATTGATCCACTTGGTTTTTCGTTGTAGTATGGTCGGTTGCAGTTTGGGCAGCCAGAAGTAAGGAATGGCTTGCCAGTTTCGATGATTTGAGCTAGCGTGGCTTTTTCTACACCGAAGTTAATTATTTCGCCTCTTTGGCTAAAAGCCATATTCTCGTATCTTGAAATTCCATGCACAATTAGGTGCCTTGCAACTTGGATTCGCCTATAATTCTCAATTGCTGGCTGACTTATGCTTTCAAGCATTGTTCCAGCGATTGGCGTGAAAGCGAAAAGTGCTGGAAGAACACCCATATCAACGCATCTTTGGATTGTTGAAATCATTTCTTTTTCTGTTTCTCCCAAACCAACAATAAGATGCGTGCTGACCATTCCTTTTCCAAAGATTTTTGTGGCTTCGTCTAAAATTTGCCATTGTCTTTCCCAGTTGTATGGTCCTTTAACCGCTGCTCCCTTAACATTGTCGAATATCTCCTTTGTGGCAGCGTCTAATGGTATTCCTATTCTTTCAGCTCCAGCTTCGGCTAGCAACTGCACGTTCTTGGCGCTTAATGGTTGGCATGAAACTGATGTTGGAACGTTAGCCTCCTGCTTAATCGCCTTTATTATGGCTGTTAAGTCCACGAAAACTTCTGGGTAGTTTAATGCTTGGATGCAGACTCGCCTTATTGTTCCGCTCGCAACTGCCTTGGAAATTCCTTTCATAACCTTTTCTGTTGGGAATGTTGGCCATGAAACTCTTGAAAGCATGTCTGCTCTGCTGCTGCTTTCTCGAGCTTGTGGGCAGAAGGCACAGTTTGCGTTGCATTTGCCTTCTTTGTAGGTCATTAGGTAAGCGGTAGTCGGCGCTGCATCAAGTTTGCCGTTTAAAAGTTGAAGGACAATGGCGGAGCCTAGTGAAACGCGAATTTTTCGTGGTTTTCCTCCGTTTGTAGGGGTCATTTCTTGCATTCCCTTATTGCTGGTTTATGTTAATATTTGTTTTATTCAAATTGTTTCTGTAAACTAAAGATTCTGGATTCACAAACGCTTTATCCGATTTCAGCAGAACGTATTTAAGGCGTTTGAAATGCGCAGGTCAAAGCTTGAGTGCTACGAGGAGATTTTAGGCGCTATTGTAAACAAACCTCTAAGCTTGGATAGGCTGGCATACGAGGCAAACATGGAATGTTCAGTGCTTAAGCAGCGGCTGGAATCGCTGATTAAGTATGGGCTTGTCGAAGAGCGAGTTTCTGGAAGAAAAACTTTGTACGCAATTACTGAGCGGGGCATTGCTGTCTTTAAGGCGCTGAATTTCCAGAAGTACCTTGAAAAAGTGTTGAACAAAGTTAAGGTTTTGGACGAAGCTTTCGAGGTTATTCCGAAAATTTCAAAAAACGATGAAAAACAGTGAAGATAACGCGCCGCAGAAAGGCGAAAACTATAACAGTCTTTAGAGGTTTTTAAAAAGAGAAGCCTATGCTAGAAATTTCACCAGAAACATTGTGGCAAATCAATGAAGACAAGTTAATGGCGCTTTTAGATTCAGGAGTGCTAGCTGCTAAACCTAAATGTATAAGTTTTTATGCGCCAAGTTTCATGTACTACAAAACAAGTTATTATTGTTCTTCGCCGAGGGATTTTCCAACAATATCCGTAACTGGAAGTGGATGCGCCTTAAAATGTAAGCATTGCGGCGGAAAAGTTTTGGAAACAATGTATCCAGCTACAACACCAGAAGAGCTGTTTAAACTATGCACAAAACTTAAAGAAGATGGAGCTTCTGGCTGTTTGATAAGTGGCGGCTGCTTGCCAGACGGCTCTGTTCCTCTTGGCAAGTTTTTTGATGCTATTGAGCGGATTAAACGCGATTTAGGCTTGGTGGTTTTTGTTCACACTGGTATAATTGATGCCCATACGGCTAAAAGGCTTAAGTTTGCTGGAGTGGACGCTGCCCTAATAGATATAATTGGTTCTGACGAGACGATTAGGGAAATATACAATTTGAAGGTGAGTGTTAGCGACTATGATAGTTCGTTGAAGGCGTTAAATGATGCTGGAATGCCATTTGTTCCACACATTATTGTGGGTCTTCATTATGGAATGTTGAAAGGCGAGTTTCAAGCCCTTAAAATGATTTCGAAGTATAAGCCCTCAGCCCTCGTGATAATTGCGTTTATGCCCATACATGGAACAGAAATGGCAAAAGTGAAAACTCCAAAATCGATAGACATAGCACGAGTTTTAGCTATGGCGAGACTAATGTTTCCAGATTTGCCCTTAGTTCTTGGTTGCGTGCGACCTAAAGGCAAGCACCGCATAGAAACAGACATCCTGGCCATAAAAGCGGGCGTAGACGCCATAGCCTTTCCAACAGAGGAAGCCATAAAATTTGCTGAAAAAGAGGGTTATAGTAAATTTTTCTCGTCCTTCTGCTGTGCTCAAGTATATGTGGATGCTCTTAAGGTTTAGCTTCCTCTCCTCATTGAACGTTTTAGCGTATTCATTACGTCGTTTTTAAGTTTTGAATATTGGGCGCTTATCCTTCGCGCGTCTTTCTTCGCCATCCCCTGGCGGATTAGCTGTTTTTCGAAGGCTTTCCTTGCTCTGCGGACATTCCAGCCTAGTGTAGCCCACAAAATTAGGATGCTAAATATGATGTAGGATGCAGAGAGCATTATGCTTATTATGCTTCGAATCTTCATTAGACCACGCTTATACGTTAATCTTCGTCTTCCTCTTCCTCGCATTCTTCGCTTGAGCGTTTGGCTAATTCCTTTTCAATTTCCTTTGATACTTCCTCGCTTACTTCTTTGCTAAGTTTTTCGGCGAGTTTCTCTCGAACCTTCTTTGAAATCTCTTCGCCCATTTCTTTGCTAATTTTTGTTCCTTTAATTGATTCTTTGCCACCTACAGCCTTCTTCATAACATCTCCTAAGCTTGTGAAGACAGAAACATAGTTTTCAGTCATTCTCACAGCTATTTCCTCTGGTAAGCCTGCCTCCTTCAATTCCTTATAGAATGCTGCTGCAGCTTTACCCATGTCCCTTCCAGCCTCTTCTGAGAAGACACTTGCAATTATCGACTTTATCAAGCTTGGAACTTCTTTTGAGACAACGCTTAAAACTTCCCTCAGCTCTTCAACATCTTCTTTTTCCTTCTCATTCATTTTATATCACCTCTTTTGAGAATCAATAGTCTGGCTAAAACAGTTATTTATTATGGGAAAAAGTGGTCAATTGGTTGGTCATTCTGCAAGTTCATATATGTTCCCGTAACCCTCTACTTTTTTGACAACACCCTCATTTTCCAAGCGTTTAAGCCTCCCTCTGATAATTCTTCTGGAGGCTTTTCCACGCATCTTCCTAACTTGGCGTGTAATCGCCGAAACGTTTAGTTTTTCATAAAGGGCTAGAGCTTGAACTATGCATCTTGAAATGTCGTCTTGGGCAATCCACTGCTTTTTAAGGTGTTTTTCAGCGGTTTTTAGGCGGGCTGCAACTTTTAGCGGTTCGCCATAGAAGCCCACGCCCATGCGTGTCAAGCGCAAGTATGGCGCAAGTTGCTCATATTCTGGATTGTTTGTAACAATTGCCTCTAAGGTTTCGAGTCTCTTTATTATTAAATCAAGCTTCTTGCTTATTTCTTCGACACTTGAACTTTTTGCCGCCTTCCCTTTTTCGCTATTTTTTGGCATTACTCTCGTTTCATTATTGTGCTCTTTGTTGTTTAAGCATTTTGAAGCCTAAAACCAGCGCCCATGCGGAAACAGCAAGCGAAGTTAGAGTTTCTGGTATCGCAACGCCCTTTCCAAATCCTACCGTGTACTGGAAAACCCAAATAGCAATTGAGAAGAGTGCAGCGAGAAACGAGAACGCTGCCATAGGCTTTTCATTCTTTTTTATTAGGACGATGCCTATGAAGAGCATGGCTATAGGAAAAAGCGCAAAAAAGGCTAATGATGCCGGATAGTGCGGCGCCGTTTTTTCTGGAAATGCACCTATCGCGATTAGGGCTATTGCGTCAAGCGCAAACAGGAAGGCGCCAATCTTTCCTATTATACTCTTATCTAGATAATTTTGCACTCCAATCGCGAATGCTAGGGCTAGGATTCCGCTGACCATTAAGCCGCCGTTGAATATCATTGACACTGCGCCACCTTCAACGATGCCTAAATCGCTTAGGGCCTTGTCCGTCCAGCTGAACGACGGGTATAATGCTATTGCCGTCAATATGCACGTAAAAGCGATTATGGGAGTTAGTATGCCACAGACAGCGGAGACTCTAAACCAAAAATCTTCATCTTTGCTCATGCACTTGTTCTCCATATGCTTTCCATAGAAACAGCTTTTAACTATTTATATTGTTCGTTAAGGTTGCGCTTTTCGCCGCGCATAAAAAAGTATGTCTTATAATGCTTTAACCCGACTTTCTCATACACTCGGATTGCAGGTGAATCCTCTACTAGAGTGTAGAGTATAACCCATGGCACTTCCATCAACATTCGTTTGACGAGCTCTGAAACTACGGATGTTGCGTATCCTTTGTTTCTATACTCCTTGTGAGTGGCAACTGTTCCAATAAGCCCTCCCCAATCGGTTATTTGCATGCTGCCCACCGAAACAGCTTTTCCGTTGATTTTTACTCCAAGCCATTTCACGCCGCGGTTCATGCCATCACCAATTAATTGACAAGTTACTGTTCCCCAAAATTCTTGGTCGGATTCCCTCATTATTGCTGCTATTTGTTCAGCGTCTTATGCGTCTAAGCCAACAACTGGACATTTCACTTGCGATTTCGCCTCGCCACTACGTAAAATCATAAGCATCATTCGATGTGTTACTGTCGGCGCGTACTTTTCAAGAATGTAGGGTTCGTGCTCTTCCAAAGCTTGCAGTTCAACTTTTTCCAAATTTAACCTTTCAAGAAGCATCTTTACGGCTTCGCAGCTTCTTCTAAGCTGGACTACGCTTTGCTTGTAAATGAGCATCATTCCCTCGATTTTGCCATTCTCAATGGCTAATAGGATTTCTGTCTCGTTTCTGTTATATTTCCAGTCAAACGCGAAAAAGAAGTTGTGTGGAATATCCTTGTTTATGTGTTGCCAAAAAAGTTTTTCGAGGGATGGTTCAAGCGAAACTATGCGCATTCCCCTAATCCTCTTTTATGTTTTACGGTTGTCTGGGACGTATTGGCGTAACCTTTGCAGAGATTGCAGCTTCTCCTTATCGCCTATTTTTGCCTCTTCTATTGCACGCTTTAATATTTGGATTGATTCGTCCATTGCCTTGCGTTTTACTGGGTATGGCACTCCGTCTTTTCCGCCGTAGGCGAATGAGTATTTCACTGGGTCTTTCCAGCTTGGCTTTTCGCCGTAAATAAGCTCGGCAACTAATGCTAAGCCTTTCACTGTGGCGGGTCCAACGCCCCTAACCGCCAAAAGCTCTTCATAATTCCGTGGCTGAAATTCATAAGCCTCTTGCAGCGCTTTCCAGTTTATGTTTGCTGGCATAGACAAGACATCTATTGGGTATTCGCGCCACGCGGTTTCTGCAGTTTTGGGAAGCCAGTCTTGAAGCGACTTTTGGTAGGCTGGTCTAAGCGACATTATTAAGCGCATAACTTTGTTTGGCTTTTCCTTGGCTATGTCAACAGAGACTTTTCTGCAGCCTTCACTTTCTTTTGCAGTCATGTCCAAAGCAATTTCACGTTTTGCGTCACCAACAATTGCGCTGTGCGGCTCCTCTACAAAGTTTTTTACGCTTTCTGAAAGCCAGTGAAAGCGCCTAGCAGTTCGGTCTTGTGGACACATGCCCTGTTGTATTACACTCCATTTGCCATCTTCGGAAACAAAGAAGGCATGATGATAAAGCTGGTAGCCAGCTTGAATGGCGGTATTATCCACCTTCGCACTAATTTTGCTTGCATAACGTAGGCTTTCGATGCTGCTTGTGGAAAAGCCGAATTTTTCGCCAACTTTCTCGATTTCCAGTGGCGCTTGCCTTGAAATTTTCCCCTTTCCACCACAAACAGCTATGCCATGTTCTTCTGGAACTACTGCTTGTTTCAAAACGCCAGTTACGACTGTTGTTACGCCTGAAGAGTGCCAGTCATAACCCAACACGCAGCCTAAAGCTTGAAACCAAAATGGGTCGGATAGGCGCTTTAGAAACTCGCCTGTGCCATACTCGTCAACAATTATTGTGACTATTTCCCTTGCTAGTTTTCGCATTCGGACAACTAGCCATTTAGGCGCTTTACCATAATGAAGTGGTAACCCTGCAATTCCAGTTCTTTGCATACGCCATGCTTTCCAACAAATTTATGCGCTTAAACCTATTTTACCTTGTCGTAAACTCGAATTTAGGCTTGGCTGTGCCGTTAAATTGGATACTCCTTCTAGGTTTTTAGTTGAAGTTCAAGCAGTATCTTCTGCATGAATGATGATTTTGGCGTTCGCCTTATTAAATAATATAAGGCTTTAGCGCCTATCTCTTAACTTCTAGGCGTAGGTGAAACTGTTGAAAGCCAAGTTTAAAACGCCAATGATAATTGTGAACTTTAAGACTTATCTTAATGGGACTGGTAAAAATGCTGTTGAACTGGCAAGGAAGGCTGAAAAGGTAAGTAATGAAACGAACATCGCCATAGGAGTTGCCCCGCAGTGTGTAGACATAAGAGCGGTGGCTGAAGCCGTGAAAATTCCAGTTTTCGCCCAGCACATAGACCCGATTAGACCCGGAAGCCACACTGGACATGTATTGGCTGAGGCTGTTAAAGAGGCTGGGGCTGTTGGAACTTTGATAAATCATTCTGAAAGGCAGCTTAAACTTTCCGAGATAAGCGAAATAATCAATATCGCTAATGAAAAGGGGTTGATATCGCTTGTGTGTGCAAATACGCCAGCAATAAGTGCTGCTGCGGCGGCGCTTAAGCCAGACGTAATCGCGGTTGAGCCTCCAGAACTTATTGGCACGGGCATTCCAGTTTCAAAGGCAAAGCCTGAAGTTGTCACGGGCACTGTTAAGCTTGTTAGGGAAATAAACCCTAAAGTTACGATTTTGTGCGGTGCGGGAATAAGCCGCGGAGAAGATGTCGCAGCAGCTTTAAAGCTTGGCACACAAGGGGTGCTTGTTGCAAGCGGAATTGTTGAGGCGAAAGACCCATATAGGGTTTTACTTGAATTTGCAGAAGCAGCAGCAAAAGCGTGAGCGGAGAAAACTTGAAAGTTGAAGCAGAGTGCGCCGCGTGCATAATAAGCAGAGCAGCAGCAGAAGCAATTGAGGCGACAACAAATCCAGCACTGCGTTTCAGGGCGATGAGCGAGCTTTTGCGCTTGCTCACAAAGGAATTTAGACCAAGTGCGGTTCCAGCGGATTTGGGCACAAAAAGAGACCGCTTGATAAAGAGGGTTACTGGCAATAGCGACCCTTACAAGAGGCGAAAGCGGATAAGCAATGAAAAAGCCCTTAGGCTTTTGCCTTATGCGAGGAAAATTGTGGAAGAGGGTTATACGCAGCAGGAGCGCTTCAAGAAGGCTTGTCTGTGCGCTATTGTTGGCAACGCCATAGAATTTGATATTCCAGACCATAGGTTTTCTTTTAACAGTTTGAGGAAAAGTCTTAGGGACGCTGGCAAAGACCTTGCCGTGGATGACACGCTTAGGGTTTATGAGTTGGCTAAGAAGGCGCATTCCGTGCTTTACTTGACTGATAATGCTGGCGAGATAGTTTTTGACACGCTTTTGGTTGAACAGCTTAAGAATATGGGCTTAAAGGTCATTGTTGGCGTTAAGGGCGCACCAATAATCAACGATGCAACTTTGGAGGACGCCGAAGTGTCTGGGATGAGCAAAATAGCTGACAAGGTTATAACGACTGGAACAGACGCTGTGGGTTTGGCTTTAAAAGAGGTGTCAGCGGAATTTCTTGAAGTGTACAATTCTGTTGACATGGTCTTTGCGAAGGGGATGGGTTACGCTGAAACTCTAACGGAGTATAAGCTTAGCAAACCTCATGTTCTGCTTTTTAGGGCGAAATGCAATCCAGTTGCAAACTTTTTCGGAGTAATAAGAGAAAGGAACGTTGCAAAGCTGATGTTGTAAGATGGACTTGCCATCCATACGATTCAACAGTCAAATTCTCTCAAAATTTGATGAGGCTTTACAGAAAGAGTGGATTATAACAAACGGTTTAGGCGGATACGCCTCATCAACAATACTGGGACTAAACACGAGGAAGTATCACGGCTTGCTTGTTGCCGCGCTTAATCCGCCTGGCGAGCGAACGGTTTGTTTATCAAAGTTGGATATGGAAGTGCATATTGCTAAAAGCGTTTATCCGCTCTTCATCAACGAGTTTAAGGAAAGAATTTTTCCGCGTGGAAACCTATACCTAAAAGAGTTTTCTCTTTCTCCAATGCCAAAATACGTTTATGAAATACAAAACATCGCGATTCAGAAGACGATTTTTATGCCTTACGGGAAAAACGTGGTTGTGGCAGTTTATAACCTCTCAAACAAGAGCGAAAACGAGGTTAAAGTGCGAATTTTCCCGCTTGTGAATTGTAGGCACATACACGCCGTAACAAGCAAGTGGCAGAATTCATGGAACCTCACCCAAAAATGCGATAAAGGAAAAACAATCGTACATTTTGAAGTTCCGAGGTGCACGTTAGCCCTTGCTCTTGCCGCTTCGGATGGACGATACTTCGCGCTTGGAAAGTGGATTGAAGGCATATATTACCGTGAGGAAGCTGCGCGTGGAGAAAGTTGCCGAGAAGACTGTTACGAAAGCGGGTATTTTGAGGTGGCTGTTGACGCGAATAAAACTGAAAGTTTTGCTGTTGTTGCCGTTGCGGACAAGGACGAAGATTTTGTCAGCAAATTTTTGGAGGATACGCCTTTAACAGTGTATGATTTGGAGATTATGCGAAAACGCGAGGAAAGTCGCCTTGAAAATTTGGTTTTGAAGTTTTATGAGGAGCATCCGATTGTCAGCATGAGTGATTGGCTTAGGTGGCTTGTCCTGGCAACGGACAAGTTTATAGTACAAAGCAGTGGCACGCTTAAATCTGTGATAGCTGGTTACCATTGGTTTGAGTGTTGGGGAAGAGACACCTTCATTTCTATGCCTGGGCTTATGCTTTTAACTGGAAGATTTGAAGATGCAAGAAAGGTTTTCCTAAACTTTAAAGAACACGTCAAAAACGGGCTTATTCCAAACTTCATTTCTGACATGCATGGTCAGCCAGTTTACAATTCGGTTGATGCGCCTTTGTGGTTTGTAAACGCGGTGCTTCAGTATTTGAAGTACACCGGAGACTTCAAGTTCGTCAAAGAGCAACTGTGGGAGACATTAAAGGCGATTATTGAAGGGTATGCTGAAGGAAAGGCGCAAGACATACGCGTAGACGGCGATGGACTCGTTTGGCATGATGCGCAACTAACGTGGATGGACGCGGTTGTCGACGGGCAACCAGTTACTCCAAGACGCGGAAAGGCTGTTGAAGTTCAAGCTTTATGGTTTAATGCGCTTAAGGTCATGGAGCTTTTAGCACTAAAATACGTGGAAACAAACATGGCAGAAAAATACACGCGCATGGCGGAGAAAGCTAGGAAAAGCTTCACGGAAAGTTTTTGGATTCCAGAGAAAGGCTACTTGTACGATGTTGTGAGCGAAAGCGTAAAGGACTCTTCGCTTAGGTCTAATCAGATAATTGCTGTTTCATTGGATTATACGATGCTTGACGCGGCGAAAAGCGAAAAGATTGTTGACATCGTGCATCGTGAACTTTTAACGCCATACGGATTAAGAACACTCGCGAAAAACGACCCTAGATATGTTGGTGTTTATGTTAGTGATAGGCGAAGCAGAGACAAAGCCTATCATAATGGCACTGTTTGGCCTTGGCTTCTGGGTTCATTTGTAAAAGCGTTTTTGAAGGTTAAGGGCTGCGCGGAATATAGGCGAGAACAAGCATTGCGTTTCTTGTTGCCTTTGTTTACGGAGCAAATTTATAGGGCTGGGATTGGCGTTGTAAGTGAAATTTTTGATGGTGATGCTCCGCATGCTCCGCGTGGGTGCATAGCTCAAGCTTGGAGCGTAGCCGAGCCTTTGAGGGCTTATGTTGAAGATGTTTTGCAGATTAGACCTAAACATGAAAGGGAAATAATGCAGAAAAATGTGCTAGTGTGAAATGGCTTCTTTTAGGCTTTGTGCGGCAACTTCTGGCGTTACCGTGTTGATATACATTCCAGTGCTTTTTTCGAAACCAGCCCATATTGCAAGTTTTGGGTAGACTTCCAAGTGCCAATGATAATATTCGCGTGCATCCTTGTTTATGGTTAGGTGAAAGCCGTAATTGTATGGGGGGTCATTGGCAAGCCGCTTTAGGGCGCTTAGGCAAGCTTTTAATGTTTCTGCAAATGCCTTTACTTCGCTTTTCTCCATTTCAAGAGGCGTAACCTCATGCTTTTTCGGGAGAATCCAAAACTCCATTGAGTGGACGCTTGCCCACGGAGCAAACGCGACAAAATGTCCGTTTTCGAAGATGACTCTAGGTCCATGGGTTTCTTCTTTCAGTATGTGGCAGAAGATGCATTCTCCATGTTTTTTGTGGAATTTTCTGCTTGCAGCAAGCTCTTCCTTCAAGATTTTCGGAATCGCGGGTGTTGCTATTATTTGACTGTGTGCGTGGGAAAGCGACGCTCCGGCTTCTAAACCGTGGTTGCGGAAAATTGAAACGTACTTTACGTATGACTTTTCTGAAAGCGCTTGAAGTCTATCAATGTATGCGTTTATAACATTGATTAGCTGGGGGATTTCTGCGTCTGAAGGATGTGCGTCATGAACTGGAGATTCAACGAGCACTTCGTGATGTCCAACTGCTGGGCTTAAGTGTCCTTTCACGCTGACTGTTTCATAACTGGATTTTTCTTTTGGCGGTGTAAAGGCTGGGTAAAGGTTTGGAATGCATCTGACAAGCCAATTCTTATGTCTAAAACCGTTTTTGTCAGCGCTTTTCCTTATGCCTTTCTCGCTTTTTAGATAGACGAGGATTGCTGGTGGGGTCATGTGTTCGTTTCCTGGACAGAGCGGGCAGGTGGCGGTTTTTGCTTTTTGGCGTTCTTGTTTGGCGAAGTCTGTTGGTCTCCTTCCGCGTTCTGTGGCTATTACAACCCATCTGTCAAGCAGATAATCCTTGCGCAACTCGTTATGCGTCATGTTGAACCTCAACGGTTTTAGGATATGCTTCTAAAAGGATTTAGCATTTTCCAGTTTCCTACATTTTTGGTTTGAAAATTAGCCAATACGGACCTACCCCCTCTAGGTCTTTGCTAGTTCCGCTATCATTTTCTTGTAGGTTTTGGCGCTTTCTCGCATTATGCGTTTTTTGGTTTCGAGGTCAACGGCGGACAGTCCGAACTTCATTTTGAATCCTTTAGCCCATTCGTAATTGTCGGTTAAAGCCCAATGGAAGTATCCGCGAACGTCGACCTTATCTTCATTAACAGCCTTTTCTATGGCTTTCAAGTGTGCAGCAATAAAGTTTGGTCTAAGCTCGTCCTTTGCGTCTGCTATGCCGTTTTCCGTTATGTAAAGTGGACAACCGTAACGTTGCATGTTTTTCAGTGCTTCAATTATTCCTTCTGGGTAGATTTCCCATCCGAGGTCTGAGGTGGGTAAGCCAGCGGCTGATTTGCTGTTTGGCTGGCACGCGAAACCGTAGTTCTGCATTATTTCTGGTATGGCTGGGATTCCAGCGAAAACTTTGGCTAGAAGAGATTTTCTTCCCTTAATCATAAATCTTGTGTAATAGTTTACGCCAAGCCAGTCTAAACGTCTTCCCAAATAGCTTTTTTCTTTGGCTTTCTCCCTTACGCCGTTGAAGTTTTCGTCAAGCCAGCCATCCGCCACGGCTTGTGGGAAAAAGTGGTTGTGCATGTTGTCCATGAACTTGGCTGCTTTAACGTGCACTTCATCCTTCTCGTCAAAAGCCTTTGCTGGAATAACATTGTGTATCAGCCCAACGTTTGCCGGACTTTTGCTGTCGTCATCAGCCTTCACAGTGTCCAACCTTTTTATTGCGTCGTATGCCCGAGCATAAGCAACAGCCAAGTTTTTAGCCACTTCTTTAACGGCTCTGAAACTGCTTACTCCAGGCGGAAAACCAGACTCCGAAAGCATGTAGCCAGCTTCGCACACAGCCATAGGCTCATTAAAAACCGCCCAGTTGTCAACGATGTCGCCTAGTTTCCAAGCAACGTAAGCCGCGTATTTTGTAAACTCGACGATTGTGGACTTGTCAAGCCATCCCACCGCGCCCCACTTTAGCTTTGTTTTGCGAGCAGTTATTGGGTCGTGAACCCACAGGGGAAGCGTAAAATGGTTTAGGCAAACAAAAACCTTGAAGCCCTTTTCTCGCAAATCGCTTAT
>JBNAWC010000030.1:0-13783 GCA_049700035.1 Candidatus Bathyarchaeales archaeon
GCCATGTTAGGGAAAAATGTTCGGGCATAAACGCTGCAAAGTCCTGGTAAAAGCCTAAAACGTATTCGCCAACAACTGTTGGTTCTGGCGCTTGCTCTTTCATGAGTTTCTCCATAATTTGGATGTTTGCTTCTGGTATTCCTGGCACTGCTACGAGGCTTAGCTCTGCATTGTGGAGTTCATGTGGAACCTTTCCATCCACAATATCTATTGTTTCATAGTCTGCGCCTATGCTCACATGCCTAACAAGTCCCTTGCGGATTTTTTCAGCTGTTTCTTCATCGTAGATTTCCGCTTCATACCAGAGGTTTTCGCCGTCCCACTCCGCCTTGACAACTTTGCCAACAGCGTTTGGAACAGCCACATGTTCAATGTAAACTGGCGCGCCTACGAGCTTGTCTGCGAAGGACTTTAATTCTTCTGCAGTGTAGATGTTTAGGTTTCGACTCATTCCAGAGGTTAGGGCTACGCCCATGATTCTAAGCGGTTTATCAACAATTTTCTCCATGACGTGGAAGGGGAGCAAAACGGAAAAGTGTCTACGCATAACTTCGTTTTTGCTGTGTTTTTCAAACCAAGCTTTGGCTTTCTCAAGCGTCCAGCCCTTCGACAAGTCGAAGAGGTAGCTTTGAACCTCCATTGTTTCTTTGCCCTTAGGCTTGCCAATTACGGCTTTTATGCCCTCTTCCTCGCTTAACGTTATTGTGCGCATGGTTTCAGGTTGAAATTCTTCCGGGTTTCTGTGGCCGCTGCGAATGTATTTGTCGGTTATTTCCCAAGGCATTATGGGCAACCTCACACAACTAACACCCAACTTATATACGTCGAAAATGAAAAGTCGAATTGTACACGCCGTTAGCCAACACGTGGGCTATCAATTAACCCAACAAGTTGGGCAAAACAGCAAAAACGCAAAAGTGGTTGAAGTAATATGCCTAGAAAACGCATAGTTAAGGTTGTTTTAAGCGAGGAGCAGAAGGGAATACTCGCGGAGCTAGCCCGAAGGCTCGGAACAAGCGAAAGCGAAACTTTGAGGATGGCTTTAATGGATTACGCCAAAGAATTAAGTCTTATACAGGAGAGGATTCAGAGGTTTAGGAGCGAAAGGGCTTTGCAATGACCTTTATGTTTAAATTCTGAATTAAATTCAACTTTGAATTAGATTTAGTCTCGAAACTAGCTTAACTAAAGATTAAATTTTAAAAAGCATAAGCAATTTATTTATAAAGAATCCATACAAAACTCTAAACGCTAAAGTGACTTGAAGTGGCCACAAGAAGTGAAGCAAAATTGAAGGCTAGGCGAAGGGACTTTGATGATGTTCTAATGGAGTCCATAGATGAGACCCTAACATCGCTTGGAGAATCTGTTAAACAGTCAATTTATTATCACCTGGAAGACAAGTTTCAGATATCAAAAAAGGAAATTCCAAAGCGAATTGAAGATTTTGCAAACGGAATAGAGAAAATTTTCGGCTTGGGCGCCCACTTCATAGAAATTTTGATAATGAAGAAGTTGTATGAAAAGATTGGCATACAGCTTGAATGGAACGAGGACAAGGAATTAATTTTCACTAATTATGTTGAAGCTGCCAGAACATGCTTCATGAAAGAGAAAGGTGGACATTAGGGCTTTTAGGCATTCGTTGTTTAGGCTTGTAGGTGCGGTATGTATTTTGGATTCATAAGGGATTTAATGTTCTTAAAATGTTTAATGTATCACAATATTTAATATAAACTATAAGAGTGGACACAATTGTCCCAAAAAGACTTCCAGAAAACCTTCCTAGAAGCAGTTGAAGAAGGGTTGCTGACGCTTGGCGCCTCGCCTAAACAGGCTATACTCTTCCACCTAGAAAACGCGTTCAAAATAAAGTTGGAGGAAATTCCAAAAAACGTAACAGAATTCCAAAAAGCACTAGAAAAAATTTTCGGACCAGGAGCAGCATACGTGGAGAAGCTAATACTCAAAAGGCTTTACGAAAAGTTTCAACTTGAATTCGAAAATTCAGAAAACCAGCAGCTAGACCTACTAAATAGCGTGGAAGACCTCAAAAGGCGTTTGCTCCTTCATGGTGGTGCTTGAAAGAATGGAGAGAGGCGAAAACTTGAATCATGTTTTGGAAAGGCTTCACGCATTATTTGATGGGTTAGACGACCTTGTTTATGTGGCAGACCCAGAAACATATGAAATTCTCTTCGCAAATAGCAAGTTTAGGGACGAGCTAGGCGAGAAGGTCATAGGAAGAAAATGTTATGAGGTTATTCACGGCGCAAAAGGCCCATGCTCCTTCTGCACAAACAAGTACATTTTTGGAGAAAATCTTGGAAAAACCCATATTTGGGAGTACCACTGCAGAAGAAAGGGCCGCTGGTACAAATGTGTGGATAAAGCCATAAGTTGGCCTGGAAACAAGTATGTGAGGTTTGAGATTGCAGTTGATATAACGGAACATAAGCGTATGGAAAGATTTTTATCTGAAAGTGAAAGGCAGTATCGCACCCTTGTTGAGGCTGCCCCAGACGTAATTTACAGCATTTCATCAGACGGGAAAATTATTTCACTTAATCCAGCTTTTGAGAAAATTACTGGTTGGAAAAGCGAGGAATGGATTGGCAAGCCGTTCACCGCGCTTATACATCCAGAAGACACGGAAAAAGCCGTTGAATCATTCCAAAGCACTCTTGTGGGCAAGCCCGAAATCGTGGTACTGCGAGTTCGTTCAAAGTCAGGCGATTATCTTGTAGGCGAATTCACAAGCGTACCCCTAATTAAGGATGGAAAGATAGTTGGCGAGCTTGGAATAGCCAGAGACATAACAAGCCGAAAAATGTATGAGGACAACCTCCAAGGGATTACGACGACACTTCAAACTTTGATTCAAGCAATTCCAGACATAGTGTATTTCAAGGATACTGAAAGGCGAAACCTAATTGTAAACAGCGCATTTGAAAAATTTGTAGGCTTAAAAAAGGAAGAAATACTTGGAAAAAGAGATGAGGAGTTTTTCCCGCCAGACTTGGCGGCTCAATGTAGAAAAAGCGACGAGGAAGCGCTTAGTAAAGGCGCTGCTATCCGTGTGGAAGAGCGCACTTTGGACAAGAAGGGCATCAGAAGGGTTTTTGACACGATAAAGGCGCCCATACGCGACAAGGATGGAAAGGTCATTGGAATTATTGGCGTAAGCAGAGACATTACGGGACGCAAAATTATCGAGGAAAAACTTAAGGAAAGGGAGGAGTTCTTCCGCTCAATCGTCGAAAATTCACATGACGGAATAGCAATAATAAATGGAAATGGCAAAATTGTCTACGCCAACGACGAGCTAACCGAAATTCTAGGATACCCGAGAAAAGAGATAGTTGGACAAGACTTTAGGAAGTTCTTAGCAGAGGAATGCAAAACACTTTTCACCGACAGAAAAATACGCATACAAGCAAAAAGGCAGAAAGAAAAGAAGGCACTCACGCAATACAGGTTAAAGATAGTTAGAGGAGACGGCTCCGAAAGAGAAATCAAAGTTAGAGCCGTAACAATAAGGAATGCCCAAGCCAGAACGCGGACGATAGCTCAGGTGCTTGACATAACCGAACGCATAAGACTTGAGGAAGAAAGGAGACTTTTCGAAGTTAGGCTTTCAAAATTAAACAATTATGCTCAGAGGCTGAACAATGCCAAAACAATCAGAGAAATTTATAAACTGGCTTTGGATGCCATGGAGAAAACGCTAGGATTTGAATACGCCTCAATTTTGATGGTTGAAAGTGGGTTCTTGCAACTGGTAGCCCATAGAGGCTACTCAAAAGTTTGGTCTCTCAAACTTCCATTGGACGAAGAAAAAGGAATAACATTAAGGGCAGTAAAAGCTGGAAAGTCGATAATTGTTCCAGATGTTAGGAAGGAGAAAGCCTACTTTAAAGGCGGAGAGGAAATTCTCTCTGAACTTGCAGCGCCGATGAAGATTGAAGGGAAAGTTCTAGGCGTATTAAACGTGGAAAGCAAGAAGCTGTCAGCCTTCGACGAGGAAGACAAACGGCTACTTGAAATTTTGGCTTCACATGTGGCGATAGCCCTAAGCAACATTGAAAGAAGAGAAAACCTTGAAGCCCTTTCTAAAAAACTTGAAGACCTAATCAAAAGCTCAACAAAAATAATGGGAATCAAAGACACACGTCAAAGAATTAAGGAAATCGCCAAAACCATCCAAAGGTCCGGCTGGCGAAGAGTCGTAATAGGACGTGTAGACGAAAATCTGGAACGAAGAGAACTCGTCACAGTAGGCTTAACAAGAGAGGAAATCAAACTTCTAAAAGAGAGAAGAGCGCCTGGACATGTTTGGAAGGAACGTTTAGGTCCAAAATTTGAAAAGTACAAAATCGGCGAATTCTTTTATATTCCATGGAGAGACCCGTGGATTAGGGAACACTTCTTCCATATCCCACCAGACATTCCATTAGACCAAGCAGAAAAGAATTACTTGAAAACGGCTGTTCCAAGCAGGCGCTCAGTGGAGGAAATGGTTGATTGGCATCCGCAGGACATGCTTTATGCACCTCTGCGCACGCCAGAAGGTCGTATAGTGGGCATATTGAGCATGGACGACCCAGTGGATGGACGCAAGCCAACAAGGGAGAAGCTCATACCGCTTGAACTTTTCCTACACCAAGCCGCAATAACGATAGAAAATGCTGAGCTTATAGAAAACTTGGAGAAAGCTAGAAGGGAACTTCAGCTCTACGCTGACCAGCTTGAAAACATGGTTGAGGAGAGAACCCGCGAACTAAAACAATCACAAGAGCAACTGCTGAAAACTCAAAGGCTCGCCGTCATAGGCGAGTTAGCTGGAATGGTCGGACATGACCTTCGCAATCCATTGACCAGCATTGCTGGAGCACAGTACTATCTAAAGAAGCATCTGAATCTGGAGGCTAATGATAGGGTTAGGGAGATGCTTGAACTTATAGAGAGGAACATAGCCTACTCGAACAAGATAATAAATGACCTTCTAGACTATTCAAGGGAGATAGAACTTGAGCTAACCGAGAAAACTCCAAAATCGCTTGTGAAAGAAACTTTGTCACTTGTGGAAATTCCAAAGAATGTTAAGATAAAAGATTTGACCACACACACGCCAAAGTTGAAAGTTGACACTGAAAAAATTAAGCGCGTATTCACAAACATAATTAAAAACGCAGTAGAAGCCATGCCGAAAGGCGGAACACTAACAATAAAGAGCAGAAAAGTCAATGACAAATTGGAAATTTCGTTTAAAGACACTGGAGTAGGTATGACGAAGGAGACGCTGGAAAAGCTTTGGACACCTCTTTTCACGACAAAAGCGAAGGGCATGGGCTTCGGACTGGCAATTTGTAAACGCTTTGTCGAGGCGCATGGGGGATGCATAGCCGTTGAAAGCACCCTTGGAAAGGGGACAACCTTCACGGTTACGCTTCCAATTGAGCCTAAAACGGAAAAAGGAGGTGAAAAGGTATGGTTGAAAACGCTAGAATCCTCATTGTTGACGACGACGAAAACATAAGGAAATTGTTGCAGACAATACTTGAAGAGGAAGGATACAGCGTAGACACTGCAGACACAGCGAAAGAAGCCATAGAAAAGACGAAGAAGTCGTTTTACAATTTGGCTTTGATAGATATTAGGCTTCCAGACATGGAGGGCATAGAACTCCTAACAAAGA
Organism: Candidatus Bathyarchaeales archaeon; assembly: GCA_049700035.1. Taxonomy (GTDB): domain Archaea; phylum Thermoproteota; class Bathyarchaeia; order Bathyarchaeales; family Bathycorpusculaceae; genus JAVZLQ01. Next base: position 5,699 of record JBNAWC010000030.1, read on the forward strand.
TAAGGGACACTGTGCCGAAAATGCGCAAGATAATAATCACGGGTTATCCGACGCTGCAAAACGCCATAGCAGCAGTAAACCGAGGAGCAAACGCATACATACTAAAGCCTTTCGACATGGACAAGGTTCTAGCGACAATAAGGGACGAACTCAAGAAGCAAGAAGAAGAGCGAAAATACAGCCAAGAGAAAGTCGCGGAGTTTATTGAAGCAAGGGTTAGAGAGCTAGAAATGGAGAAAGAGACAACAGCAACACGCAAGAAATCCTAAAGGTTCTCTGTTATTATCCAAATTTCCCTTTTAACTTCCTTTACAACTATATATGTTCATTTTGTTGAGGCTAAAAAAATTAAAATTTTAGAAAATTGTATGCTCATGTGAGCGTGTATTTATGCTAAATTTGGATGTTGGTTGTGGCTCAAATAAGCGGGAAGGTTTTTTGGGTGTTGACGTAAACAAGACTGATGCTGTGGATGTTGTTGCGGATGCTACGCATCTTCCATTCAAGGATTGTTGTGTAGATTACGTTTATTCAAGGATGTGCATTCAACATATAAAAGACGACATGAAGGCGCTAGAAGAAATGTATAGAGTAATTAAAAATGGTGGGAAACTCCATTTAATTATTGCAAGTTTCTACGGTTTTCTATTCTATAAATTGGGTTTAAGCGAGAGCAGCGGGAGATACGCAGTTTTCCATCTATATTATGCGCGCAAACTGAAAACAATGCTGGAGAAAGCGGGATTTGTTAATGTGAATGTTTCAAAGGCTAAATCTGTTAGGCGAATCGGCTACGATTATGTGGCTTTATGTGAAAAACAAACAAGAACAGAGTAAATTTCAGCCTAAAATTCGGTCCACAAACTTTTCTGGTTTCGGAATTTCTGGCCTTAACCCTTTTCTTTCGCGAATCATCCTTATCGTGGCGCTTGCCAATTCTTTTGGAACGCGCTCCCAATGGTGAAACATGCACTGCCAAAATGCTCGACCAGAAGTTGCAGAACGCATCTCTTCAGCTAGACCGAAAGTTTCAACAACTGGAACATACCCAACAATTACTGTTAAAAATCCCCGTTGCTCCGAAGCGAGAATTTTGCCCCTCCCACGATTTAGTACGTCGGTGCAAACTCCAAAAAACTCTGTTGAAACAGAAACTTCAACCTTATAAACTGGTTCAAGAAGTGTTGGACTGGCTGTCAAACAAGCACCTAGGACTGCTCTGCCGAAAGCTCGCATAATCTGTTCTGGCTCACGCTTCTCGACGTTTTCATTAAGTTCGGCATTAACAAGTTTGACTTTCACGCCAGTTAAAGGTTCCTCGCATAACGGTCCATTTTTACAAGCCCAGTTGAAACCAGAAATTATGCTTGCAGCAGTTTCTGGGAGACCCCCAACAATTTTTGACGTGTCAAAAAGCATGTTTCTATACTCGTTTAAAGCCAAGAAACTTTCAGCTTCATCCAAGCCATAATTCGCCTCTTTACGTAAGGTTTCAACAACTTGTTCACGTTTCATGTCGTGAGCGAGCAATCCCTTATCGATTAGCCCTAAAACAGAATCCTCTAAAGGCTCAACTTGGACATAAAAGGCGTTGTCTTTGTTTATGCTTGTAGCTATGACGGCTTTTCCACGTTTTTGGACACTTTCGCGGTAAGACACAACTGGTTTTGATGTTAGAAGCTCCATCTCGCCGCAATACTGCCTTAGAAATTTTAGGGCAATTTCAATGTGAAGCTCGCCCAAACCGCTAAGCAAGTATTGACCAGTTTCACGGTCTATGGTAAGTTTTATGTTCGGGTCTTCAACCGCAACGTTGTTCATGGCATCTATTAAACGCGGCAAATCCGCTGGATTTTTCGGTTCGACAGCCACTGTTACAACTGGTTCTGAAACATACTTTACGCTTTCAAAAGGCACCATTTGACCCTTATATTCAACGTTAACAACGGTTTCGCCTGCACGCGCCAAATCCAACCCAGTAAGGGCAGCGATGTTTCCAGCATAAACCGCGTCAACGTCTTCCCTATAAGAGCCCATGTAAATTGAAACATCCCTTATGCCGTATTCCTTTTTCGCGTTAACAAGGTAAACGGTTTCCCCGCTTTCAACAAAGCCCGAAAAAAGCCTACCAGTGGCAACCAACCCCTCATCTTTTACCAGTTGAGCCATTGTTACGCACATTGTTGCTGGTCCATCATCTGCGCAGTTTAGCATAGCCCTTCCAACATCAGAGTTTAATTCGCCTTTCCAGATTTTTGGCACGCGATATTTTTGGGCTTCAACTGGGTTTGGGAGATTTTCTGCAATCATGCCTAGTATGGCTTTTGAAAGTGGAACAACCCTTGAAAGCGTTTCACTTTTGTTTTGGGCGTAAGCGTCAATAATGTCAGCGAATTTTATTCCGCTTTGCCTCGCAGTTTCTAACGTGAAGCCCCACTTGTGCAGTGCCGAGCCAAAAACAACAGAACCCTTTTCTGGGCTTACCCGCCAAGCACTTTTAAATTTTGGTTCTCCATAAACGGCGATTAGACTATTGAACTCGTCGATTATCCGAACAAACCTTTCTTGAATCTCGCTTGCGCTAAGCTTTAATTCGCTTATTAGACGGTCAACCTTGTTTATGAATAGAACTGGTTTGACTCTCTCCTCAAGCGCTTGGCGAACAACAGTCTCCGTCTGAGCCATGACGCCTTCAACAGCGTCTACAATGACGATTACGCCGTCTATGGCGCGTAAAGCCCTATTCACCTTTCCAGTGAAGTCCACATGCCCAGGCGTGTCAACAAGATTAATAACGTATTGGCGGTTGCCAACAGTGTGCAAGAGCGCGATGTTCGCAGTCTTTATTGTTATCCCGCGCCTCTGCTCCTCCTCCAAATAATCAAGCGCCTTTGCCCTACCAGCAACACTTGAAGGCAACAGTCCAGCATCAGCCAAAAGCGAATCAGTCATCGTAGTTTTTCCATGGTCGATGTGGGCGACTACGCCGATATTGCGGACAGCCTCTTTATTGCGCATAAGTCCGAGAATTTCGCGCGTGTGCCTAAACCTCGGCATTACCTAAACTCCTTTTTGAGACAAACTTGCACCACATATAAAGTTTTACGAAACCACTATTTTATTTTGTGAATGACACTTACCAATAGAGGATTTCGCTTTGGAAACAATTACACTACACATTGAAGAGCTTATTAAGGAACCTTACGCTTCGATAATCTGCTATCCAAAAGCAAGCAAAGCCGAATTAAAAAAACGCCTCAGGGAACTCCAAAAACTCGGCGTAAAAGCCATAGAATTTTCAGGCGAAAAAGAGGCTTTTAACACGCTAATTTTGGGTAAGGGCTGCGTTGGCATAGTGGTTATTGCCCATCGAAACAGCGAGAAAATAGCATTAAAAATTAGGCGCGTTGACGCTGACAGAAACAGAATGTTTGAAGAGGCAGAGAAACTTAAAATTGCAAATTCAGTTGGTGTTGGTCCAAGATTTTTGGATGTAAGCAAAAACTTTCTGCTAATGCAGTTTGTTGATGGCGAGTTGCTTCCAAACTGGCTTGAGAAACGCGTGAAAAAAGACCATGTTAAGGCTGTTCTACGCGAGATTTTGGAGCAGTGTTGGCTCTTAGACAATATTGGTTTAGACCATGGCGAGTTGAGCCGCGCTCCAAAACACATAATCATAAACAGTGCATACAAGCCATGTATAATTGATTTTGAAACCGCAAGCCTAAACAGGCGACCGTCAAACGTCACTTCAATCTGTCAATTCCTCTTCATAAGCGGGCAAACAGCGCAAAAAATAGCGGAAAAAATTGGCGAAGCGAACAAGAAAGCCATAATAGAGGCGTTAAGAAGCTACAAGCAAGACAAAACAAAAAAGAACTTCGAAAAGATATTGGAGGCTTGTAGACTAAAGCTCTAAACAACATAGTCCGCGACAAAACCCGAGTTTTTGCAGTTGCCGTTCTTCTCAAGCTTTTCCAAGCCAAGCTCCTTCAAAACCTCGGCTAAATCAAGCCAGGTCTCCACTTGAAGTTGCCTCGCAACCCTACGCTTTTCATAAAGAAGCGGAACAGAACCGACAAACAGCCAACCGTAAGCCTCAGACATGCACAAACGCCCTTCTCCTTTCTCCTCAAGTTGAGAACTTGTTTTGCAGTTTATATTTATATATGGAAGAATCGAATAGAGGAAAAATCTATCACACTGGAAATTTAAGTGACTATTTCATGCAGTTTTCCAGTTTTCAATGCTTCTTTTATTTCAAGAGCTATCCTTCTCCCCATATACATGTTCTCACCATACTTTAAGTAGGCGTAAGGTGATGTTCCTATACCAACATTTGTTCCAGCGACTATGCGCGCCGAAATCTCAAAAGTATAAATTTCAAGATTATCCGTCACTATCGTTTCCAAACAGAAAGGCCCAATTATTCCAGGAGAAGCTATTTCTCTTGAAACTTTTACTACGTTGTCGCCCATTCTTATAAGTTCTGGTAAAAGCGATTCTCTAAGCGTGAGTGGAATGTTGCCAACAATGGTGTATGTTGGACTTATTCCGATTTCAAGCTGTTCGTCAGCGGGTATCCTTCCAATGGCGTCCACTGCTGATTCATACCTTTTGTCGACTCCTAAAAACTCGACATCGTTACGTATTATTGACGCGAAATAATGCGGATAAACGTTTACACCTAAAATGTACTCTTGCAAATGTATCCGCTTAACATCATTCTCATTTAGCAAGCCTCTGCCAATCATCTCACTGACTTTCTTTTCAAAAGATTCAGGAGAGTTTACCAAAAAGTAGCCTTTCCCACCTTTTGCTCCTGGAAGCTTTGCCATGACCGGCCCGCTTATCTCTTTTGAACTTTTGAATGTCCGTGGGATTCTCAGTCCAGCTCTGCGGAGCCATTCATCTTGCTTTTCGCGGCTTGCCTCCCAGTGGAGCAGATGTCTATTTCCGAGCATTGGAACATAAAGCGAATCAGTGATTTCTTCTGTGCTTAGGTAAGCGGTGAACGAGCCATGTGGAATAAGTATGGTGTTTAGTTTTCGCAGTTTTTCCTGCACTTTCGCGTTGAGCAGTTCCGTAAAGTCCTTCACAAGGATGATTTCGTCTACAAGTGGAAACTTTTTGTAAATTATTACGTCGCTTTCCTTGCAAACGCTTACTGTTCTGAAACCCTCTTCCTTTGCTCCCTTGAAAATATTTAATGCGGAATGGGAACCTAAAGTCCCTACAGAAACTTTGTCAAAATCATATTTTTCAATTATCTTTTTCATTTTTTCTCGCGTTATCATGTCACTATATCCCCAAGCCTGTCCTCTTTAATTGCCCTCTTCACTTCCATAGCCACCCTTCTGCCAGGACCAACTTCCACGCCATATTTATATTTCATGTAGGGCGATGTTGGCTCAACGCAGGGGCATCCTGGCACACGCGGACTAACATCAAAAACGTAGAATGTTAAATCTTTTGTTACTGCTCCCTGCAAGGCGAACAAGCCTATAATTCCAGGTGGGTACTCCTTCTTGCTAACTTCGACGAAGCGCTCTGCAGCTTCAAAAACTTTTTCTATTTGGCTTTCCCGCATGGTTACGCCCAAATGTCCAATTTCAATGTTCTGGGTTGCGATGCCCAACTCAAGTTGCTCGTCAGCGGGTAAGTCCAAAACGCCGTCCAAGTCTGTTTGGATTCTTTTGTCGAATCCCAGGAGGTCTATCTCGTCGGTTAATGGGGACCAGAAGAAGTTGGCGTTAAACTTTGCTCCAATAACGTATTCTTCTATAACCGCCTTTTCAAGGTCTTCTCGGCTTATCATGCTTCGTTTTATTCGTTCTTCCGCCTTTTTTTCAAATTCTTTTTGCGAAGTTGCATAAAAGAAGGCTCTTTCGATTTTTCTTTCTTTTTCTGGAACCTTTACTATTACTAGGCGGTCTATTTCGCTTGGAGATTTGAAAGTTTTTGGCGTCGGTATTCCAGCCTTTTTTAGGAGGTAGTACTGGTTTTTTGATATGTTGCGCTCTTCGGTTTTTAGCATGTAACGGTTTCCCATAATCGGCACGGCGAACTTTTCTTCTATGTTCTCATAGCCCACGTAAACCGAGAACGAGCGATTCGGCACAAAAATTGTGTTTAATTCCCTAAGCTTTTGCAAATGCTCGCCACTCACTATTTGTTCGAACTTGTCAAGAAGCAAAACGTGGTCAAACAAGTTTCTATAATATTTCGTGTAAGTTTTCTCTCTACCCTTCTGGCAAACAACAACAGTTTCAAAACCCTCTTGCTTCGCACCATGCGCAACTTCAAGGGCGGAATGCGAACCCAAAACGCCTATCCTAACATGCCTCTTATCATAACTCGAAACTATTTTCCTAACTTCATCCAAGCTAACCATTTTATTCGCCCTTGTGCACGCAACGTTTACATTGACCTTGTAAGCCTTGCTCTGTCAAATAATTTACGGTTCACAAGCACGTTTGGCTACCTAAAATTCTCCACTCTAAAGGTTGACACTTTTAAATTCCCTAATCAGGGTCAAAAGTTTTGGCACATCAAATATCTTTCTCCCAGTAAATTCATTGGCTGCCGCCATGTATATTTGACTTATCAACGTTCTCAACTTTGGTTCCAGTTTTGGCGGTTTCGTTTCAACAAGGCTCTTCCAGTCTTCTACGCCCTTCTCCTTCGCTTTCTTCTTTGCCTCCTCCACTTCCCTAGCCCATTCCGTCTGCCTATAGTATATGCGTGCTATTTCCTTGCTCACATGCAACCCCTCATAAGTGAATCTACACTCGTCCAAAGTGCCAACTACATCAACAACCATAAGCCTACGCTGAGGGTCAAAGGCCAACTCAATTTTTCCATCTTCATTTAATAAGCCCGCTTTTGAGGCTATTTCCGTAATCATATCGTCCACAAGCAAAAGCACACGCTTAATTTCTTCAACTTCATTGTCTGTTAAACCCGCAATAATCTGCGCCTCTTTCCAGCTTACGTAGCGGTCGCTCTGCTCCAGCTTTGTGCTAACGTCAAAAATTGGTTTCGCCAACCTCTCGCCAGCCCTTGGATAATGGTCTAAGCCGAGCTCCTCAAGCGTAACTAATCCTTGTTCTAGACGTTTGAAAACTGATGAGCCTTCTGGCAAGCCATTGCGGTAAATTATCTCAAGCGGGATTAGGAAATTCTTAAGCGTTGGCGTGAAAACGCTATAGTCATATTTTAGTTTGCCACTTTCCACGTAGGCTTTAGGCTTGTAAACGTTAACCAAATTAAACTCCATAACATTTGTTGGCACAGTTAACTCGTCAAAAAGCACAACCCGCCCGCTCTTGTCCACCAAGCCGCGATAATGCGTTTTCACGCCTTTCTCCTCAAGCCTCTCAAAACAATAGGCGCCCATAAGGCAAAGTGCTGCGCCCTTTCCCTCAATGTGGTCTGGCATCTCACCCCAATCAAAAATCGAGTAGCGGTCAGAAAAGTGGAAACGCCCAACACCCATGGCATCGCGTGTAGGCTTCTTTACAATTTCAAGGTCTTTAACGCTTCCCATATGCATACACGCTATTTCAGTTTTTTAACAGACACATCAGCCTTCTCAATTTCCAACTTGTTCTGCTGCTGGTAACTCTTCACACGCTTCGCCAAACTCTCATCCTCTAAGGCGAAAATTTTTGCCGCCGCAATGGCTGCGCCTTCAGGCTCAATGGTTACGACAGAGCCTATTCCACTTGGAACCCTAAGCGAAGAATAAATGTCTGCCCCGCCGAACTTTTCGCTGTAAGGCGGACACGCAATAACGGGTTTCACAGTGTTTGCGTCGACAAAAGCGCTTAGGGCGTTTGACCTTCCAGCGACTGTTATGTAAACAACATTCTCGCCTTCGTATTTGCGTAGCATCTCCAAAACTTTTTCAGGCGTTTTATGTGCGGAGGCAACCCTAAACTCGTAGGTTAAGCCGAAAGCTTTTAGGTTGTTGGCTATTTCGCGACAATAGTCAAAATCCTTATCTGAACCCATCAATATGATAACTTTGCCCTTCGCCATAAACACCAGCACTCACGCAACTAGAAGATTCAATTGAACTAA
>JBNAWC010000031.1:0-13762 GCA_049700035.1 Candidatus Bathyarchaeales archaeon
GCTTGGAGCCTCGGGCGCTCTAGACCCCGGTTCAAATCCGGGCAGCCCCACCACTAAATTATGAAGTGCTATAAATTCATTATGTAACAATAATATCGGCTATGATGGCGGCGGTCTTCTTCCCAAAACCACTGTCAAGTTTAGTTGTTGGTTTCCTCTAATAACCGTCACTATTACCGTTTCTCCAGGTAATGCGTTTTCTTCAAGGTAGCATGCTAAATCATCCATATTTCTAATTCGCGTGCTGTTTAAGGCAATTATTACGTCGCCTATGCGGACATCGCCGTCCCGCGCTGGACTTGGGTCTAAATATCCCACCACTCGAACTCCATAGGTTACGCTTGCACCGATTTGTTGCGCCAACTCATAATTCATGTCCATCAACTGCAAGCCCAGATAAGAGTGCCCATCATAAGAGCCGTTGTATATTAGGGAGGCTATTTCCCTAAGTATGGTGTTGGATGGTATGGCAAAGCCAAGTCCCTGCGAGTCCTTGACTATAGCTGTTGTCACTCCAATAACTTTGCCGTTAAAATTCAGCAGCGGACCGCCAGAGTTTCCAGGATTTATGGGCGCACTTATCTGTATTATGCTTGCTATGCTGAAGCCGCCAGTATAAGTTTCCTGTATTGTCCTGTTTAGTGCGCTTATCACGCCAGTCGTCATCGAGCCAACTAAGCCGTAGGGGTTGCCTATGGCTATGACTGGGTCACCAACTTTCAACGTTGATGAACTGACGATTTCCAGTGGTTTGAATTCGCTTTCTGGAGCATCGGGCACTATTAGTATGGCTAAATCCGCGTATGGGTCTGTCCCGTTTATCACTGCAGCATAGCCAATTCCACTCGAGAATGTTACGCTTCTACTTACGGTATCATGCACAACATGGTAATTCGTGATGACAACCATTAAACCCGAGAAGTTATACACAAAACCAGAACCTTGAACAGTCGTGCCATTCGCCAGTTTTCCGCGAACCATAACAACGGAATTGCTTACCCGCTGATATAGCTCTGAAAGGTCCACACCATCCTGGGTTATGTTAATGTACTCATAAGTAACCGCCTGGTTGCCCAGTATTTTGGATATTTGGCTTTTGAGATTTGCAATGTCGCTTTTTAAACTGTTAATTTGTGTGGAAACGAGGTAGTAAGTTGCCACACTTCCAACAAGTAACCCTAACAGAAAAATTACCGCCAGAAAAGATGCAGAAGACCTAACATAACGCCTACCAAATTCATAGCTCAAATTATTCACCTCACATTTATGGGGAAATGGAGACGCTCCTTAAAAATAAAAGTTCTGCAGAAACACAACAACGCCCTAACGCAGTTATTCCTTCAGCAACCATAACGCGAATGCAGCAAGTAAAAGTGAGGCTGTTATAGCTACAATGAATGGATGGTACGGCGAGATTGCGTAGAGAAAACCGCCAATGTAAGGTGCCAAAACAGAAACAAACATGCTTATAGTTTGCGGAATAGCAACCCACCTGGCTCTACTCGATTCAGGGGCTGTCGGCCCGACAATTGCACTCATTAAGGACCATGTCATGTAGGAACCGCCGGTTAAGAAGAAAACCAGTGTTAATATGGGAAAGTCGCCAAAAAGCAGAAGTAGAATAAGTGAAAAACTGCAAAGAACGAGTGATGCGGCAAGTGCATAGGCTTTTTTCCATTTATCGCCAACCTTACCTAGAAGTATCCCCAGAACAGCTGAACCGAAGAAGGAAATGGAGCCAAAAACTCCTATTTCAAAATCTTGATAGCCATAAATGTCCGAAAGGAAGCTCGGAACAAAGGGTCTAAAGAGCATTACAGTGAACATTACTGAAGCGAAAAAAGCTGAGAAAAATAGGAGTTTCCTAAAGCGAATTAGCCTACGTAAGGGAAGAACGTCTTCACGAGAATTTTCAATTCTATGCTTTGCTCCCTTTTGGCTTTTGGTGAAAACGAGAATTAAAGCCGCAAAAGTGTAAAGAGCAGCAGCGGAGTAAAAAACAATTTGATACCCGACAGCTTCAGATAGGTAACCGCCGATGCCGGGAGAAAAAATGTATCCAAGAGACCACGCTGCAGAAAGCGCCATAAAACTTGAAGACAACCTGCTGTTGTCCGCGGATGTCACGACATAAGCTGTAGTTGTTGGACCGCCAAGCCAAAAGCCCCACATGACCATACCAGGCAAAGCGTGAACCCAATTATTGGCAATAGAAAAGATTATTGGCGCTGGAATCCATGCAACCCATCCTGCAATCATAATCTTTTTTCGGTCATATTTGTCGGCTAGCATTCCAGCTACGAAAAGTGTTATGGCTGCAACTAGGCTCATTATGGCATAAAGTATTCCAAGTTCAACGGAATCTGCTCCAAGCCTTCCTGTCAAATACCTTGGCAACGTGTAGGCGTAAAGTCCATCCCCAAAGGAGCCAATCAAGTTGCATATGAAAATTAGCTTTAAATCTCTGTTCAAAAATTTGAACGGTGTGGGTACTCTGAAAATTTTTAGTCTACGATTTTGTTCCAAGCTTCGAAACCTCGAGATTCTGCTAAAAAATTGGGAGAAAAATGTTATGTTTTCTTTAATGCTTTCTTCACCTCTTCTATCGCCGTCTCATCATCTATTGTTGAATAGTCCCCTAGGGGCGCGTCAGTTATCAAAGCCTTTATCAGCCTACGCATTATCTTGCCGCTTCTGGTTTTTGGAAGTTTATCCACAAAGAATATTTCGCTTATAACAACTATTGGACCGAGGGTTTTCTTAACCAGATCCACAAGTTCGCGCTTAAGCGCATCTGTTGGTTTATACTCGCCCTTCAAAACAATTAAGGCGCATGCCGTTTCACCCTTCACTTGGTCTGGACGCCCAACAACAGCCGCCTCTGCAACAGCAGGATGCTGAAGAAGCGCACTTTCAATTTCTATTGTTCCGATTCTGTGAGCTGAAATTTTGATAACTTCGTCTCTTCTTCCCAGAAACCATATGTAGCCATCCTCATCCTTTAAGGCTGCATCGCCAGTATAGTAAAAGCCTGGGATTCTGTTCCAATAGTCTTGCACGTAACGTTCATGGTCTCTCCAAAGTGTCGGAGTCAGCCCTGGAAAAGGTCTTTTACACACGAATGCACCTTCAACGCCAACCGGAACTGGTTTTCCATCATCATCAACTATTTCTGCATCTATTCCTGGCAACGGAATCGCGGCTGAGCCTGGTTTTATTGGTAGCAGTTCTATGCCGTATGGGTTGCCGACCATTGGTCCGCTGCTTTCTGTTTGCCACATGTGGTCTATCACTGGAATTTTGTCTTCAAAGACCTTCTTTTGGAGCCATTCCCAAGCTGGCGGATTTAAAACTTCTCCAGCGCAGAACACAACTTGAACTGAGCTTAAATCGTGTTTTTTAGGCCATTCTTCGCCGTGCTTCATTAGGGCTCTTACGCTTGTTGGTGAAAGCCAAAGTTTTGTAACATTGTTCTTTTCAACTATTTGCCACCAAATGTCTGGCGCTGGATAGTCTGGTGTTCCCTCATACATTATTGTCGTGCAACCAAAAAGCAACGGCGCATAAACAACGTAGCTGTGCCCAACTATCCACCCTATGTCTGACGTTGACCACCAAATGTCGTTTTCATTCAAACAGTAAACCCACTTGCCCGTGGCGTAAACGTAAACTTGATATCCGCCATGCGTCTGAACAGTCCCCTTTGGTTTAGCCATTGTGCCAGAAGTATACAAAATGAAAAGCGGCTCGTCAGCACCCATCCTTTCAACTTCAGCGCTAACGCCGCTGCCCTTTTCAACTGCTTCCTCCCAAAGCAAATCTCTACTGGAAATTAGAGGCAAATCTTTCGCGCTTCTCTTTAAAACGATGACTTTTTCAACATTTTTTCCAGCGACTTTTACGGCTTCATCCACAACTTCCTTGAGGTTAACCGTCCCACCACGCCTATAACTAACATCCGCAGTCACAATCACTTTTGGCTCTGCATTTTCAATTCTATCCGCCAAGGCGCCGTAACCAAACCCTCCAAAAACGACGGAGTGAATTGCGCCAATTCTGGCTGATGCAAGCATCGCGATTACGGCCTCGGGAATCATAGGCATGTAAATTGTTACTCTGTCGCCCTTGTTAACTCCTAGAGCTTTAAGGGCGGATGCAAAGCGCTTAACCTCGTGTAAAAGTTGGTTGTATGTTAATACGCGTGTCGGTAAGCCTTCACCATTCTCATATACAATTGCTGCATGGTTGCCTCTGCCTTTCGCGATGTTGCTTTCTAGGCAATTGTAGGCTATGTTTGTTGTTCCACCCTTAAACCATGTGAAATTTGGATAGTTCCACTCGAAAACCTTATCCCAATGCCTAAACCAGTGCAGTTCCGAGGCGACTTCTCCCCAAAAATCTTCAGTATTCTCCAAAGCTCTTTTAAGCATAGACTTCAGCTTCGGCGAATATTCTATCCTACATGTTCTCGACTTCGCTTCAATGGTGGAAGTCAAGGCTAAAAACTCCTCTCAAACATTTCCAGAGCGTGAAAAATAAATATTTTAGCCTTTAAAGGCTAGAGTTTTAACATCATTTTCTTCGGTCAATTATGTCTAGCGCCTCTGGTCCAGTGCCGATTAGCACAACTGGAATGCCAACTTGCCGCTCAATTTCTCTCACAAACTCCTTCGCATCGCTCGGAAGTTCGTCAAAGCTTCTTGCACTTTTACATTGCGGGTAAACACTATCAAGTTTTGTCAGTGCCGCTTGCGTTGCGCCGTTAATTTTTACGGCTTTTTTAGCAATTTCAAAATTGAAAGGTGCGGAACGCCTGTCGCGTCCAGTTCCAGCAGCAGTCTCAAACCACCCTCGTCTTACAGCTTCTTCTTTTGTAAGCTCACCTGGAAGTGGACCAGCGCCAACTCGCGTCATGAAGGATTTGAAAACTATTAGAACTTCGTCAACTCTTGTTGGTCCCACGCCTGCTTCAGAGCAAATAGCCGCGGCGCTTGTGTCTCTCCCTGTCACGTATGGGTATGTTCCATGAAAAAGCGAAAGCATCAACCCTTGTGTTCCTTCAAGTAAAACCTTTTTGTTCGCGTCTATTGCGTTGTTAGTTTCTTCCGCGACATCTGTTATGTAGGGCTTTAGTTCGGGCATGTCCCTTGCAAGTTTTGCTGTTCTGCGCACACGCTCCTCTATTGCTGGACCAACGCCCCAACCAGTTGTTCCAATGCCCTTTAGGTGCTCGCTTGTCTTGTCTTGCATTGAATGCTTCTCCTCAATTATGGAGGCTTGCGCATCCACTCCTATCCGATTCTTAACGTTTGTCTCTTCAACCTCTTTGAGGAACTGGCCAACGTGAACGTTTGAACCCGCGCCAATTAGTAAGCGGCATTTCTCATAAACAAATGCTGCTGGAACCATGTGCAAGGCGTAACGTTTTCCCTCAAACCAAACCGTGTGCGCAGCATTAACGGAGCCCGTTCTAACACAAACATCTAGTTTATCCTTCAAAGCTAAATAGGAAATTATTTTGCCTTTTCCCTCATCTCCCCAAAAAGCTCCAGCAATAACCATACAAGGCACACGTGTCACCGTTGTGAAAATTACTTCAGCCTTATTTAAGATTGTTTGCCAATTTCGTGTAAAAAGGCTCCCTAAATGAAAACTTCTTTAATCCTCGTTTTTCGGCAATATTAGGTTTAGGTTTAATTGTTCAGCCCATGCTATGCTTCTAAGCGACACTTTAAGCTCGTCCCTTTTCCCATAAGGAACGCACCTAACAAATGTTTCTTTGCCAAACTTGTCCTTTATAAACTCTAAAAACTGAACGTTCACTATTACGGAGCCATCCTTCAAATGGAGGTTCACATTCTTGCCTAAGAAGGTTCTGGCTATGTTCAGGTTAAACCGCTCCATACGCTACCACTCCAAATCTTTAACTGCAATTTTACTCCAACAACGCCGACATATGGGAAGTTTTTCTCCCCTAAAAATAATGTAAACTTCTATGTCGTCGCTTTTGCATTCTTTGTTCCAAGGATTTTTACAACGCTCCATCAAGCGAACCTCCACTCTAATAAGCCTTAATTTGTGGTTTGCGTAAAGTCTACTTTTAAGGCTGTTCACGCTACGACATTCGTTGGCAGTAGAGAGAGATGAGTTAAAGTGAAAAAATTAAACGAAGTTAATGAAATTCTTTCGCGTTATAGGAATGTTGCCATCGTGGGTTTGTCCCGTGACCCATCAAAGGACAGCTACATTATTGCTGAACAATTGAAAAGGGAAGGTTTCAGGATTATACCAGTGAATCCTTTTGCTAAAGAGATTTTAGGCGAAAAATGCTATAAGAGCCTATTAGAAATGCCAGAGGAAGTTCAGAAAACCATAGAGATTGTGGATATTTTCCGACCAGCAGAAGAAGTTTTGCCAATAGTCCGTGAGACAATTCAGTTGAAGGAAAATTTGGGAAACCACACGTTATCTGGATGCAGCTCGGAATAATAAACGAAACAGCAGCTAAAATAGCCAAAGAAGCAGGCTTAACCGTTGTCATGGACAAATGCATACTGCAAGAATATAGGCGCTTATTCACAAGAAAGTGAGTTAGAGGATATTCACCGAATTTTAGAGCTGTATTATTTCTGGCACAATTTTTTCCCTTGTCACCCTTAACAAACCCACACTAGGCTTTATTATGAAAGGCGGAACGGGATTTGTCGGGCTTCCAGGATTTATGAACAGGAGTTCGCCTTCCCATTTTATGCTAGAATTATGCGTGTGCCCATAAACCAAAACGTTGAAACCATTCTGCTTAACAACCTCACGCATCTTATTCATACCAAAAAGTGCTCCAGGGTCATGCATAACCCCAATTTTCCACTCAAAAATTTTGAAGGAATTTATCTTTGGCAGTTTTCCGCGAACTTCTGGTCCGTCCATGTTTCCGTAAACAGCCAGAACAGGTGCAAGCTGCTCCAACTCATCCAAGACGGACATGTCAACTAAGTCTCCAGCGTGAACTATGAAATCGGCTTTTTCAAAAACTTCGAAAACCCTTTTTGGAATGTTTCTAGCCCTAACTGGTATGTGCGTGTCTGATATTAGTCCAACAATTTTTGTTGGTGTGGATTCGCGGAGTTGAAAATGTTGGGGTTGCTGAACAGCCATTCAAAGTCCCAAAGAATCTTTTTTATAGCCTTGAAAATAAAAGTGCTTCTAAACTCTTTTAGGAAGCTTTTGAAACAAACTTGTTTCCTTTAATAAAAAATCTTAAGTTTTGAGGCAAATCTGCCTTTACGCCTATCCTACGCGAAGAACCAATCTCGCGGACAATTTCTCCACCTTCAACTATAAACAGCTGGCTATCTACGTTTGATACGTCAAAACCATTCAGCTCCTTAGTTATCGCTAAAGCCTTTGTTAACATGCCAGGACCACTGGTAAGCTTGTACAAGTCCTTTACATTCCTATTTGTTTGCATAACCTCTATGCCGTTTAATGGCTCTAAAGCCCTTAT
This sequence comes from Candidatus Bathyarchaeales archaeon, assembly GCA_049700035.1. Taxonomy (GTDB): domain Archaea; phylum Thermoproteota; class Bathyarchaeia; order Bathyarchaeales; family Bathycorpusculaceae; genus JAVZLQ01. Next base: position 7,505 of record JBNAWC010000031.1, read on the forward strand.
CAAAACTGCTCCAACATCACCTTTCGGATGCGCAACTATGTTTAGAAGCCAGTTTCCATGAACCATGTAAATGAAAGCTTTGCCGACATCGAGAAACATAGGCTCATTAAACTCTTTCTTACCCCTATACGCTTTTGAGGCAGGGTCTCCCTCGCCGTAGTAGGCTTCCGTTTCAACGATTCTTCCAGAAAGGGTTTCTGAACTCAGTTTTCTAATTAGTATTTTTCCTAAAAGTTCTCTTGCAACAAGCGCTGGGTCTCTCTCATAAAAACTTCGTTGTAATACACGCATTACTTTCCCCATTTTTATAATAAATAACCCGCGAAGGTTAAGGAATTTAAATTTCCATAAGCCTAAATCTCTTTTGGTGTAGGCGTTGATAGATTCCTACGACTTCGGCGTCATAGTCATCAATGGTAAAAGTTACACCAGCGATGTTATAGTTTTCCCAGAAAAGGTTCTTGATGGCTGGTGGAGGAGGGAAGGACACAAAATCTGCTTGGAAGATTTAAGGGAGGTTCTTAGCTATGAAACAAAGCCAGAAGTTCTCGTGATTGGAACTGGCTATTATGGGATGGTGAAAATTTTGCCAGGAGTTAAAGAAGCCTTAAAGTCTCATGGAATAACATTGATAGCTCAACAAACAAGAGAAGCTTGCCAAACATTCAACAAACTCTCTAAATCTAAAAAGCGTGTGGTTGGGGCCTTCCACTTAACGTGCTAAACATTAAAGCTTAAACGGTTAGGCTAGCCTAACATTAGGACAGTTAAAGAAAGCGAGATGCGTATGCATGCGCTTAATTCGGGAAGTTGAAGATGAAGTTACAGACATTTTAAGCAACTTAATTCGCATAAACACAACCAACCCGCCTGGAAACGAGACTAAAGCAGCAAAATATGTGGCAAAAATTTTGGAGAAGGATGGATTCAAATGCGAACTCTTTGAATCCGCTCCTGGAAGGGGAAGCGTAATCACACGCCTAAAAGGAAGCGGCGAAAAACCAAGCTTACTGCTGCTTTCACATTTAGACGTTGTTGCAGCAAACCCGAAAGAGTGGAGTGTTGACCCATTTTCTGGACTCGTTAAAGACGGTTTCGTTTGGGGACGCGGTGCAATAGACATGAAATCCATGACCACCATGGAAATCATGGTTATGAAACTTCTAAAAAGAAATGGAGTGAAACTCAAAGGCGACGTAATATTGGCTGCAACCGCAGACGAAGAAAAAGGCGGAGAAGCAGGAGCTGGATGGCTTGTGCGCAATCATCCAGAAAAGGTTAGGGCAGACTATGTTATAAACGAGGGAGGAGGACTCGCCATTCCAATAAAAGGCAAAAACATCTACACGATACAAACTGCGGAAAAGGGAATATTATGGTTCAAAGTTAAAGCCAAGGGCAGTCCAGGACACGGTTCCGTGCCAGGCGCAGCCGACAACGCCATATTACGTATGAATAAAGTTGTTGAAAAACTTGGAAATCATAGGGCAAAAATTTCAGTAGTGCCAACAATGAGGGGATTCCTAAACGAAATGGCAAAGGAAAACCCGATGCTAAAACAAGGGGTTTCGCTTTTGCTTCAGAATCCAGACATGAGTGACCAAATATTGGATATGTTCGCTCAACAAGACAAAGCTATGGCTGAAGAGCTTCGAGCCATGCTCAGAATGACAATAGCTCCAACAGTAATCCACGGTGGAGTCAAAGAGAACATTATCCCATCAGAATGCGAAGCCATTTTCGACTGCAGAATACTTCCAGGACAAAACACTAGAGAAGCTTTTGAGTATATTAAAAGCTTGCTGAAGGATGTAGGCTTAGAGAAGCTGGATTTCGAAATAATCCAAGCTAATGACCCCTCAGAATCACCAGCTAATACGCCGCTTTATGAGTTGATTGTAAATGTTCTGAAGGAGTTTGAGCCTAACTGTTCTGCAGTGCCATTTTTACTTACTGGTGGAACAGACTCCCGCTTCTTTAGGAGAGTGGGCAGCATATGCTACGGTTTTGAACCAATGCGTGCGGATTTACCCTATGGCGAAATTTTGAAAATGGCTCATGGAATAGATGAGAGAATTTCCATAGAAAATCTCATCTTTGGAACAAGCGTCCTATACGCTATCGTTGAAAAATTCATGACTTGAGCCTTGCGCCTCTTAAGGCTGGAGTTACATCTGTTCTGGGTGATTGCCCAATGGTTATTAATCCTACCTTCAACTCTACAGCACTTCATCACATTTTGCCAATGACTTTTCATAATTTAAAACAACGTAATTTTTGCCTCTCTTAACCACTTTATGTCCTTCCATTTCCAAGAGTTGCATTTGTCTGTCAACTCCGCCTGGATATTTCTCGTTTATAACACCTTCAGACTTCAAAGTGCGCCAGTAATGGGTAAAATTCTTCTCGCCTTTTTGCCTCTGCTCCTCAGCGGCATTTGCGGCAATCCATGCGAACATGCTAGTTGTCATTGGACAAGCAACTGTTGTCTTATGCTTTTTGGCTAAGGCTATGCGAATTTCGTTTATTGTTATTAGCTTTCCCTTAGGCACTTTCCTCATAATTTCGTCAACTTCCATTGGTGCTGGAACAACTATGGTGCCCTCGCCCCAACGTTTACTTATTCTTCCGCCAATTTTCTGCACTTTTGGCAAACCTTTGCTATTCGCAAGCTTTTCAAACCACGTTTTCCTTTTTTCAAATTCATCCAAACCCTAACCCATAATTGAGCAATCATTAAATACATGTCTTCTAACGGTTTCTATAACAATTCTGGAGCGGATTAAGAAATGCCAGCAATAGAAGTTGGGAGAATATGCCTTAAACTGACTGGGCGAGAGGCTGGAAGAAAATGCGTGATAGTTGACGTTATAGACAAAAGCTTCGTTTTAATCACTGGACCGAAAAATCTGACTGGCGTAAAAAGGCGAAGAGTAAACATAAACCACATTGAACCACTGCAGGAGAAGATAAACATAAAGAGAGGCGCAACAGACGAGGAAGTACTCGAAGCGCTTAAGGAAGCAGGAAAAACTGAGGAGATGACGCAAGCAGCTAAGCCGAAAATATCCCCAGTTTAAATTTAAACTATTATACTTCCATTTCTATTTTCAATATCAGAAAAGGGAGTGATGTATCAACATATGCCAAGAAGTACTCCACCGTGGGAAATTAAACGCAAAACCATAGTCAAAGCCGAAGACAAAACAGACCCAAAGTATGGACACAAACCAGAAGAAAGACCAGCTGAAGAATACATACGCTACGGCGTAATAAACCTCGACAAGCCAGCAGGCCCAACAAGCCACGAAATCGCCGCCTGGGTTAAACGCATCCTAAACCTTAATCAAGTCGGTCACGGTGGGACTCTAGAAGCGTAAAAGGCGCTAGAGAAATCCCAACGTGACCGGCGTACTGCCAATAACGCTTGAGGAATCAAGAAAGGTTGTTCAGGCGCTGCTATACAGCGGTAAAGAGTACGTCTGCCTAATGAAGTTGCATGGAAACGTATCTGAAGAGCGGGTTAGAGAGGTCTTGAAGGAGTTTGAAGACACAATTTACCAGCGACCGCCATTGAGGGCTTCTGTGAAGCGTAGGCTTAGAACAAGGAAAATCTACTACAATGAGTTTTTGGAGATGAGTGGGCGAAACGTTCTTTTCAAGGTTGGCTGCGAAGGCGGAACATACATACGCAAACTATGCTACGACATTGGAGAGGCCCTTGGATGCGGGGCGCACATGCAAGAACTGCGCAGAACAAGGGCTGGACCTTTTACTGAAAACGAGGGAATAGCCACGCTACATGAGGTTGCGTACTGGTTTAGGGAATGGCAAGAAAGAAAAGACGAAGAAATCCTACGGAAATTTATACAGCCAATGGAAAAGGCTTTGGCGCTTATTCCGAAGATTTACATTAGAGATTCAGCTGTGGACGCAATCTGCCACGGCGCAAGCCTAACAGCTCCAGGCGTGCTTTCGCTTGAAACTGGAATAGAAGCAGGTTCAGTTGTGGCTATACTCACGTTGAAAGGCGAAGCTGTAGCATTGGCTCGGGCAACGGCATCCACCGAGGGAATTCTAAATATGAATCATGGTATTGTTGCGAAAACTGAAAGAGTGCTCATGCCGAGGGGCACGTACCCAAAATGTTGGAAAAGCGGAGAAATATAATGCAAAATAAAGCAAAAGCATTTAGCCATTACTTCACTTCTGAGCAAAGGTCAAAGCTAAAACTTGGGCTTATTCGCACATATCTCCGCGGAAAACCCTTCGAATTTTTAACAGCCCCCGGCGTTTTTTCAAAGAGGCGCATTGATTTGGGTACTAGATTGCTGATAGAGTCCATGGTTCTTCCAGATGAGGGATACACTTTGGATATTGGATGCGGCTACGGTGCTGTTGGAATAGCAGCAGCAGTTTTCAATCCAAAACTGCACGTGGTGATGGTTGACGTGAATGAGAGGGCTGTTTGGCTTGCAATGCAAAATGTCCAATTGAATAAAGTTTATAATGCTACAGTTAAACGTGGCAGCTTATATGCGCCAGTTAAAAGCTTAAAGTTTAATTGTATACTCTCGAATCCGCCAGTAAGCGCTGGAATAAATGCCGTTAAAGAAATAGTTTCTGAAGCTCCAGAACACATGGTACATGGAGCAACTCTTCAAATGGTTCTCAAATCAAAAATTTGCGGAGAAAGGATACATGGCATGTTTATAGAGGCATTTGGAAACGTTAAAGTTCACGCGAGAAGAAGCGGCTACCGAGTTTTGATAGCACAGAAACAATAAAAAGGAGTTCGCTTACGCTTCATTCAGCCAGTTAACTTTTCAACAATCTTTTTTACAATGGAATTATAGCCAAAGATGTTGGTAGGCTCACAGTGAAGCCTATTGCAAACGCAAAAAGCCATTTTTCAAGATAAAATCCCCTCAAATTTATTATGCTAATGACTAAAGATTGTGAGAATGCCATGCCAATTGACATGAAGATTCCAAACAAGACTGTTTCGTACTTCTTATTAACCTTCAAAACACCCACCATCATAATAATTTATGCGCATGTTTAAATTAGGAATATTGTTTGAACTATAAAGCTTACCGCGGCAACAATCAACATTAAAACGCTTAATGGTCTTGTAACCCGTTGATGCATCTTACTCATGACAAGCAATATGAAAGTGACAAGAACCATAAAAGGAACAGTTGTGAGAATTTCTTGAGGAGTAACTGTGAAAGAATATCCCCTAAGCGGAACGATTATCGCAATCAATCCGAAAACCAAAGAAATTGTTATGATGTTGTCTCCGATGACGTTTCCAATGGATATTTCCTCCTCTCCATCTGAAGCGGCAACTACGGAAACTGCTGCCTCCGGGATAATGCATCCAAAGGCAGTTACTGTAAGACCAACATAAAACTCCTTCAAACCAAAAACCTCGCTAATAAGCAAAGCGCTGCGGACAAGCAGCGCCGTACCACTCAAAAGAGCAACACCCCCAAGGATAACGTAAACCCAAGCCTTCCTTGAATTGCCATTTCCATCCCTCGCATATCCATTGTTCGACTTTCTAATCGAATAATAAATGAACAGAAAATATGCGCATAGGAAAACCAGTCCCAACCACCAAGTAACCTGACCGGTTAGAATTATAGCTACGGCAAAAATTGCGCTTAAAACAATCATGAAGGCGCTTTCAGTAACAACCGAGGAATTTTTCATTTTAAACTCTCTAATTAGACCGCACAATCCAATAATTAAGGGCACATTGTAAATGTTTGAGCCTATAAGATTGCCAAGCGCCAAATGGGAGGATCCCCAAAAAACCGCCACAAGTGAACTCATCAACTCAGGCAAAGCAGTAACAGACGCTACAATAATGGTGCCAGCAACAACCTTATTAATGCACAGACTGTCAGCTAAGCAAACGGCGCCCTGCAACGTTTTCTTGGCGCCAACATACAGGAGCAACAAACTCACGACAAAGGCAACGGCGCCTAAAATTAAAGGCTCCATATGCAGCCCAATTTTCAACACACATCAAAAACCCAAAATATAAACCTTTTTGGGCATAACCCAACAAAACCTTGCTAGAAACCATAATAAACTAAAAAACCAAATTAAACATGAATGCCGGGGTCTCCTAGTCAGGTAGGGAGCAGGCCTGGAGACAAAAAGCGTTAAACGCCACTAAGCCTGTGGCCCAATTGGGCCGCGTGGGTTCAAATCCCACCCCCGGCGCCTCAAACATCGTTTTCAATG
>JBNAWC010000032.1:0-6270 GCA_049700035.1 Candidatus Bathyarchaeales archaeon
AAGCGCTATTGATAGTCCAGCGCCAACGGCTATTGGTATTCCAGCGCCCACAACAGCGGTTGCGCCAAGCATGCCAATGCTGAAATCGGCGATGTGCATTGAACCGCCCTTACCCTTACAGTAGCCAGTTTTCTTGCCTAGGATTTCCGCCATTGTACGTTTTAGGTCAGCGCCTTTCGCGATGCAGTGCCCATGACCCCTATGAGTGCTTGTAATGTAATCCTCTTTTCTGAGGTTGCTGCAGACGCCGACGGCAACGGCTTCCTCTCCAGCGTAAAGGTGAATTGTTCCTGGAACAAGGTTTTGCGCGTACAAGTCGAAGACCTTTTCCTCGAAAAGGCGGATTTCAACCATCTTCCTAAACATGTAAACGAGCTTTTCTTTTGTTATGTCTAATGCCAATTTGGATTCCCTCTCTCTATAGGACACGTGGCGCTTATATTATTTTGTTGCTGAAACGTTAGCGCCGATTTATTTGAGAAGATAGCGTCCATAAGCCTTAAAGCCTTAACAATAGAGATAATTGATGGGCTATTTTATGGTGAAAGCGCTTGTAGTTTACGAGTCGAAATATGGCAACACTAAACGTGTGGCAGAAACCATCGTCGAGGGCATGAAAGAAACTGGAGAAGTGGAATCGTCAATTAAAGAACTTAAAGAAGTCAGCCTCGAAAAAGTCGCCGAATACGATGTCATTCTCATCGGTTCTCCAAATCACTTTGGCGGACCCACCAGAGGAATTAAGGGCTTTATTGACAATCTTGGTAAGCTAAGGTTGAAAGGGAAAATGTTTGCTGTTTTTGACACGTACATGGGAAAAGATTTTGAAAAGGCTGTTAAGAAGATGGAGAAGCAAATATGCGAAAAGGCTCCAGAATTGAAAAAGATAATGAACGGTTTCTCAATAAGGGTTCAAGGAACTAAAGGTCCCATAGTGGAAAATGAGCTTTCAAAGTGCAAGGAGTTTGGAAGAAGCATAATGGCTCAACTCAAGAAAGGCTGATAAACCATGGCGAAAAGCAAAGGAATAATCCTCATCTGCTTTTTATGGCTAATCCAATCAATTGGCAGACTTTCATTCGCGAGCGTTGGCAAACCAGAAGGCATGGGACAATTTTTGGACGTACCAATATCATATGAAACGTCTCTGGTGATGTTTGTAATGTTCCTTTTTCTGGGAATTTGCGGATTAATAACCGCCTTTGGTCTCTTGGCAAAGCCAAAATTGGGATTTTGGACCACGATATTCGCGAGTATCGCAACCATAGCCTTTGACTTGTGGGGCTTAACAATACAGTATACCGCAACTTTGGGATTTGTTGTGCCAGTAATATCCCTAATTTACCTATACCCTAAAAGGTCAAAGATTTTGCAATGAATGATTAGATGAAACGCAAATCATATACAATTATTCGCCACAAATATCTGCTAGGAGTTTAGAATGCAAAAATCCTATTCGCGACTATTGGGCATAGTTGGCAAACCAAACACTGGCAAATCCACATTCTTCAGCGCCGCCACTCTTGCGCCAGCAGAAATCGCCAACTACCCATTCACAACAATAAAGCCAAACCGCGGAGTCGGCTATGTGCGAACACCATGCGTCCACGAAGAATTCGGCGTAAAAGACACGCCAGTAAACTCCCTATGCCTAGACGGCGTTAGGCTCATTCCAGTCGAGTTTATAGACTGCGCTGGACTTGTGCCTGGGGCGTGGCAAGGAAGAGGCTTAGGAAACCAGTTTTTGGACGAGATTAGGAAGGCTGACGCGCTCATACACATTATAGATGCTTCTGGAGGAACAGACTGTGAAGGGAGAATCTGCAAGCCAGGCGAGCATGACCCACTTGAAGATGTAAAGTTCCTTGAACACGAAATTACAATGTGGATGGCAAACATTCTAAAACGCGATTGGCCGAAAATTGCAAGAACGGTTGAGGCTGAAGCCAAAGACCTCTACGCCATGCTTGAGGAGAGACTCAGCGGACTGGCAATAAAACGCGTCCACATATTCGAAACCATCAGAAAGTCGGGTTTAAACGCTGACAAACCAACGTCGTGGAGCGAAGACGAATTTATAAAATTCGTTGACACTTTAAGGCAAATAGCCAAGCCAATGCTCATAGCGGCGAACAAAATTGACCTGCCGACGGCAGAGCAGAACCTTGAAAGGCTAAGGAAACTCAACTACATTGTGGTGCCATGCTGTGCAGAAGCAGAACTAGCCCTAAGAAGAGCAGCGGAGAAAAAGCTGATAGATTATAGGCCTGGAGACTGCAACTTCCGCATAACAGACCCAGAAAGGCTAACCTCAAGCCAAGTTAAGGCTTTGGAAACCATAAGGGAGAAAATACTCCTAAAATACGGATCCACTGGAGTTCAAGAGGCAGTAAACCTGGCTTACTTCAAACTCCTAAACATGATAACAGTTTACCCCGTGGAAGATTTGGAGCACCTCTCAGACCATAATGGGCGAGTTCTGCCAGACGCTTACCTCGTTCCATACGGAACTACTGCACGCCAACTCGCCTATATCATACACACGGAGCTCGGCGAGAGCTTCATATACGCTGTTGAAGCAAGAGAACGCAAACGCGTAGGCGAAGACTACATCCTAAAAGACAGAGACGTAATATCAATAGTAAGCGCCAAAAAAAGAGCTTAAAAGCGCCTTTAAGCGCCAAAACGCCTCTTACGTTTTTGAAATGTTCTTACAGCCCTTAAAAGGTCTATGAAGCGGAAGTCAGGCCAATAAACATCCAAAAAGCATAGTTCGCTGTAGGCTGACTGCCAAAGGAGGAAGCCGCTTAGCCTTTCTTCGCCAGAAGTTCTAATGATGAGGTCTGGGTCTTGTTTTGGCATGTGCGCTGTGTAAAGGTGCTTCTCGAAGGTTTGTTCGTCAACGTTTTCTGGATTAAGCTCGCCAGCCTTGACCTTTTCGGCTATTTTTCTTGCTGCGTCAACGATTTCTGCTCTTCCGCCGTATGCGAAGGCTATGTTGAGGAAGTATTGGTCATAGTTTTGCGTTGCGTTTTCAACATCCTTTATCAAGCGCCTCAAATCTTCTGGTAGCAAATGTAGCCTGCCGATGACTTTTACGCGCACCTTATTTTTGTGTATTCGCTCATCCGTCAAGATTTTCCTAAACTCTTCTTCTGCTATGCGCATAATCTCTTCAACTTCACTTTTTGTTCGGCGAAAGTTCTCTGTGGAAAAAGCGTAAAGCGTTATGGACTTAACCCTAAGCTTCAAACACCAATCTAGGAGCTGCTCAACTTTTTCCGCGCCCTTTGCGTGTCCAAACCATGGGTTAAGTTCTTTCTCTGAAGCCCACCGTCTGTTGCCATCCAAAATTATCGCGATATGTTCTGGTTTGTTGCCGTTCTTGACTTGGTGCCAAAGCCACTTTTCATACAACTTATACGCGCCGATAGCCGAAAGTAGGCTTTTAAACATTACTTGAACCTCGCGTTTTTGAGGGCTTCAGCGCAAGGACATTTGCCTTCACGTTTAGCAGGTAAAGCCTTTATGGTTTCAGTTAAAATTTGAACAAGTTTTGGCATAACTTTTGCGGATATATCCCTAACCTCCAGTGGCGTTAGACGCTCTTGAATTCCAGCAGCCATATTCGAAACAAAACATAAGGCGGCATAGCAAATTTCCAGCTCCCTCGCAAGAACAACCTCTGGAACACCAGTCATCCCAACCACATCGCAGCCTAAACGCCTAAAAACTTCAATTTCAGCAGCAGTCTCAAACCTTGGTCCTTCAGTGCACACGAGTATGGCTTCGCTCCACAGATTTATTCCAAGTCTCTTCGCAGTTTCCATTATCACCTTACGGATTTCTGGGCAATACGGCTGGGAAACATCAATATGCGTCACTGGAGCTTCATCATAGAAGGTTGTTGGGCGAAATTTTGTGAAATCAACAAAATCATGTGGAAGCACAATGTCTGAAGGCTTAAAGTTACGATTTATTGCACCCACAGCGTTTATTGCAATAATCCTTTTTACGCCAATGCTGTGCAAAGCGTAAATGTTTGCTCTATAATTCACTTTGTGCGGTGGCAAAGAGTGGTCTGGACCATGCCTTGGAAGAAAAACAACCTTTTTGTCACCTAAGTTTCCAACTGAGAGTGGTGGAGCAACACCATAGGGAGTTCCAACACGAAGCTGTTCAGCGTCTTTGAATAGGCTTTCAAATCCTGTTCCGCCTATAACCCCAATTTCAACTTTCTCCAAGCTCTTCTTCACCCTCTTTGGTTTCCTTGAAAAATCCTTTAGCAGACCTATGTATGACAAAAATAATCATGCTTGAGGCTATTCCAATCAAAATTCCAACAATTATGGCGAAAATAAGCTTGCTGTAACCCTCTTCTGGTCTTATTAAAACGTTTGCTGTCCCCTCCAAAATCCACCTTGACCAAGCTATAAGTCCTATCAGCGCAGCGTTTCGGAGAAGGCGAACATCACGCTCCATATACCAGCGTATAGCCCTACCAGAAAGCGCCACGCAAATGCCAACCACGACCAAGTCCATCGAACCCTTAATGAAGTAGGCAACTATACTTGGTAAAAAGCCAAGCCATTCGGCGGGGTCTGATGGCGGAGTTATGCTTGCAACATAGTTCGCCGCGCTTGTCCATCCTAGATAGCTGCCAATTGCTATGCACAACACCCCAGCAATCATGGAATAATTTGAAATTTGCACATGCATTGGTGGCGGAGTGTACTCTTTAATCCACTTATAAGCGCTTTTAGCTGCCTTGTCAACTCCAAAACCCTTAATGAGCATGTAGGCGCTTATCACGAAGACGAAAGCTATCCAATAATAGTAGAGTAGGTTGAAGATTGAGAGTACACCCAAAATGAGAATTAGAAGACCAGGAAGACCGATGGCGATGCGCGAATAACGCGGATTCTCCAATATCATTTTTAGGTAGCGCGTGAAAAGGGCTGCTGTTTCCTCTATTGATTCACTATGCTTCACAACTACGCGGTTTACAGAAGAAACTGGAACCCTCGATTCCACAAGCGGCAAAACTGCTTGGTCAGAATAACCATCAGTTACGAGTATAACCTCATTTGCTGGAAAAGCGCTTAAAACACTGCTTAACTCACTGACAATTTTTCTGTCAGCGCTAACATCGCCAAGTTCAGAACCTGAAATTGTGGCTATCTCAAAAACTTCGTTTTGATTTTCCTCTCTAAGCTTGTCATATATGCGTATAGCCTCAAACATGGCGTTTGCGTCAGCCTCTTCAGGGTCTTTAAGCGCAAGCGCCACCGCGGCGTTTAAGTTTATGTCCCTACCAATAACTGGGGTTTTTATTCCAGCCTTCGCGCCTAAATCACCGTCTCTATCTACACACAAAATTAGGGTGCGCTTTTGCTCCTTTTCGGCCTCTTTTTCCCCTTCAGCTATCACTTGTGTGTTCCTCAATTTACTTTATAGCTGTCACACTTTAATTTTGCGTTACAAATCCTCGCCTTCGAGGAGTTGGAATTCCTCCCATGTTAGCTTTTCTCCACGCTTCAGCTTCTCCCTAACTTGTTGCTTAAGTTTCTCGCGGAGAGCCTCCTCGCTCTCTCTAGCTTTGTCAATCTTTTCTTTTAGCAACTCTCCCTTCAACGTTCTTATTTGGTTTAGAAGCCCTTGAATTTCCTCGTTGATTGGCGCAATATTCTCTTTAACGGCTATAAATTGTCTGTGAAATTCATCAGCTTCCGCTTTCACCTTGTTTAGTTCCTCTATCTTTTCAAGCATCCTTTCATGCAGTTCTTGGCTTTTATTGGCTTTTTCAGTCAACCTCTCATGATAACTCTTTCCCTCGGTTTCAAGAGCCTTAATTTCCGCGCGCAACTCAAGAAGCCTTTGGCTTGTTTGCTCAAATTTAGTAAGTAGTGCACGTTGCGCTTCTAGGTTTTTTACCTTTTCAACAAGCATTTTTTCTTCTTGAAGATTTGATGGGCTTGTTTGGATTTTCCATTCAATAGCGTCAATTTCTTTCTGAACTGCGCTGATGCTTTTGCGAGGCTTTTTCTTGTCCAACTCTTTTAATTCCTCGTTTAGACGTTTCGCCTCTTCTATTTTTCCGAGCATTTTCTCCAGCATTTCGTTTCTTTTCTGCTTGAGCTGCTTTACATCCTCATTCAGCTTGTTTCTTTCAGTTTTTAGCTCTAAAATTTCTGCACGCAAACGCTTAATCTGCTCGTTTAACTCGTCTCTTTTCTTAGCCCAATCTTCAGCCTCAACCTTAAGCCGTTC
>JBNAWC010000032.1:6280-13629 GCA_049700035.1 Candidatus Bathyarchaeales archaeon
CTTTCAAGATGGAAAGTTTTTGGTTTAACTCCGAAATCTGCTGGATTCTCTGTTGCTCTGACAAACTGTTTCCTCTTTCGCCTTTTCCATTCTATAATCTGTTTGATTAGTTTTACTCCATCATCTGACGTGAAAAGCGGCAAGTTCCACTCTGCTTTCAGCTTCCACCTTTCCGCAATGTGATTTTGGGTTCGCTTAGCGTAAGGTTCCTTGTAAATGAGGATTCCCCTTCTCTGCCACGCGGGTGTTTCAGCCAAATTTACGCCGTGCTTAAATGCTATTTCGTGGAGCTCCTCTGTTTTTAGTCCCTTAAGCTTTTTTGAGGCTTCTGATGGCTTGTATCCGTTTTTGCGTAGAAGCCAGTAGGCATAAGCGTTATTGTGGTTTCTCCATAGGTCGCTTTGCCTCAAAGCCAAATACTCGATTATCCGATTTTCGCTTGGAACAACTATTACGCGAGAGTCAAAAGCCGCGATGAGCTTTTTCTCAAACAGCTTTTCCATAAAAAGCACGAATGCTGTGGAGGCTAGGCTGGAGATTACGGAATCAATTTTCTCAACACGTCGGTTGAATGGAGATTCCTCTAGAAAAAGTATGTTTAACTCGTCGCTTGCAACATAAACCAGCGCTGGGTCAAAACCAGTTTTAAAAATTGCTTCTGCAGAGCAAACCAGGCACTTTGCAAAATTTCTGTCAAATGGCTTTTCCGCACCTATGCTTTCTGAAAGTTTTTGAAATTTCCACCCATCAAGCCTCAAAAAGAAAGGCGTTTCAGACGGTACACAAATGTTCGCGAAAACCTCATTTTTAGGCATTATAGCATACTCATTCAAGAATGATTCTCGCATCAACAGTTTTCGCGCCCTTCTCATAAACCATTATCGGGTTTAAGTCAAGCTCTTTAATCTCCTGATGCTCCATAACAAGCCTTGAAGTGTTAACGAGGATTTTCACAATTGCGTCGATGTCAGCTGGAGGCAAACCGCGATAACCCTTCAACAACGGATAAGCCTTAATCTCGCCAATCATCTCCCGAGCCTCATCCTCATTTATAGGCGCAATCCTAAATGCGACATCCCGCAAAACCTCAACGAAGATTCCGCCAAGACCAAACATCAAGGCTGGACCAAACTGGGGGTCTTTAACAGCGCCAACTATAACCTCAGTGGATGGCGGAGCCATCTCTTGAACGAGGACGCCGACAATTTTCGCGTCTGCCTTATGCTTTTTCACGTTACGCATAATCTGCTGATAGGCACTTCGCACTTCATCCACAGTCTTTAAGCCGACAACAACACCGCCAACATCAGACTTATGAATGATGTCCGGCGAAACAATCTTCAAAACAACAGGAAAACCAATATCCTCAGCAAATTTAAGAGCTTCCACTTCATTCTTTGCAACTTTAAACTCAGTAGCTGGAATGCCATACTCCAAACAAACGCTCTTGGCTTCTGTTTCAAGAAGATGTTTTCTTCCAGTCTTACGGGCTTCATTAAATATAGCTTTTGTTTTGTCCAAGATTTACGCCCTCAAATTTTCTTTTAACGTTCAGTTCTCATTTTAAATTAAAATCCTTTTGGTTTCCTTTGTTAGGTTTTTATGAGTAGACATCCCATTTATAGATTCCGTTGTTCTTCAAAGTCCAAGCGTCACAACCAACTGGTCCCCACACCCAATCGTTTATGGTTTCATCCCAGTAGTACCAAAGCCACCAAGCCGTTTGATTATTGATTGATTTTATAATTATGTGGCCCGGTTCCATGGTTGCCCAATACTCATATGTGATGTTGGCGACTTCCCGCGTCAAATCAAATAGGGTGGCGCAAGGCGAGATGGAAACATTATGCCATTCCACGGTTCCTCCCACTAAGGTGTAGTTTATACAAAGGCTTACTTCTATCAAACTTGCCTTACCAATCGAGTTCTCCAATTCCTTCAATGATAGTGCATTGAACAGTTTATAGAACTCTTCCAGTAAAGAGCTGAATTCTTCCTTTGTTACCTCACTTTTTACGCTGAGTTCCTGAAATTCGTTTAGCAAAAGGTTGTAGGTTGTGTTCAATTCTGGGAACTTGTTAAACGTAGATGTATAATTTCCTTTTAGGTTCGAAAGTAATATCGCATAATTATTCATAAGCGAGGAGTAATTATCACCCTGAAACCTTTGATATTCCCCAAGCAACGCGCCATACTCTGCAAACAGCAAGTTCCGCTTTGTAACAAAGTCCTCGTAGTTTTCTGTTAATTCTGTCAACAACTGCTGTTTCTCATCAAGTTGGTTTTTAATCGTCAATTGTTGCATGTAATAATATGTCGCAATGCTTGTCGCCAGAAAAGCCCAAACAACCACAGCTAGAATTGTAAACGTTAATGTTCTTTTTTCAACCAAGCTTTTTCGCCACCATAACGTTGTTTACGGCTTTAATTAGCGGAAGAAAGGCAACTCCAAAAACTGCCATGTTGGAAGCAACATGAATTAGGGAAAAAGGTGTTCCATAAGCCAAGGCGGTTAATACCGCCAAATCAGGCGGTGTGCCAGTAAGTGCAAATTGAAATGCGACGCCAAGATTTGTTATAAGGTCATAAAGTGTTGTGAAAAATGCTCCTAAAACCGCGGCTTCAAAACAAAAGCTTATTGAAGTGTAACCTTTTGAAAACTTTTGGTATACGCCTCCTGCCAAGCCAATTAAGGCCATGCCAATCATTTGAAAGGGCATGTTTAAGCCTGCAAAGCCCCATGGAGAGAAAAATCCATTAACAAACATGACAAAACCGCCAAACAGCATTCCAGCAAAAGAACCGTAGATGAAGCCAACGATGAACGTGAAGAGGGATGTGAACTCGACGTTTGGCGGTCTAGGCGATAATTGCAGGGCTAGGCAGATTGCTGTTAAAATGCTTAAAAAGACTATTTTGGCAGTTTCGTCCTTCTCCATACTTATTGGATGGATTATCCAGCCATATAAATTTTTCCCACAACGCTTCTATAAGGTTGCCATTAGCGCGAATGTTTTTGTGTCCTTGGTCATGTTTTCTATTTTTGCGTATTCGTTTGGTTGGTGTGCTGTTTCGTCTATTGTGCACCAGACGACTGCTGGTATGCCTATTTTTCTGAAGAAGGCGGCGCATGTTATTCCGCCTATTCCTCCAATTTTGGGCTTTATATTTCTGGATTTCTTTAATGCTTCTTTCAGCGTTGTTACAACTTTAGAGTTTGGGTCTGTGGGTTTCGGCGCAACGCTTTTGCTTATGACTTCGATGCTTATTTTTGCTCCAGTTTTCTTTTGGAACTCTTCTGCCAATCTGCGTATGTTCTTTTGGATTTCTTCTAAATCATAGTTTGGAAGTATCCTGCAGTCGAAATATGTTATGTCTTCGCCTGGAATTATGTTAACCGCGTCAACGTTCTTCTCCTTCTTTGTGGGTTCAAAAGTGCTTTCTGGCGGATCGAAGTATGCGTCTTTTAGTGAGTATTTTTCGTGGAGCATTTTGTCGAGGGCTATGGCGTATTCCATTCCAATGCGATGTGCGTTTAAGCCTTTATGTGGTCTGCTTGCGTGCACTTGCTGTCCAGTTGTGCGTATTCTAAGCCATAACGCGCTTTTCTCGGCTATTTCGATGAAGCTTCCGTCCTCGCTTCCGCCGTCTGGAACAACGATTAAGTCATTCTTTTTGAATAGTCCTTGCTCTATGAGGTGTTGTATGCCATATTTGCTTCCTTGCTCCTCGTCTGCAACCAGAGCCAAAGCAATTGTTCTTTTTGGTTTTATGCCCAAATTTTTTAGGACTTTAACTGCGAAGATTGAAGCAACCATTGATTGTCCGTTGTCTTCGCTTCCGCGTCCATAGACCTTGCCGTCTTTGATAAGTGGTTCAAAAGGCTTTGTGATGGTCCAAAGCGATTCTTCTCCTGGCGGGACGATGTCCATGTGCGTTATTATCCAGAGTGTCTCGTCGGCATTTTCGCCGTAACAGTATGCCACTATGTTTGGTCTTTTTTTGGATGGGACTCTGTCGTCGGCGGCGTCGTAACGCTCTATCTTGTCAAAGCCTACGCCTTCAAGGATTTTAAGCAGTTTTTCAGCTTTTCTTGTTTCGCCTTCTCCGCCATTTTCTGGAGCGATTGCGGGAACTCTAACGAGCTCCATCAGTGTTTGAACCATTTCGTTTTTGATTTTATCAATTTCATGGAAGAGCGGTTGCATAGCCACCACTTCACGCTTTATTGCTTGCCTTGATAGAAAATAACGCCTACAAGTTTTAACATTTTCCAAAAATAATTTGGGAGTGACGCATGCCTATGCTCGTTGTAGCGCCCTAAGCCTCTTCACGATGTTGGGGTGCGTCGAGAAGATTTCAATTATCCTATCAAGGGTAGTAACCTTCTTGGATAGGATTTCTTGTACAAGCTTTTGGTCGCCTCCACTAGTCACGGCAGCTATTTCCATTGCGTCGTTTTCTGCGCGGTCCGGGTCTGTGATGAATAGGGCTTTGAACGCGTTCAAGTTCTGCGTGTCTTTGTGCATTCTGCGCATGTTTCTTGTTGCGTGAACTATTTTTGCTAAGCCTTCTGAGAGTTTCCTTGCGCCGTCGTCGACTATTTGGACGCTGTGGCTGTCAGCGTAATATTCGCGGAGGCGGCTCAGGTAGAGTATGAACATGTTGAGTATCCATGAAAAAGCCATAAAAGCGAAGCCTAAAGCTGCTCCGCCGCTGCCTTGTTCTCTTTGGCTTCTGTACATGGATGAGAGTATAAGCGAATAGCCAATGTAGTAGAGCAAAGCGGGCAAAAGCGAAACAAACATCATTAGTTGCACGTCTCTGTGTTTCAAATGTCCAAGTTCATGTCCGATGACAGCCTCGATTTCCTCTGTTTCAAGTGTTTTTAGCAAACCGCTTGTGACTGCAACTCGGTTTCCAGCTATTGGTGAACCGTAAGCGAAAGCGTTTGGAATTGGAATCTGCGCGAGCATGAGTCTGGGCTTTTTGATTCCGCTTTTTTCGCTTAACTTTGCAACTATTTCATGCAGTTTCGGGTTTTCATTTTCGGGCAATTCTCGTGTGCGGTAAAGTGCATCAACAATGTATGGGGATATCAGCCACTGGAGAACGTTAAAAGCGACGACTAAAACGCCTAAAGTCATGAGGCTGAATGAGCCGACGAGGCTGAGGATTACTGTGAAGATTAGGGTGGATAAGCCTATTATTATAGCTAAGGTTCCAACCATCGAGGCGCGGAGTTTCCAAATATTCATTTTACATCCTCATGTGCTCACTGAACAGCGCTAACTTATATCTCTTACGCTCCGAAATTCCTCGAACATTTGCATGAAAAGTTAGTTTTAAATCAAATTGCAAACATTTACTTCTCCATGGAAACCATAGTCGATGACATAGGAAGCTTTCCGCTTCCAACAGCAATAAGCCGTGAACAGTTTGAAAAAGCGTACGCGCTTGCAAGAAAAGCCGTCATTAAAGGAAGAGACCCTAGGGAAAATGAGTTTCTGCTAAAAAACTTTTACAACGTAGTAACTGACTCTTTTAGAAAGAAGTGCCAAGCGGGCTTGGATGTTATTAATTATCCGCAGCATTATGACATACATAGTCAGTTTGCCGAGCCTATTCTAGAAGTCATGGAGAGGGGCACATATGAGGTTGAGGCAAAGAGTGCAGTGATGCCAGAAGTGTATGTGATAAACTGTGAGGCGAAGGCGCTTTCTGAAGAGTTTGGGGGGAGGATACCCTTGCGTGTGTGTATAACTGGTCCTATGGAGCTGTACTTAAGAATTGTTGGGAAAACAGCCTATAGGGATATCCTTCTAATGTTTGCGGAAACTGTTAGACGCTTTGCAAAAAACGCCGTGTTAGACGCCAAGTATGTGAAAACGGAGGTCGTCTCAATTGATGAGCCAAGTTTTGGTTTTCAGGAGATTTCTGCGGATAAGGACGTGGTTTTGGAGGTTATGGAAAAAGCGTTTAATTTTGCTGGCGCGGTGAAGCAGATTCATCTGCATTCGCCTTCTAGAATTGTGGACATGCTTGAAGTGAAGAATTTGGATGTTGTTTCGCTTGAGTATGCTGCCTCGCCGAGGAACATTGAGGCGGTTTCAAAGAGGCTTTTGGAAAACGCAGACAAGCAAATAAGGGTTGGCGTATCAAGAACGGACATAAACAACATCATAGCCGAACTATACGAGAAAGGCGTAACAAAGCCAACCGCCGAACAACTTGTGGAAAGCGAAGAAGACATAAGGAGGCGTTTTCTGAAGGCGAAGGAAAGGTTTGGAGATGCAATGACATTTACTGGACCAGATTGCGGATTGGGCGGGTGGCCAACACAAGAGGCTGCGCAGTTGCTTTTGAGAAGGACTGTGAACGCCGTTAAGTCTGCGGGTTTTGCTGGTTCTTAATTTTTCTTTTTGTGCTTTTTGTCTTTTTCTTTTAGCACTTCAAATAGTGCGTGAAATATTGTGTAGCGTTCCGTGGGGAAATTTTCGGTTTCGCCTTCTTTTTCGTGTTTTCTTTGGTTTTTCAAAGCCTTCTCCAAGAACATGCATTTTAACTGGCTATATCAACCATATTTCTACAGTGAAAATATGCCCTAAAACGGGCTACATTAGCCCCTTCCAGATTTTCTAACATTTTTTGGCTAAAAGAAAAGCCAATACAGACCCACCCCCTCTAGATTTCAGCCTAAAACTGAAAATAGACCCCGGCAAGCACCCACACGCACAAAATTAGCGGCGAAATGATGGCGGGCCCGCCGGAATAGAACCCAAATGGGTTCGAGTCCGCGCGCGCGCATTTTCGCCTACACCCTTTAGCCTTTCCAGGCCCTTCAGGGTTGGAGACAACATACGTGTCGACACAGTTGAAGGCGTGGTCAGCGAGGTAACCCTGAACTACGTGAAGATAACGACGTCCGCTGGCAACACAGTTTCAATAAGCATGCAGAACATGCTTGACAAGAGCGTGGTGAACTACAGGCCTGCAGACTCAGAAATCCTCTGCTACCCGCTGAAGCTGACATTCGACAACACGACACCTCTCGCCGAGCTTGAAAGGCTTCTGGAAAGGTTGCTCGCTGAAAACACATCGAAACTGCCAAAAAAAAGCCGAGTACATTCAAACGGGGTTGGACGTGGCTGGAAGAACATTTGAAATCCGCATTTACACCGAAAAAGCCGAGTACATATTCAAGCTAACCCCAAAGCTGCCACGCGAAATAGCCACAGCCGTGGAAGAACTAAAAAGCCGCAAGGAAAGAAACAAGCTCCATTCTGGATAAATCCCACTTTAGACTTAAAACTTACATTGGCTTTCGCCATTAGAGGCGTGTATGTAAA